>JAFGPZ010000276.1 GCA_016935935.1 Deltaproteobacteria bacterium
AATTCGCTCCTGAAACTGTGTATGAGGATTGCCATGCAATCTGGAACAAAGAAATATCTTTTACTGATGGCACAATCGAGGTCGATTCTAAAGCTATCGCTTCCGATGGCTATTTCGGCGGTATAGCTTTCAGGATCAAGGATAAAAACAATTATTATGCGATTCGTTGTGGCATTCGAAGATCAGATATACAGCTGTTTAAAATTACAAATGGGACACGGACAACCATCGGTTATGCAACGACAACAGCGTTTTCAGTCAATACGTGGTATCACATTAAAATTGTCGTCAATGGAAGCAACATCACCGTTTCGGTTGACGGAACTCAGTTACTGACAACGACCGACGACAGTATTACTGGGAGTGGTGGCGTGGGTCTGTTCCAACGCGCAAATAAAATTGCCTTCTGGGATAATTTTTCGGTTAACAATTGAACGTCGGCTATCCTGCCGACAGTTTAGTTCTTAATTTTATACATTGTCTTATAACCATATTAATAAAACAATTTCTGAGCAGATATTGATCTACTTATCGATCAGGAGAGAAGGGCTGAATGTTATCCGTATTGTTTCCGATAGTTTGCAAACTGAGATGCCACATTCCTTATTCAATATTTAAAAGAATAATCCCAATCTGTCTAATTATTTTCGCCTGTACAGTTGGAACCCCCTTGTTTCAGGGCTGTTCTTCCGAAGGAGACGAACCTGAGTATAAAACGATTCGATCTACTAAGCAAACCTTCTCCCTCGCAGTTACCGCCCTTGGCACAGTCAAGCCGCAGGTAGGTGCGGAGGTACGTCTGGGCGCTCGCATATCTGGCAAGGTTGAGCACCTTCGTGCTAATGTAGGTGATTTTGTAGAGAAGGGACAGGTCATTGCGGAGCTTGAAAAAGATGAATTAAAAGCGACCGTCGAAAAGCAGCAGGTTGAGCTGAGCATCGCCAAAATCAATCTTGCAACAAGGACAACACTGGGTCCTGTCGAGATTAAGAAGGCCGAAGCCGATTTGAGCCAATTCAGGGCAACCTATGAACTGAAAACGACAGAATATGAAAGGGAGAAAACTCTCTTCAATGAAAATTATACATCTAGACAGATTTTAGACCAGGCAAGCGAGGCACTCCTAGTTGCTAAGGCGGAGTTAGAATCGAGTTCCAAAACGCTGGAGTTGGCAAGAAATAAGCTCGATGAAGATTTAAAATTACTGAATGCGGAGGTTGAAAGTGCACGGGCTTCTCTGAAAATCTCTGAGGCGGCATTGTCATACGCAATCTTGCGTGCTCCTATTTCAGGAATCATCGCCTCTGTCTCAACGCAAGAAGGAGAAACTGTAGCCGCGGGTTTGAGCGCACCCACATTTGTGACAATTATTGATCTTGATCGACTCCAAGTTGAGACGTACGTTGATGAGGTCGATATCGGCAAGATCAAGGTTGGCCAGAAGGCCACATTTGCGGTCGAGGCCTTTCCTTCAATTGACATAGATGGGGAGGTTGTAGGGATTTATCCAAAAGCAATACTCAAAGAAAATGTTGTTTTCTATAACGTCATGGTTAAGAGCCTAAAACCCCCTTCAGTTGAGCTCCGGCCGGAAATGACGGCTAATGTTTCAATATTCCTCGAATCCCGCGAGGGTGTCCTCGTAGTAGCAGCGAGTTCAGTTAAGAAAACTGGGGGTGTCAACTTTGTATATGTAATAGAGAATGGAAAACCGGTAAGGCGTGAGGTTAAAATTGGCTGGAAACAAGGTCGCTTCCTGGAAATCACAGAGGGTCTTAAAGAAGGGGAAGAGGTTCTTGAAGATCAAGGCGACTTTGAAGGAGAATAATTATGACCCGAATAGTTCGAATTACCAAAGAATCGTTTCGGATGATTAATAATAACAGGCTCCGTGGATTCATTATGATCCTGGGCATAGCAGTTGGAGTTGCATCCCTCACAATGACGATCTGTGTGAGCCAGGGCGTGTACGAAAAGGTAATGGACACTGTCAATAGGCAGGGGCCAGATCTGATACAGATACGGCCGGGGTCAGACAAATTTACCGGAGCTCCTTCGGGCAGTCGCGATGTTGTATCGCTTATCGAAGAAGATGTCGAAGTTATCCGCCAACACGTTGGAAACATTGTGGCTATTTCGCCGGTAAAAGACCGCAAAGAAATAGAGGTAAAATATGGGGACAAGAATACCATCACCAGGGTATTCGGTGTTACGCCGATATGGGCGCAGATCCGCGATTTTAACGCAAGTAAAGGAAGCTTCATATCCGAGGAAGACATATCTTTTTCTGCTAGGGTGTGCCTTATCGGACAAATTGTAAAAAAGAACCTGTTCGGCGAGGCAGATTCAATCGGTCAGACAATTCAAATTATGGATGTCCCGTTCACTGTCAAGGGGGAACTCGAGTCAAAAGGAGTAGGTTCTGAAGGGAGGGATCGAGACGACCGTATCGTCATTCCCATAACCACTTACACAATGAGAGTCTTCAGAGATATTCCCCTGACACAGATAGTTGTTACCGTGAAGGATACCGACAAACTCAACAAGACCGTCGAGGACATAAGCGCTGTGCTTCGTAAACGCCATAAGCTCGCACCTGGCGAGCCGGATGATTTTGCCATGAGAACTCCCCAGGACCTGATCGACATGGCCTATGGCACCTCCCGAACCCTGATAAATGTGCTCACGGGAATCGCCGGAATTACTTTAGTGGTCGCGGGCATTATGATCATGAACATAATGCTTGCATCTATTTCTGCGAGGAGGAGTGAAATAGGAATCCGCAGGGCGCTTGGCGCACGTAAGAATGACATCCTCCGCCAATTCATAATAGAAGGTCTCCTCATCTCATTAATGGGGGGCATATTGGGGACTATCCTGGGATACTGCGGTTCTATTATCCTTTCGAGCATGGACATGGCTGCCAGCAATCTTACACCCCTGGCTTTTGCAGTTGCCATCGTATCATGCAGTCTCATTGCAGTTCTCTTCGGCATATATCCTGCCAGGAAGGCGGCAAACCTTAATCCTGTCGACATTTTGAGAGGTTAGTGAGAAAGGGGAGGGACGAACTGTGATCAATATCAAGGGCATTGAGAAAACCTATATAAAGACTTCCGTTGAAACCCGGGTGCTGCACGGCGTAACTTTTTCGATTCAACGCGGAGAATATGTGGCAATCATGGGGGCATCAGGGAGCGGTAAATCCACACTTATGAACATTATCGGTTGCCTCGATAGGCCTACAAATGGACAGTTTGAACTGGACGACATTAATGTATTACAACTGGACGATGATGCCCTTTCTGCACTGAGAAACAAGAAGTTTGGGTTTGTATTCCAGCAGTTTTTTCTTTTGGAACGAACCACCGCGCTTGACAATGTGCTCTTACCGCTTATTTACACAGACAAATATCCTGCCGATGCGATACAACGCGCCAGGAAACTTCTGGCCGATGTAGGGCTGGAAGACCGGATAGAATACTATGCCAACGAATTGTCGGGAGGCGAACAACAAAGGGTAGCTATAGCCCGATCCCTGATCAATGATCCTGATGTAATTCTGGCTGATGAACCGACCGGCAATCTGGATTCCGAGAGTACGGCTGAAATCGTGGAAATTTTTAGTCGTCTCCATAAAGAGGGAAGAACGATAATCGTTGTGACGCATGATCGGGCTGTAGCTGAGCATGCGCAACGGATACTGGAACTCAAAGATGGACAGATAAAGGGATAAAGCACATTATCGGCCAAATTTTTGAGATTCTTTATAAGATGACCTCAAGGGATAGTTGTCAAATCCAGGGATTGCCTTGAAAATAACAAAAAATATCACCTTATCATGTAAGCTCCTAGCCGCTCATAAATTACGTACTGCCCTATGCATATCAAGCATGACCATAGGAGTTGCGGCCGTAATTGTTATGGTGTCCATGGGACGAGGTGCGCAAAAACGCGTACTTGACATGATCCACGATATGGGTACCAACCTAATTGTCGTGAATGCCGGACATGTTACCCTCGTTGGTGGTCGAGAGACCCAGTCAGCGATCGTTACTTCATTGCAGATCGGGGATGCTGATGCCATAAAGTCCGAGTGCGCATCTGTTGTCGATGCAGCCCCGGAGACCAGCAGCAAGATGAACGTGCAATGGGAATCAGAAAATCTGAAGACAGAGATTGTTGGGGTTACTCCATCTGCCTTTCGAATACGCAATATAGAGATACAAAAGGGTCGCATATTCGATTCGGTCGAAAATGATACAGGCCAAAGAGTTGCAATTGTTGGTGAAGTGATCGTTGAAAAAATATTTCATGATGAAAATCCTATTGGATATCTAATACGAATCAGTGGCGCGCCCTTCGAAGTTGTGGGAGTTATGAAAGCGAAAGGGATAGATGCTAATGGAGTGGATCGGGACGATAGAATTCTAATCCCGATAAATACTGCAATGCATAGGCTTATACGCGCTACATTTATACAAAAGATACACGTTCAGGTCACAGACTCTACGCGATTAAAAAGTGCTGAGACGGAAATTAGAGAGCTATTGCGCGAGAGACATAGGCTGCGTGATAAACCTGATGACTTCACCATTCAGAATCAGGCAACCCTGATCCAGACAGAGAGAGAATCCTCACGAATCCTGACCCTTCTGGTTGCAAGTGTTGCAGCAATATCCCTTCTTGTTGGTGGTATTGGGATTCTTGCAGTCATGCTTACGGTAGGCCGAGAGAGAAGGAAAGAAATTGGATTGCGCCGGGCCATCGGCGCCCGTCGCCGTGACATTCGAATCCAGTTCTTGCTGGAATCCCTAATTATCGCCGGACTGGGCGGATTTTTTGGAGCTTTCCTCGGAATGCTTTCGACCTTCCTTGCTTCGAAGTCTGGTGATTTGGCTGCGGTTCAATCGTGGGACGCAATGGGTGCGGGATTGTCTCTATCATTTATTATCGGGCTGATTTTTGGCATTTACCCGGCTTCGAAGGCCGCTACATTAGAGCCTATCGAGGCCCTCAGAACCGAATGAGGACCAACATCATTTCGACAAGCAGGACAGAAAAGTATTGAAATTCCGGGGTTAGTCCTGTTAAGAAGAAAAGTCTTGTCTCAAGGAAATATGGAATGATTGGAGTCCAACTATGACGATACGGTTGTACAATACCGCCTCCAGAAACAAAGAGGAATTTAGACCTATTACAGAAGGCAAGGTAGGCATGTATGTGTGCGGGGTGACGGTTTATGACCTCTGTCATGTCGGCCACGC
>JAFGPZ010000277.1 GCA_016935935.1 Deltaproteobacteria bacterium
GAGGTTTTCTCCCGCGTGGTCGGTTATCTACGCCCGGTGAAACAATGGAACAAGGGAAAGCAGGAAGAGTTCAAAAACAGAAAGGTATTCCGGGTGTAATCCGGTGAAGATCGTAGACATACAGAAATTTTCCCTGATCGATTATCCCGGTAAGATATGCGCCATTATATTCACCCGGGGATGCAATTTCAGATGCCCTTACTGCCACAATCCGGAGCTCGTGGATTCTTCCCTGTTCGGGGAAGCCATAACGGATGATGAAGTATTTGACTTTCTTGAAAAAAGGAGAGGAAAGTTAGACGCTGTAAATATCACCGGCGGAGAGCCCACACTGCAAACCGATCTTATTGAATTTGCAGAAAGAATAAGATCACTGGGTTATATGATCAAAATCGATACGAACGGTTCGTTTCCGAAGGTATTAGATAAATTGATCAGCAGAGGTCTCCTGGACTACATCGCCATGGATGTAAAGGCGCCGCTTGAAAAATACGAAGAAATCGTCAAGACTCCCGTAACTCCCGAAGATATAGTGAAGAGTATAAAACTGATAATGAACTCCGGGATCGATTATGAATTCAGGACGACGATCACCGAATTTCTTTTGACGGAAAACGACATAGAAAAAATAGGGACTCTTATAAGCGGGGCCAGGCTCCATGTATTGCAGAAATTCGTACCTTCAAAAACCCTCGACCCTGCTTTCATGAATGAAAATCCACCTACAGATGGGGTAATCCGCTCCATGAAAGAAAAATTGGAACGGTTGGTGAAATCCGTTATTGTACGCTAGGGCCTGTAAAAAGGTTCTACGGCTTGTGATTGTTCACCTGTTGATATATATACTACGAGAAGCAAAGAGATGATTTTCAGTTCAGTATCATAAAAATAGTTTTTTATCCGGTCTACCCTGATAAAAAACAGGACGTTTTCCGCATGAACGATTTAATAAACCAGGCAAGAGAAGTCCTCAAGATAGAAGCCGAATGTATCTTGAATCTAGTGGACAGGATTGGCCCCGATTTTTCCAGGGCCGTAGAAATTATAGCTGAGAAGAAAGGCCGCGTCATCGTTACCGGAATAGGGAAATCGGGTCTTGTCGGGAGAAAGATAGTCGCAACCCTTACAAGCACGGGAACCCCTGCTATTTTTCTCCATCCGGTAGAAGGATTGCACGGAGATCTCGGGATCGTAACCAGGGAAGATGTAATGCTCGCCATATCAAACAGCGGGGAGACGAACGAATTGAATATTCTAATCTCTAATGTAAGAGATATCGGACTGCCCCTCATAGCGTTCACTGGTAATATTAATTCGACTCTCGCCAAAAGCAGCGATGTGGTTATAGACGTGAGTGTAAGCCGTGAAGCTTGCCCTTTCGGTCTGGCACCGACGTCGAGTACAACCGCCACATTGGCCATGGGGGATGCGCTGGCTGTTGCTCTTGTAGATCATATGAATTTCACCGAAAAGGACTTCTATAAATTTCACCCCGGAGGGCACCTGGGACAAAGGCTGATGGCAAGGGTAAAAGATGTCATGATCGGCGGTGACGACATCCCGGTCGTGCCTTCGGGAACCTCCGCGGTAAAAGCCATTGAAAAAATGGACAAGAAAAACCTTGGTTTTATATTCATAACGGACATAGAGAAGCATCTTCTGGGTATAATAACCGATGGAGATCTGAGACGGCACGTCAGAAAAGGAACAAGCATAAATGAACAGCTCGTGGACGATTTGATGACAAAAAAACCCAAGACTATCGACCCCGATACATCTCTGGCACAAACCATAGAAATTATGCAAAAGGACGAGATCACCGCATTGGCGATCATAGACAGTCACAGGCACCTTGAAGGGTACGTCCACCTCCACGACATACTGGGTAGAGGCGGAACCATAAAGATTTCCATGCCGTAACAAAAAAGAGATGAAGACATCGTGCGGTGTTAATCCCGCGCATCAACAGGCGAACCGAATAGCATGTCTCAAGACTACTTCATTGTCCGCTGTCTCAGGTGCGGGCAGAAAAACCGCATATTCAGGAATCGACTGAAAGACCGGCCTATTTGCGGCCGGTGTGGTTTCCTTCTGGATGAACTTGTCGTGCAATGCCTTAACTGCGGAGCCAAAAACCGCATACCAGAAGATAGACTCGATGATTTTCCTCTCTGTGCCAAGTGTAAGGCTCACCTCTATCGTAAAAGTATCGGTAACGATCCTTCATGACGGGTGGGAATCGACAAAAACGGCCTTTGCACAACTGTTGTAATTATTCCATCATGAATAAAAACACCCTCATAAAGCACATCGTGGAACGGCTGAGTGCCGCCGAGATCGACTATCCTGAGAAGACAGGTGCAAGGAAAGAAGCCGGAAGAGATAAAAGGCAAATCGAAGCGGGAGTATTGATTCCTTTATTATTCGATACGAATCGGTCCACGAACAGCAATGAACCTGTATTCATACTGAGCAAGAGGTCAACTGCCGTTTCGCAGTCAGGAGATTTGAGTGGACCGGGGGGAGAGGTGAGACCTTTTCTTGATCACTTCCTGCGTTCATTAATTGTCCATGGATTCCCTCCCCTTCTGGGCGGAGCGGCCCTGGTTCACGCAAGAGAAAGGGGGAAAGCTGCATTCGACAGCATAGCCCTCTTTCTTGCCAACGCCGTAAGGGAATCATGGGAAGAAATAAGGCTGAATCCTTTCAACATACGATTTCTCGGTCCGCTTCCCCCGTATAGGCTGCGCCTGCTTGCGAAAACTATTTTCCCAATGGTAGGTCTTATAGAAAAAAAATGGGAATTCAACTCCAGCCGGGAGGTCGAAAAGCTGGTCGAAATACCCCTGGAAGCTTTTTACAACAAAGAAAATTACAGCTTTTTTTCTATCCGCCTTCAGGACAATATGACAGACGGAACGGCATGCGGGTGGAAATCGCCCTGTCTGATATACGAGAATACCACGGGAGACGTAGAAATCCTGTGGGGAGCCACATTTAATATTATCATGTCGTTTCTCGATATTGTTTTTGACTTTACCCCTCCGGATATACACCCGGAGAAAATCATCACAAAAACGTTGCATCCCGATTATCTGACGGGAAACAACAGAAGGCGACCCAAATTCCTTGACAAGTTTCGACAGGACAGGTAACTTTTCCATCCTTAAAACAGACAGCGGAGAAATGTGTGGTTACAAAAAGAGCAGCTGAGATTTCCCCTTTTATTGTCATGGACATCCTTGAAAAAGCGCAGGAAATGGAACGGGAGGGGAAAGATATCGTTCACCTGGAGGTCGGGGAACCCGATTTCGATACGCCCGAATGTGTAAAAGAGGCATGCTGCAAGGCCATCAAAGACGGGAAAACTCATTACACCCATAGTCTCGGGCTCATAGAGCTGAGAGAAGCGATCTGCGAGCATTATTTTACAACATATGGAGTGAACATTTCACCGGACCGGATCATCATAACATCCGGCACTTCACCCGCCATGTTTCTGCTCTTTGCCGCACTTATAGAAAAAGGCGACGAAATTATCATATCCGATCCGCACTACGCGTGTTATCCGAACTTCATCAGTTTTTGCGGGGGCGTTCCCGTTCGTGTCAATGTCTATGAAGAAAACGGGTTTCAGTATACACCCGAAGGTATCGGGGGGGAAATAACCTCTCAAACAAAGGGAATCATGATAAATTCCCCATCCAATCCGACCGGTAATCTCCTGAGCGCCGAGATGATGTCAAAAATAGCTTCATACGGCATTCCCGTAATCTCGGATGAGATATATCACGGTCTTGTTTATGAAGAGAATCGAGAGCATACGATTCTTGAGTTTACAGATAACGCCTTCGTCATGAACGGATTTTCGAAGGCTTATGCCATGACCGGGTGGCGGCTGGGATATCTCATCGCGCCAAAAGAATATATACGTCCCATACAGAAGATCCAGCAGAATTTTTTTATCTCCCCGAACTCCTTCGTCCAGTGGGGAGGGGTAGCGGCACTTCGGGAAGCGGGAGATGATGTTAAACGTATGAAGAATATCTTCAACGAACGGAGGAAATTTATAATAAAGAGACTCCGCGAAATAGGCCTCGGCATCACCGTGGAACCGACAGGCGCATTCTACATACTGGGCAACATCAAAAATTTTTCCACAAACTCCTATAAAACGGCATTCGACATTCTTGAAAAGGCACACGTTGGTGTTACACCGGGCATCGACTTTGGGAAAAACTGCGAAGGATATCTCAGATTTTCATATGCAAGTTCCCTGGAAAACATAGGGGAAGGCATTGACAGGATAGAAAGGTATCTCAAGGATAATGCGCTATGATGCCCATCAAGGCCATTCTCTTCGATTTTGACGGCACGCTGGCCGAATTGAATGTAGACTTTATCCGGATGCGCAAGGCCGTACTTGATCTTATGAGTAATTACTGCAGCGTCCCCGATAATATAAAAGACTGTTATGTACTGGAGATGATAGATGCAGGGAAAGATCTTGTCTTCAGAAACAATCCGGGCAGGGAAAATGATTTTTTCAAAAAGGCACACGAGCTCATATGTCATATTGAGACTGCGGGATCAAAGAAAGGAAGACTGCTGGCAGGTACCAGAGAGGTACTGCACC
>JAFGPZ010000005.1 GCA_016935935.1 Deltaproteobacteria bacterium
AGTTTCATCTATCATTTCTAAAGTTAGTTCGTCAATGCCTGAAGATAAGAAGAATACCCAAGGGGAATAAGTACTATCCCATGGCATGACCTTGAAAGCAAAGTTAGAGGCGGTGTAAGTCTCCCTTCAGGAAAATTTGACATTGGATCCCGAAAGCATTTATTCAACGTGGAGTGAAAAGTTCCCGGGACCTTGACGGCAAGAATATTTTATGTTCAATATGACATCAAAAACTACGGAGAAACGAAAAATTTTGAGCAGGACAGCAATAATTGATATAGACAACACACTGTGGCAGTTCAGCGACAGTTTGCATCTTGAATTGAAAAAAATCAAACGGAACTTTCCAACACCGGATCGGTGGCACAGATACGACATTTGGGAGGGACACTGCTCGGTAGATGACTTTTTCGCCACAATCAACAAGATTCACCGTAATCAGGATAGTGAGCAATACCGACCCTACCCGGAATCACGAAACTTTTTATCGGCGCTCAGAGAACATGGTTTTCATATTATCATTGCCAGCCACCGAACGCCGGAAATGAATCGTCCCACCGAGCGATGGCTGGCGAGGCATGGCCTGCCTTACGATGAGCTTCATCTCTCTCAAGACAAGTCCGTTCTTTTCCCAAAGGCTGACGTTGTGGTGGACGATTCACCACTGAACCTTCAAAAGGCGGTAGAAAGTGGAGTCCTGGCAACTGGGTTGCTGTTCCCCTGGAACAGTGCATATTCCGGCAATGGGTTCAAGCTTTTCCAAAACCTCGATGAGGTGCTGGAATACATTCTGATGTCCTCATAAAGTATATGTGAAAAGCCATGCCCATTGGTCCTTGATAAAGGAAACAAAATACCATGAGACAAATATATGTTGCATTTTTTGTAGCTGTCATCCTTTTAATAATGCCGATCGGGTCTAAAGCCTTATCCGGGGTGGATGTATCCTTTTCATCAGAGACATTGGCCAGGGGAGACCTCATCCTCATAACAATCAGGGCCGACAAAGAAGACAATCCCCGTGCAATCTGGATGAATAAGGAAATAGCCCTCATTTTCGACCGAACCGGGGCTTCATGGAAGGGATTTATTGCAACCGATCTGAACCAGAGGGCGGGGAGATATAAGGTACTTGTGCAAGCACCCTCATCGGGTTTTGAAAAGAGTTTTGATATTCGAGTAACAGATAAGGATTACGGCGTCCGCAACCTCACAATTCCCAAAGAGAAGGTCGAGCTGGATTCGGATACTTTAGAAAGAGTAAAAAGTGAGGCGGCGGTTGTTAAAACCCTGTGGGATGCCGATTCAACATCGCCTGAATGGAATGAGGCGTTTCTGATCCCTGTTGACGGCAGCTTAGTGGGGGCTTTCGGAAGGAAGAGCATAATAAACAATTTGGAAAGATCGCCCCATACAGGAGTGGACATTAGAGGGAAAACAGGCACCCCTGTCAAGGCAACCAATAATGGAAGAGTGATTCTCGTGGCCGATCACTTCTTCACAGGGAATGCTCTCTACGTAGATCACGGCGGAGGGATCATAAGCATGTATTTCCACCTTGACAAAGTCCTGGTCAGGGATGGCGATAACATAAAAAAAGGACAGGTTATAGGGCTTATAGGCGCAACCGGACGTGCTACGGGGCCGCACCTTCACTGGGGTGTGAGGATCAACGGCGCGAGAGTCAATCCCTTAACACTGATAGAACTTAGTAAGGGGTTATAGGACTAAAAGGTCCTCCCCATATGATTTTCCACGTTTTTTTCATCCCTTCAATGTGAGATAAATATAAAGCCTTCTGGTTCGCCTTAATTTTCTCCTATGCGAGAATGCCGGCGACCAGCGAAGGCCCACTTCCGAGACATTATGATATATTTTAAAAAAGCTTTTTTCTTGTGCCATAAAGTATTAAGAAAGATAGCGCTTCTCGTCAGAAACCGCTTTGATCTCATAGAAGTCAGGATATTATTTACCGGCGTGACCTTAGCTATCTTGACCTTTTTGTATCTGTTCTCTCTCCTTTTTACAGATTTTGGTCTTCATAAAACCCTTTCTTCTGCTGCAATGGTTCATCTGATAGGAGGGAGGGCCATGGGGATTGCTGTATGCCTGTCGTCCGGGATTTCTACCTTTTACACAATTTTTTACAATTTCTTCCTTGAGGTTGTTATTGTCCTTGTAGCTTATGGCATTATTGTTTTAGTTATGCGGAATATCATTCAACCTAAATTATTTCGCGCTCAGGTAAGGCAGGCTGAATTTGCCGCGCAGGATCAAAAAAACAATATAAAAAAATACGGAGCTATAGGCCTTTTCTTTTTCGTAATGCTTCCATTTTTCATGACCGGCCCTGTCGTTGGATCGATCATTGGATATCTTCTCAACTACAGGGCAGTTAATAATTTTATAATCGTATTCAGCGGAACTTTGAGCTCCATTGTAATATACACACTTGTCGGCAATCAAACTATAGCATACATTAATCAGTATGTTCAGTTTGACACAGTGAAGAAGTGGGTCACAATAATCGTTGGGACAGTGATTGTGTTGGTTCTGATATACCACCTTAAAACTGTTAAATCCTATCTGGATAGTGAAACTGCGGAAAAATAATTGCATTCACCGCAACAGGTTACAGGGGCTTCACTTAATAACAGCCGGCGGCGGAAAATGAACGAAAGCAGGAGGAAAATATGAAAACCCTGTCAGAAGAAGAGAAGCAGTTGTTCGGTGTCATCAACGAGGAAAGTATCTATTTTCTCCGTAACCGCTACAACAGTGTCAATCGATGGGTCATCGCAGACATACTCCGGCGCAGCAGTTACCATTATCCTGACAAGCCGGCACTCATCTACCGTGATCACACGCTTTCCTACAGCAAGCTCGAAGCAGAATGCAACCGCGTAGCCAACGGTCTTGTCGATCTGGGAGTGCGCAAGTACGATCGTGTTGCCATACTGGCCCACAACACCAGGCATCATGTATTGACATGGTTTGGCTGCTGCAAAATCGGGGCCGTCTACCTTTCCATAAATTACCTTCTCAAAGGACACGACATTGCCTACTGTATAAATCACTCCGAAAGCAATGTTTTTATCATCGAGGACGAATTCTATCCCCTGGTCCGGGATGTGCTCGACGTCATGCCATCGGTAAAGACATTGATCTGGTCGAACGAGGGCATAGGTGACGAGCCTCCCAATGACCAGTTTTTGGAGTTTGACGAATGGTTTTCTAAATATTCCGACAGCACACCGGAAAGAACACTCAATATAGAAGATCCCTGTCAGATGACCTACACAAGCGGTACCGAGTCGCTTCCGAAAGGCGTCGTTATAGGGAATCAGGCCCTGATGGCGCAGTACATGGGATGCATTGTCGATGGTGGGTACGCACCTGACGATATAAACGTGAACGCACTTCCACTTTACCACTGCGCGCAGCGAGACGTGTTTATGAATCCTGTTTTCTGGGTGGGAGGCACTAATGTGCTGATTCGGCCCGATATCGAAGAAATCCTTCGCACCATTTCAAACTATGAAGCAACCATGTTCTTTGCGCCTCCCACTGTCTGGATCGGCATGCTCCGGTATCCCAATTTCGGGCGGTATGACCTGTCACATCTTGTAAAGTGTTACTATGGCGCCTCGATCATGCCAGTAGCGATCCTGAAGGAGATCATGGAGAGATTTCCTGCGGCAAAGATATACAACTACTACGGGCAGACCGAACTTGCCCCCTACCACACTATTCTCAAGGCGGAAGACGCGCTTACAAAGCTCGGATCGGCAGGAATGGCAGGTATCAATATGGAAACGCGCATTGAGGATGAGGAGGGTAACCCTGTCTGCGAACTGGGAATACCCGGCGAGATTTGCGGAAGAGGTCCTCACGCCATGCTCATGTACTTTAAGGAACCGGAAAAGACCGATGCAGTTATGAAGGGCGGCTGGTTTCATTCCGGCGACATAGGGGTTATCGACAAAGATCGATACATCGAGGTGGTGGATCGCAAAAAGGATATGATTAAAACGGGTGGAGAGAACGTAGCC
>JAFGPZ010000047.1 GCA_016935935.1 Deltaproteobacteria bacterium
CACTGCAGGAGGACCGGGATCGACGGTCCTTGATGTCACTTGCGACCCTCCCGTTGTCCTGCGGGATGGCGCTATCCCGTCGTCAGTTGTTCTCCAGGCAATCCCTCAGGAATTACACTCCTGAGACAATTCCTTTCAAGTCTGATAAGTAACATAATTGCCAGAACTTACAGATAGACATGAATGCATATCCCTCGACTTTGCTTGAGATTTCAACTCCTTTATGTAACATCATGTAGTAAGTCTTGCGGGAGGCTCAGTGGTGTGCAGATCCCAGCTGAAAAATAGCTTCGGTATCCTGGGAATGATCCAGCCAAGGTAGCTCAGATACTGCCTCCTTAGATTGGGAATTTCAAGAAAATGATCGAGGGCATCGGTATTTCTTGTCAGAATATCGAAAAATATTCCAGGGAAACGGTTCATGATTCTTGAGGACAAAAGGGCACATTGAAAAGTATGACCGAATTCCCGGTAACACCTTTTTTCGTATTCTTTCAAACGACTCTCATTGTTCTCCCGTAACAGGATATCGGAGATTACCTCTGCAGCTATTTGCCCGGATCTGATTGCAAAGGCTATTCCCTCTCCGGAAAAAGGGTCCATAAACCCGGCGGCATCCCCGACAAACACTATTCGGGAACCAGTAACATCCCGCCTTATGCCTCCCATGGTCATAACATGTCCCTTTATTTTTTGTTTACTACTGAACCCGTTATCGAGCAGGAAATTTTTCATCACACTGCGGTGATCAACCATATATGCCGCGGGTCCCCATATTCCCACCGAATAATAGCCATCATGGGGAAATATCCAGCCGTAGCCCATGTGAATAATGCCCGGATGAATCTCAATGAGCGCTGGTAATCGGGCATCTATCTCTCTATTGTCAGCTTGGATGTTGGCAACCAGAGAAATTCCGTATTCCCATTTTGTATCCCTCTTCCTGACACGCTCTTTTAGTCTCCCCTGTGCGCCTTCGGCTATGAGTAAAAATCGAGACCGATAAGAACCATTGCTTGAAACAACCTCGACATGATCGGAATCTTCCCTGAGATCGATCACCTTTTCCCCGGTTTTAATGTCTACCCCTGCCTCTCGTGCTTTTTCAAACAATAGATTATCGAAATAACGCCTTGTTACAATGGTGGCTATCCGATATCCCTTACTGCCCTCAACGGAGCGACCGGAGAATCGGACCCTCATTCCAAATATTTCCTTTTCCCTCATGGAAGGGGGAATCTCAAAATCGAGATACGATAGCGCTCTCTCGGACAGGGCTCCGCCGCACAACTTGTTTCGTGGAAAATCTTCCTTGTCAAGCAACAGGGTATTCAACCCCGACTGCCCTGCTATTCTTCCTGCCGCAGAGCCTGCGGGACCGCCACCGATTATAATCAAATCATACATCATACAAAACCGCACAGTGCATCATCACTTGTTACAAAACCTGTTCGGTTAGCACCATGGCCTTAAATTCTTCCAGACCCACCTCTTCTATCATGGCACCCAGTCTCTGCCCCCGTTTTGCCTGTTTTTTATACTGCTTAATGATCCTGTCAATCAGCGCAAACACCTCATCAGTTGTCATATCACTGGCAATCTCCTGTGATAATCTTGGTTTGGACCCTCCATTGCCACCAACAAGAACTTTCCATCCCTTAGGCATGCCGACCAGCCCGATCTCCTTGATGCAGGTTTCGGCACACTGATTGGGGCATCCGCTTACACCTATCTTAAATTTTGACGGCAGCTCGAGTCCGTGATATTTTTCATCAAGCTTCATTCCAACGCCGAGGCTATCCTGCATTCCCCTTCGGCAAAAGGTAGTCCCGGGACAAGCCTTGATACTTCTTACGCATAACCCCGTAGCTGCTCCCTGATCCATGTCCAGATCGGCCCAGACCTTTTCCACATCACCTTCCTTCAACCCAACGATTGCTATACGTGCAGCGCTGGTAAGCTTCAACGCCGGTGCACTGTACTTTTCAGCAACGTCTGCAATCTTCCTAAGTATTTCGGGACCGACGACTCCGCAAGGAATATGCGGCGCTACCGCATAGGTCTCCCGGTCTCTCTGCAGAATAACTCCATGTTCTCCATCCTGAAGCATGTTACGATTCCTTTCTCCTTTGTAAATTACCTTCCACATAACAAAAATTACACCTTTTGGCAATAACCTGCAAGGCCTTCGTTCACCAAAAAGGTTTAAGTTAGTACCTCAGCGGTAAAGCACAGCTCTGATCAATTTCATAAACCCCTCCATTGTCCCCAAATGACATTTACTCACACCCGAAAATCTGATATGAAAAGCTCCTAAGGGGAAGCAAATATGCTGGCAATGGCATCTTATTCCCAATAGTCTCTATATCACTCGACAAACTAAAAGAAGAGGGGAAAATGACAGCATCCATTGGCTTTGATAATGAAAAGTATCTCAAAGAACAGACTTCATCCATACTGAAACGTGTAAAAAGATTCAACAATAAGCTATATCTCGAATTCGGAGGAAAACTGCTCTATGATTACCACGCGGCGCGTGTCCTCCCAGGATACGACCCTAATGTAAAAATGAGACTCTTGAAGAAGCTGAAGGATAAAGCCGATATACTGCTTTGTATCTTCGCCGGCGATATTGAGAGAAAAAAGGTCAGGGCAGATTTTGGTATAACCTATGATTCTGACGCCCTCAAACTGATTGACGAACTGAGAGAATGGGAAATCGATGTGCTGGGTGTTGTTATAACACGTTTTGATAATCAACCTGCCGCCACCTTGTTTAGAAACAAGCTCGAGAGGAGAGGAGTGGCGGTTTACGCCCACCGTTATACAACGGGATATCCAACAGATGTAGATATCATAGTAAGCGATCAAGGATACGGTGCAAATGTCTCTATCGAAACAAAAAAACCTCTTGTTATTGTAACAGGGCCTGGTCCCGGAAGCGGTAAATTAGCCACCTGCCTGTCCCAGATGTTCCACGATTACAAAAAGGGAATAAAATCGGGATACGCAAAATTTGAAACCTTCCCCGTATGGAACCTTCCCCTAAAACATCCCGTCAATGTGGCATATGAAGCGGCTACGGCGGATATCAGAGATTTCAACCTCATCGATCCCTTCCATCTGGAAGCCTATAATAGAAAGGCTGTTAACTACAATCGCGATGTCGAGGTATTCCCAGTTCTGAGGAGAATACTGGAAAAGATAACCGGGGGAGAGTCTTGTTACCGTTCTCCAACCGACATGGGTGTAAATAAGGTCGGATTTGCCATAACCGATGATACCGTTACCTCAGAAGCCGCCAAACAGGAGATCATAAGGCGCTATTTTCGATACCGTTGCGAATATGTTATGGGATTGGCAGACTGGGAATCTGTTCAGCGTGTAGAATTGTTTATCAGAAATTTTGATATAAAACCGGAATACAGGAATGTAGTAGAACCGGCAAGAAAAGCCGCCTTAGAAGCGAAGGCAACCAATAAAGGAAACGAAGGGATATATTGTGGAGCAGCCATCGCACTGAAGGATGGAACGATTGTAACGGGCAACAATTCTCCACTTATGCATGCCGCGTCGAGCGTCATCCTTCACGCAATAAAGCGTCTTGCAGAAATACCTGAAAAGATAAAGCTACTTCAGCCAAACATCACAGATTCCATAAAGACCCTTAAAACAGAAATCCTGAATGAGAGAACAGTAAGTCTCGATCTGAATGAGGCACTGACCGCCCTGAGTATCAGCGCAACGACAAATCCGGCAGCGGCCCTTGCCATGGAAACGCTAAGCGAGCTCCGTAACTGTGAGGCTCACATGACACACATGCCTACCCCGGGGGATGAAGCCGGGTTGAGACGTCTGGGTGTTAACCTGACAAGCGATCCAAATTTCCCCACATTGAACCTATTCATGGCATAATAAGATTTGCCGACGAAATAACAATAAACAATTGAGTATCGAAAGAAATCCAGTAATGAATAGAATAAACCGGAACTCATAATGCATAAGATCTATTACGGATGGTGGATTGTTTTAGCCTGTTTTATTATTGTCCTCTACGTCAGCAGTACCGTATTCTTTGGTCTGACCGCTTTTTTTGAACCCCTGGTTAAGGAGTTTGGATGGAGTTATACCCAGGTTTCCTTTGCCGCCAGTTTGAGAGGAATGGAAATGGGCCTATTCGCTCCTCTGGTAGGATTTCTTGTGGACCGTTTTGGCTCAAGAAAGCTTATTCTGGGTGGAATGATCATTACGGGCTCGGGTCTCATTTGCTTTGCCTTTACCCATTCACTTATTACGTATTATACATCATTCATATTGCTCGCCCTTGGGGCCGGCGGATGCACGAGCGTGGTAACCACAACGGCCGTTATTAACTGGTTTGACAAAAACGCAGGCAAGGCGTTGGGCATCATGTCGTCGGGTTTCGGCGCCAGCGGCTTGCTGGTGCCTGGCATTGTATGGCTCATAGATATCTATGACTGGAGAGTTGCATTGCTTATTCTTGGCATTGGAATGTGGGTAATTGGCGTTCCCCTTTCATTTATCATACGTAACAGACCGGAAGATTCAATCAAGAGGGACAGTCGGGAAGGCAACGACAGTGATTGCAATTACCTTAATCCTCCCGAAGAGTCTATTGGAGAGCCAAGCTTCAGGGAAGCCTTAACAGACAAGCTGTTCATGTATCTTAACATTGTCGAGGCTATACGCATGATGACTCTGTCGGCCGTGGTACTTCACATTATGCCCTATCTCAGCAGTCTTGGCATGAATAGATACCTCACTGGCATGATAGCTGCGGCACTGCCATTATGCAGCATCGTTGGAAGGATTTCCTTTGGCTGGCTCGGAGATATCCATGACAAGCGATACATTATGGCCCTTTCCTATGGCCTGATGTCGATAGGAATGCTTGCCTTGTGTTACGCAGACAGAGTATGGGGAGGGGTGTATCTATTTCTCTTTTTCTTTGCCCCCGGGTTCGGAGGATCTCTGGTTTTACGTGCGTCTATTATCAGAGAATATTACGGCAGAAAATCCTTTGGGAAGATGGTCGGCATCCTGATGGGGTTTTCTTCAATCGGTGGCATCATAGGACCAACACTCGCTGGATGGACATTTGACAAAACGGGAAGTTACTATCTGATCTGGATTGCCTTTTGTCTTCTGACACTCGTTTCGGGGTTTGTCATGCTGCGCGCAAAGCCTTCCTCAAAAAATTGAAGTCGGAATTGCGACGGATATGCCCTACGACCGTCTTATCAAGAGTATCCTTCCCTTTGCTTCGCCGACTCAATCTCTCTTTTTTTTAAACATTTCCATGATAAGCAGAACGGCGCCGATGGAGATGGCCGAATCGGCGACATTGAAGGCAGGCCAGTGGTAAGAGCCGAGATAGAAATCAATAAAATCTATGACCTCCCGGAAACGTATGCGGTCTATAAGATTGCCCACGGCACCACTCAGGATTAGCGATAGAGAACAGGTAAGCAGCAGGCCTTCTTTTCCACTCTTGAAGATAAAATAGAGGATCAAAACAATGGCTGTAGCGCTAACGGCAAGGAAAAATATTGACCGTAAGCCAGGTGAGGCGTTGGCAAGAAAGCCAAAGGCAGCTCCCGGATTCCTCACATAAGTAATATTCAGCAGCCCGCTTATTACAGAGAAAGAATCGCGGGGGGACATAACTGAGTCTACATACAACTTGGTCCACTGGTCCAAAGATAGAAAAGAAACCAGTATGATCGAGGAAGCAGTATATCTTTTATTCACGTAAGGGCTCTCCATCGAGGAATCTTAAGCACTGATTTATCGGTATGTTCAATAACCTTCGGCCTCTCTGCGACTTGCCGACTAGAGATTTCCCACACATCTGGCACAGACGGTTGGATGATCGGAATCGTCGCCCACGTTGGTGCTGTAATTCCAGCATCGTTCACACTTCTTTCCTTCGGCCCTCGATACCGCTATTTTCAATCCCTCAAAGTCAGTGCTCTCATAGGCATCTGCTATCGCGCCCTTGCCAACAAGATTTACCTGCGAAACGATATAGAGGGACCTAAGATCACCGAGACAACTCTCCAAAAGCCCGTGAAGCCTTCCAGGAGCACAGATATTGACACAACTGTCGAGGGAATGTCCCACTACCTTATTCTGTCGAGCCATTTCTATGGCCTTTGATACCTCTCCCCGTATTCCGATCAGGGTCTGCCATTTTTCGCCAAGTTCCTTGTTAACATAGACCGCTTCTACGTCGGGCAAGTTCGTCATGTGAATGCTTGTCTCTTTCCCTTTGAAGTCTGGCATGTTCTGCCATATCTCTTCAGATGTAAAAGTCAGCACCGGGGCAAGGAGTCTGGTCATATTATCGAGAATGATGCTCATGGCGCTCTGGGCCGATTTTCTCTCCCGTGATTTCGCTTTTGAAGTATAGAGCCTGTCCTTAAGGATATCAAGGTAGAGAGAACTTAACTCTACGGTACAAAAATTATAGAGGGTATAGTAAACGACATGAAACTGGTACTTCTCATAGGCCTCTCGTACCCTTCCGATAAGCTCCTGAAGCCTGTGAAGTATCCACCGGTCTATTTCTTCCATGTTGTCAGGGGTCAACATATCCCTGTCGGGGTCAAAGTCATAGAGATTCCCCAGTATGTACCTTGCCGTGTTACGAATTCTTCTGTAGGCTTCGACAAGTCTCTTCAGTATCTCTTCCGAAATCCTGATGTCGACGGTATAGTCCTCGGCAGCCACCCACAGCCTCAATATCTCCGCTCCATACCGATCGACCATCTGCTGGGGATCTATGAAGTTTCCCAGTGACTTGGACATCTTTTTCCCGTCACCATCCACCACGAAACCGTGAGTCAATACACTTTTATAGGGCGCCCTTTTTCTCGTCCCCACTGATTCGAGAAGTGAAGAATGAAACCACCCGCGGTGCTGATCACTCCCCTCCAGATATAGATCGGATGGAGAACGTAGATTCTCCCGTCTTTCAAGAACCGCCGCATGACTGACGCCTGAATCGAACCACACATCAAGTATGTTGGTTTCTCGTCGAAAGTCGCTACCACCGCATGCGGGGCAGGTTGTTCCCGCCGGGACAAGATCCCCTGCCTTTTTTTCAAACCACACATCTGCACCATGCTCCTTCACCAAACCAACCACATGGTCCAAGATCTCTCTCGTGAGGACTGTCTCATTACATTGCTCACAGTAAAACACGGTGATCGGAACTCCCCATGATCGTTGTCGGGAGATGCACCAGTCGGGCCTGTTCTCTATCATACCGTATATACGGTCACGCCCCCACGAGGGAATCCAGGTCACACTGTCTATTGCCTCCAGTGCCGTTTTCCTAAGGTCATTCGCTTCCATGGATATGAACCACTGTTTCGTCGACCTGAATATAATGGGCTTTTTACAGCGCCAGCAATGAGGGTACTGATGCTCCATATCCATGGATCCAAGTAAAGAACCCACTTCCTTTATTTTTTCAATAACCGCCTCATTGGCATCAAAAACAAACTGTCCTTCAAAGAATTCAACGTCGGAGGTAAAGTTTCCATCATCATCGACGGGTGCGTAGACATCAAGACCATACTCCAGTCCTATCTCATAGTCATCCTGACCATGTCCCGGGGCGATGTGAACACAACCCGTCCCCGCTTCGAGTGTCACAAAGGGTGCGAGTATGATAACACTCTCCCTGTCGATAAAGGGGTGCCTGCATTTCTGGCCTTCAAGGCGAGCTCCCTTGCACTCACCGAGCACCTCGTATTCTTTTTCCCTGTAACCGAAGGCATCGATGCAGTAATCCGTGAGTTCTTCTGCAAAGACAAGGACCTCTCCGTTTATCCTGACGGCCACATAGTTAAAGTCCTCATGCACCGCTATGGCGAGGTTCGCGGGAATTGTCCATGGCGTGGTCGTCCAGATGACGACACTGACCTTATCCCCGAAAAGCTCAGGAAATACGGAGGTAATATCCGATACAACCGGGAATTTCACATATATGGAGGGGGTATGGTGATCGGCATATTCCACCTCTGCTTCTGCAAGCGCTGTCTTACACGACGCGCACCAGTAAACGGGCTTCCTCCCCTTATAAACGCTCCCCGATAAAAAGAGGTTCCCGAACTCTTCAATAGTTGTTGCCTCATAGTCATAATCCATAGTTACATAGGGGTGTTCCCATTCACCGAAGACACCAAATCTCTTGAATTGTTCCCGCTGAATATTTACATATTTCTCGGCGTAGGCACGACAGAGGCGTCTTTTTTCGGCCTGCGAGAGTGTGTGCCGCTTCTCTCCCAATTCCTGATCCACCTGGTGTTCTATGGGCAGTCCATGACAATCCCACCCCGGAACATATACACTGTCAAGACCCACCATATTCTTAGATTTGATTACGATATCCTTGATAATCTTGTTCAATGCGGTTCCAAGATGAATATTGCCGTTTGCGTAGGGGGGGCCATCATGCAGTATATATTTCTCTCTCCCTTCGGCCATATCACGTATCTTTTTGTAAATATTTATCTCTTCCCACCATTTGAGCATTTCCGGTTCCTTTTGGGCGAGATTGGCCTTCATGGGGAAGCTCGTCTTTGGCAGATTCAAGGTGTCTTTGTAGTCCATCGGTGTCTCCTGAATTTTGATAGTAGAGCTTTGATCAGCACTTCGCTTCAATCAATACATGGCTTTCTGAGTATTGTGAGTGTATCACCATTAACATAATTTATCTTAAATAGGCAATGCCTTTAATCAACTCACCCTTTTTGCTGGAGCCGACATAACTCATAAAAAAAGCCCCCATCCCGAAGGATGGGGGCTGCTATAATCTCGTTAGAGATGATTTGTTGCTACATCATTCCGCCCATTCCGCCCATGCCTCCTGGAGGCATTGCAGGCATTGCGGACTCTTCTTTCGGTTTCTCGGCAACCATGCACTGCGTTGTAAGCATTAATGCCGCAACGCTCGCTGCATTCTGGAGGGCAAACCTCGAGACCTTGGTGGGATCTATGACTCCCGCCGCTACCAGGTTCTCATATGAATCGGTCTGAGCGTTAAATCCGAAGTCGCCCTTCTCGTTCTTAACCTTTTCTACAACTATGGAACCCTCGAAACCGGCGTTGAAGGCGATCATTTTAAGCGGTTCCTCCAGTGCCTTCCTTACGATATTGACACCGATCTGCTGATCACCATCAAGTTTAACTTTATCAAGCGCTTTGAGGGCCCGGATAAAGGCCACTCCGCCGCCTGGGATAATGCCCTCTTCCACGGCTGCCCGTGTAGCATTCAAGGCATCCTCGACGCGCGCCTTCTTCTCTTTCATCTCCGTCTCTGTGGCGGCGCCTACTCTGATGACTGCCACGCCACCGACCAGCTTCGCCAGCCTTTCCTGCAGTTTTTCCCTGTCATAGTCAGAGGTCGTCTCATCAATCTGGGCCCTGATCTGCTTAACGCGTCCTTGAAGACTGGCCTTATCGCCAGCGCCATCTATTATTGTTGTGTTATCCTTATCAATGACTATTCTCTTGGCGGTACCGAGATCTGCTACCTGAGTATTCTCAAGCTTGGCGCCCATCTCTTCGGCAATTACTTTCCCACCGGTAAGGATGGCGATATCTTCCAGCATTGCCTTCCTTCTGTCACCAAATCCGGGCGCCTTTACAGCGGCCACGTTCAGCGTTCCACGAATCTTGTTGACAACTAGAGTTGCCAGAGCCTCACCTTCAATATCTTCTGCAATAATCAGAAGGGGTTTGCCCATCTTGGCGATCTGCTCAAGAATTGGCAGGAGGTCTTTCATACTGCTGATCTTCTTGTCATGAACGAGGATATATGGATCTTCTATGTTGGCCTCCATCTTTTCGGCATTGGTTACAAAGTAGGGCGAGAGGTAGCCTCTGTCGAATTGCATACCTTCGACCACTTCCAGCTCGGTCTGCAGACCTTTTGCCTCCTCTACAGTAATGACACCTTCTTTGCCGACTTTACCCATGGCTTCTGCTATGATATTGCCAATTGTCTCGTCATTATTAGCGGAAATTGTACCTACCTGGGCGATCTCCTTCTGATCTTTCGTGGGTTTACTTATTTTCTTCAGTTCTTCTACGACTTTCTCTACGGATTTGTCGACGCCCCTCTTGATTTCCATGGGGTTGCTTCCTGCGGCGACGGCTTTGACACCTTCGCGAAAGATAGCCTGGGCCAGAATTGTAGCTGTAGTGGTGCCGTCACCGGCCACATCGCTTGTCTTGCTGGCCACTTCACGCACCATCTGAGCCCCCATGTTCTCGAATTTGTCTTCAAGCTCTATCTCTTTCGCAACAGTTACACCATCTTTGGTTACTGTTGGCGAGCCATAAGTCTTCTCCAGAATAACATTTCTGCCCTTTGGACCAAGGGTAACTTTTACGGCATCGGCAAGAGTATTAACACCCTTCAGGATGGCTTTTCTTGCGTCCTCATCGTATTTTATTATTTTCGCACCCATTAATACTTCCTCCTTCTTATATTCAATGTTTTATTTCTCAATAATTCCGAGGATATCATCTTCCCTCATGATTAGATAGTCTTCACCGTCCATTTTGATATCTGTTCCAGCGTACTTACTGAAGAGGACCTTGTCACCGACCTTTACGTCCAGCGCACTCACCTTACCATCTTCCATCTTCTTGCCTTTACCTGCGGCAATGATTTTGCCCTCCATCGGTTTTTCCTTGGCGCTGTCTGGAATAATAATTCCGCCCTTTGTTTTCTCCTCCTCCTCCAAGCGCTTGACGAGAAGCCTGTCATGTAATGGTCTAAATTTCATACTCATCATTCTCCTTTCGTGCAATTTATTATAATTATAATTTTAAGCAGATCTGACAATCAAACATAAGATAAACATAAAATATTGTCTGTCAAGTACGGGAGGGCAATATCTGTTATTTTTTGAAGTAAAGAGAGGGATTATCTTTTGCCGATATGCAAAATACCCTTGGTAATGTTGCACAGATGGTCATTCAGTCTCTCCAAATCGGTGAGGATATCAGAAAAAACCAGGCCTGCGTTGCTTACGCACTCCCCCTACCCGAGCCTCATCACATGGTTAAGTTTGCACTGCGCAATCAGCTCATCTATCTCCTTGTCGACAGTTAATGTGATAGACGCAGCATTGTCATCGCTATATTCAATGGCACGTCGGGTATGTCGTATCAGTACGTCGGTCTTATAGAAGAGTTTTTCCAACTCGGTCAGTGCTTCCTCTGAAAACAAGAGATTATATTGAAGCTCCCCGCAACAAGTTGCGGGGAATCTCCGACTGTTGAGGAAATTGTTTGTTTTATATTCGCTCGCTAACCCCGCCGCA
>JAFGPZ010000048.1 GCA_016935935.1 Deltaproteobacteria bacterium
AAAATATGTAATTTTATCCCAAAGATGCGTTTCGGTGTGTTGTGATTGTCCAGTTCACCTATTCCGACTGTCTTCCTGTCCCTGTTCAGTTGATCCCAGCGCATCAGAGTCCTTTTTCTGGGACCTCTAAGCACATGGGCGGGAAATAAATAATTCATAATCGCCCCGGGTACTCTGTCAAGTGAAGACTGCCAGTCAGTCATAAAATCCCATATTCCCATACCGGTATAGCCAGACACATCCCACTTCTTCCATGGATAATGTTTCACGTGAAACAATTTTGTCCCCCCGTGGTCAGGGTGGGCAATAAATCCCATACCGCCATGCCGGATTACCTCATCAATGACCTGCTGGGGATTCTCGTTGCTTTCTTCTGCTGCGACGATAGGGTGGTCTATGCCGAAGGCTATATAGTGATTAAATCGTGGGGCTATCTCCTGTCCTACTATTAACAGCACCCTGCCCTGCCACCCCCCCATACTTTTTGCCTTTAGTGTAGAGTGATCGGTGAGCATTAAAAAATCTATGTTGTTTTTCTCTGCAGCCGCTACAATGTCCGCCACGGGCGTCGTGCCATCATGGGAATAGCTGGAATGAAAATGTATAATGCCCCTATGATCATGGAATTTCGTCGACATTACAATGCCTCAGGGGACACTCGTCGCACCGAGGGTCTCTTTTGCAGTAATACTTCCCCGTGTTTACCAGGAACGCGTGATATTGGTTATACAATCTTCTCTCCTGCGGTAAATTTTCCATGAAGAGTTTCTGGATATGGCCATAAGTCCAGTCTTTTTCCACAAGTCCAGCCCTCTCCATGATTCGACGTGTGTAGGTATCGACTACGAATATGTCCTTTCCCCCACCGTAAAGCATTATGCTGTCAGCTGTCTCCTCGCCTATGCCATGCACGCCCAATAATTTTTTTCTGAGGTCCCACAAATCCGCACCAAACATCTTCTCCATGCTGCCATTGTATTCATCATAGAGAAACTTTATAAAGAATTTCAGTCGCTTGGCCTTAATCCTGTAATATCCTGAAGGTCTGATAAGCTCCGCTATCACCTCTTCCTTTGCATGGAAAAGTCTTTCAGGTGTCAGCATCTCTGCCGCTTTTAATCTTCTTATTGCCTTCTCTACATTTTTCCAGCTTGTATTCTGTGTAAGTATAGCTCCCACGGATATTTCGAAGGGCGTTTCTCCCGGCCACCATTTCAGGTCACCGAAATGTTCATTCAATTTTTGATAGATGACTGCAAGACGTTCTCGCACCTGCGCCATTTTGAGCACCTCTGCAGGTTTTGTCTGTGTTCTCTGTGGAAAGTATAGTGGGGGAAGGGGCAGGTTCTGCCCCTTCCTGAAAAGATTTCAAGCCTTACTGCTTTCGAATTACTGTGAAAAATTTCACTTCACCTCTTCTTATCAGCAAGAGGACGCTGTCATCTTTCTCTATCTGAGACATTATCCTCAGATATTCTTGGAGGGATGAGACTCTCGTTCTGTTGACCTGAAGGATAATGTCTTCTCCCTTTACCTGGGCTTCATCGGCCGGACTTCCTGCCTTGACGCCTGTGACAATGACACCTTGAACATCTTTTAGTCCGAGGTGGTCCGCCATTTCTGGAGTTATTTCCTGCACTGTCATACCGAAATAATCTTTCCCCTGACTGATTCCCGCCGTTGTCCTCTTCTCCGGACGCTCAGTTACGGTTACTGTAAGAGTTTTTTGATCTCCGTTTCTCAACAGTTTAATTTTTACATCTTTCCCTACTTCAACGCCGGCAACGATCTTGAGAAGTTCGTGAGTATTTTTAATCGCCTGTCCGTCAACTTCTGTTATCACGTCACCAGTCTTGATTCCCGCCTTATCGGCTGGGTCTCCCTTGAATACATCGGCAATCAGGGCCCCCTCTTTTGTTTTTATGTCCAGCTGCTTCGCTATATCATCTGTTATGTCCTGAACCGACACACCAAGCCATCCACGTACGACCTTGCCCTTGTCCTTCAGCTGTTCCATGATCTTAGTTGCCATATCTATAGGAATGGCAAAACCTATCCCCTGCCCCCTGGCAATGATTGCCGTATTGATTCCAACAACTTCACCTTTAAGATTAAAAAGAGGGCCCCCGCTGTTTCCCGGGTTAATCGAGGCATCGGTTTGAATAAAATCATCGTAGGGCCCCGCTCCAATGACTCGACCCTTAGCGCTGACTATTCCCGCTGTAACGGTTTGTTCGAGGCCAAAAGGATTACCAATGGCCACCACCCAGTCGCCTACACGAATTTTAGAAGAATCCCCGAGAGTGGCCACTGGAAGATCGTTTTTAGCATCGATCTTTATCAGGGCTATATCGGTCTTTTCGTCGGTGCCTTTTATCTCAGCAACATATTCCTTGCCATTAGACAGCTTGACAAGTATTTTATCTGCTTGTTCGACAACGTGGTTATTGGTAAAGATGTATCCTTCCTTACTGATAATAAATCCCGACCCGAGACTTCTCTCCTTAAATTGTCTTTCAGGAATATCACCGAAAAATCTCCTGAAAAATTCATCACCGCCAAAGAATTTGTCAAAAGGTGATCCCCTGAAGGGCGATTCAAGAGACCCCATGCCGCCTGAAGTTACCGTTTTCGTAGTACTGATGTTTACTACAGCGGGCTTCAGTCTTTCCGCCAGATCGGCAAATGATGATGGCATGCCCATCGTGTCTGCTGCCGATGCGGCAAGAGCATCTGCCTGATATATGCCAGTGGTTATGGTTGAAAACCTAACAGCCCCGACAACGGTTACTACCAATGTGACTATGAAAAACCAAAGAAGGACGGTAAAAAACCCTTTTCTCCTCACCTTAATTCCCTTTGCCATACAATCCTCCTTTCAATATCTCCCATATTTAACCAGAAGAATCCCTATTGATTTTTATCAATGTATAATGTGTCAATTTTTTCAGCCATGTCAAATGATATTTTGGAATTGGACAGGCCGTTTCAGACCAATATTTCTCTCTTAACAGGATTTGAAAGTGCCCCCACCTTTTCAATCTCGACGGTTATTGTATCGCCTTCCCTGAGAAAAACCGGTGGCGTCCTTGTAAAACCAACGCCATCGGGCGTGCCGGTCATAATAACGGTCCCCTTTAACAGTGTCATTGATCTACTGAGATCGCTGATTATAGCATGCGTGTCGAATAGCATGTCTGACGTATTTGAATCCTGCATTATCTCTCCATTCAGGATTGACCGTATCCGCAGATTATCGGGGTTTGTGATTTCGTCCTTTGTAACTAGGCAGGGTCCCAAAGGACAGAATGTGTCGAAACTCTTTCCCCTGGCCCATTGTTTTTTTTGCTTTATCATCTGCCAGTCTCTTGCGCTGACATCGTTTGCGCAGGTAAACCCGAAGATATAATTGCCCGCATCTTCTGGCGACACATTCTTTGCGTCCCTTCCGATTACGATGGCAAGTTCGGCTTCGTAGTCTACCTCATCGGGCCCCGCATCGGGAAGTGCTATGAAGTCTCCGTGTCCGGTCACGCTGCTGGTAGCCTTTATAAACATAACCGGCGATTCCGGTTTTCTTATGCCGGTTTCGTCAGCGTGCTTGCCATAATTCAAACCCAGGGCAATTATGTTTTTTGGCTCCACGGGTGATAGCAACTTAGCGATTTTTTCAACTTTTTCCGTAACTTCAAATGTTCCAAAGATATTCCCCTCTATGATTCTGGCTTCCTCCAGTCCGCCTTCGCTTAGACCATAAAACACCTTCCCTTGTTCCGTAATAAATCTTATTATCTTCATTGCCTCTCCTTTTTGGGTAACATGAAAATTCTGATCTCATCTCTTTAAACAGTATTATCCTACAAGGGGCGCTCTCCCTCTTTTAAGTAATTGACGACATAGTC
Organism: Deltaproteobacteria bacterium; assembly: GCA_016935935.1. The sequence continues at coordinate 3,903 of JAFGPZ010000048.1, forward strand.
ATCTATTGCATCTTCAAGCGCATGAAAATCTTCATCATATCCCCTTGACGTTAGTTTCTCCATCTGAGCTTCTGTAAAATATTGATACTGATTGCGTATGGACTCCGGCATTTCTATATATTCAATGTCTGGTTCAAGATCCATCGCCTTGAAGACTGCTCGAACCAGATCATTCCAGGTACGCGCCTTACCGGTCCCCAGATTAAATATTCCCGTAGCCCTTCGATTATTTAACAGCCACCACAATACTTCAACGCAGTCCTTGATATAAATAAAATCTCTCTTCTGCTCTCCGTCTCCATATTCAGACTTATAAGATCTAAAAAGTCCGACTTTCCCCCTTGCGCGGATCTCTCCAAAGGATTTATGAACTACACTTCTCATTTCACCCTTATGATATTCATTGGGGCCAAAAACATTGAAAAATTTAATGCCCGCCATCTTACCATCCAGACCATTCCTGAGAATCCATAGATCAAACAATTGTTTTGAATATCCATACATGTTAATCGGCCTGAGAGACAGGCTGTTCTCATCGCTGTCGGAAAATCCCAAATTGCCATCACCATAGGTTGCAGCCGAGCTGGCGTAGATAAATCGGATATCCCTTTTCATCGCCCATTCAGCAAGTATCCTGCTGTAGCGGTAGTTATTCTCCATCAGATAATCGGCATCCCTTTCTGTAGTTGAAGAACATGCCCCCATATGAATGACGGCATCAACGGGATAGGGAACCTTGTCCTCACAGATCATGTGTAATAATACACTTTTGTGTACATAATCGCTGTAATTACGATTGACCAGGTTTTTCCATTTATCGGATTTCCCCAGTTCGTCAACGATAATTATATCGTTCCTTCCTTCCATGTTTAATTTCCAGACAAACGCACTCCCTATAAAACCTGCGCCTCCAGTTACAATAATCATTGATATATACTCCTAAAGCGATATGCTGCCCTTTTTGTCGTTGCGCTGTCCCTCGTATCAAATTTCATATTATCCCTGATTCTGTCTTGCAGAAAATTTTTGTCTCACCACCAAGATACCGTTTATCAAAACAATGTTTTGTCTCTCACCTTGCCCTGACCATAGAGATCAATTTGCCTGCAAATACCCCTGATAATCTTCACATCCTTCGTATAAAGGTGCGTCCTTGAGAAAAAACGCCGGATGGCAATCATCCAGTATTCGGGGTTTTCAGGGTTGATAAAATTGATCTTTGTGCATGTTTCCTTCAAATGCGTTAGCATGTCCTCTTTCTCTTGAAAGGTTGCCAGTTTTGGATTAAATGCACCCATAGACGTATTACTGGCAATAAATATTTCGTAACAGAGCACCATAACGGCATGTGAGAGATTTATAGACCTCATCTCACTTGATACGGGGATAGTGACCAGGAGGTCACAGTATGCCAGTTCTTCGTTTGTCAGTCCTCTATCCTCGGGTCCAAACAAAAGTGCCACCTTATTTTTATGAGAGATGCTTACCAGTTTCTCTGCCATATCTCTGGGAACGGTTATTTCTCTCTTTAGGTTAGTGTTTCCGCATCGCGCCGTTGTCCCGACTATGTATTGAAAGTTTGCAAGAGCTGATTCCAGATCATCGAAATACTCTATCTTATCTATCAAAGAGCTCCCGAAATGTGTTGCTGTCCTGCTGACCTCACCTTCGTCATACCCACCCTGCCTTTTTATTATTGTAAGTCTGTCAATACCCGTGTTTCTGGCACTGCGTACCACAAATCCTATGTTCGTTGAGTGCTTGGGCCTGTTCAGGACAATAGTGATATTACCTTTCTTTACCCCCTTATGCATAAATTTCTACAATGCCCTTTCCTCTATAGTCGTTTCTGCGGTATATCTTTCATAACTTTTGAGTCCCGTCAGTTCGTATGCCTTCACTTTCATCCCCACACGTTTGCGATGGGCTCTCGATATCTTGATTTCCCTCACATCAATGGGAGATTGCGCCGCTCGCAGAGTTTTATCACTTATGACAATCCCGTTCGGTATAGTCTTGGCAACCTCCTGAAGTCTGAATACTGTATTGACAGATTCTCCTATTACAGTATAATCCATTTTTTTCTCAAAACCAATGTTCCCCACCACGGCTTCACCAGTATGAATGCTTATCCCTATCGTAACCGACATGCCTGATTGTTTATTGAAGTATTCGTTCATCTCCCTTATCGCATTTTGCATCTCCAGTGCGGCATTAATGGCATTGTCTGCATCAGCATAGCTTGATATTGGCGCGCCGAATAGAGCAAGAAACCCGTCGCCCAGATATTTATCCACAATCCCATGGTTTGCAAAAACGATCTCTCCCATAGTGGAAAAAAAGTAGTTTAAGAGGGCAACTGTTTTCTGCGAACCTATCTCCATTGCCATTACAGAAAATCCCCGTATATCTATATTAAGGAACGTAAGTGTTCTTAATTCCTCTATTACTCCCTTTTCATGTTCTATTCCATGTACAATCTTGTCCACTATCGCCTCGGGTACAAATTTCTGGAACATTTGGCGCATACCCCTTTCCTGCTCAGCCATTAATAGGGTTTCCTGGTAGAGACGTGCATTTTCGATGGCAATACTGACAGACGAGGCTATTGACTGCAGAAGGTATTGATCGTTGACACCAAAGTTCCCGCCAATCTTATTAATGACTTCTATGACGCCTATAACCCTGCCCTGTGAAATAATCGGAACACATAAAACCGCCCTTGTAACAGATCCATTCATTGCATCGACTGTGGGATCAAACATTGAGGATAGTTTTACATTATTTTCTCTGACCGTCTCACCAAGGGCGGCAACATAACCTGCTATGCCCTGTCCTAGCCTTACTCTCATCTTTCTGAGTTTTGACACATCCATATTAAGGGCAACCTTGCACTCCAGTTCCTTGCCGTCTAACAAAAACAAAGAACCTTCCTCCACATTGACCACCATTTTTATCATGTCCATCGTGTATTGCAGCACTTTGGTCATTTCGAAGGTCGAAGAAGCGAGTGCGCTGCCAATTTGCTTAATCGTATCCAACTCACTGCTTCTTTTGGCAACAAGAAAAGACAGTTTGTTCTTTTCAACGGCCAGTGAAAACACACCGGCAAGATGCTTCATATATTCTCTGTATATTGGGATATCTATCGAGTCCTCCATGCAGATGATAAGGACGCCCGAAATAGCGCCACCGACCCTCAGTGGTGCAATGATAGCGGTCTTACCGCCGTTACTCCCAAGGATATCCTTATCCGTATTCTGGGACAGCTTCGCTATATCATCAACAGTAAGAATATTCCCCTGCCTATACACCCTGTCTATTACAGACCCTTCAATTTTGTAGTGAGATCCCTTTGACATGCTGGTTTCAAAGGCAGCCAGAAAATCAAGAATTATGATTTCATCGGGCTTATTCTCATCGGTAACCGCTAAAATAGCCATTCTGAATGGAATGGTAGACTTTATTTCGTTGAAGATGGACTGATACATTTCACTGTCCGCCAAGCTTGACCCCAGTATCTTGAAAAGTTTTCGCACCATCTCCTGTTTTTCAACATGTAGTGCTCCTTCTTTTCGCAGACGAATATTTTCATAGGTAAAGGCCGCATTGGACAAAAGAGGTGTCAACACATCTATGTCTTCCGTGCTGAATGGGGAATCGTCATTTCTCTTTGAAATATTAAGTACTCCTATAATATCTCGCATTGCCTTGATCGGCATAGAAATAAAGGATTTCGAGCCATACTGCGGCCGGTTCAGTCGTCCGAAGCGGTCGTCCGACTCCACATCACCTACCACCAGAGGTGATTTATTGATGACCGCATACTTGGCGATGCTGGTTTCGTAATCTATCCGATCCCCAACTTTCACCTTATCTCCCAGCCCGATAGTGGCCTTTACAATAAAGGATTTATCATGCCTGGAGTCTTCTTCAATAACGAGGACAGATCCTATATCGGATTTCATTAGTTTCAGGGCTCTTTCCAGGGTAACGTATAAGAGTTCGTCAGGATTAGAGGTTATGTAACAGAGATCTGAAAGTTCTTTTAAAACAGACACTTCTGATACTTTTTCCACAAGATGCTCGTAAGTCTCCCTGAAACGCCCCTCAACGGCGTAAAAAGAACGAATGATGTTGTTTAATTCGTCGTGATCATTTGATTGTGGAATCAGGGACGTATCATTTTTTACTACTTTCGAAATATCCGTTGATATATGTTGAATCCTTTCGAACTCTTTTCGCAGAATGATAAGGCCCAGCAACGAAGAAACCAGAAAAGTAATAAAAAACAATAGGATATAGACACTACCCCGCAGATTGTAGTTAAGGAAAAAATAAAGGAAACCTAAAGAGGGCAGAAGAAAAAAAAGACCGAATGCTACTGTGAGTTTATAATAGAGATTTTTATTGCCCAACGACAGATCTTTAATCCAGCCCATCTGTTTCATGTTTCGATCCCCGATATAATCGTAACAGCAAAAACACCTTGGTTTCTAACATATTGACTGATATTAGTCTATTCTAATTTGTCTGTGTTCAATAAAATTGACGCTGCGACACTTATTAGCTTATATGGAATGCAGGCCTGTAGTTTTGCCTCAAAAGACGATACCTTTGATTCTATCACTTTTTATCTTTACTAATCTGATATTTTTATTGACAAAAAGTCTCTTTAGCAACTATAAATCAAGTCACATCACTCGGTGATGCCTGACCGTACAATTTTTATTAAAGACGACATTGGAGGATCTGAATTTCGAATAGTGGCGGCACTCCAGATAGTATTAATATCTAAAGGCGATCCTTGGAATGTTCTGACACACCGTAGCCCGACCGAATTATCCATTTTTCTTTTTCACTACTAAACCGGAAGCGGGACTCAAATGTTAAGCTCGTTGAGACTATGAGTAAGAACAACAAAATATATCCTCTCAGTGTTCTATCAAAAAGCAATGATGATCTCTCTAAGGAACAAGTGCTTTTACTTCCTTGTTCTTTCCGGCACAGAGACCTGGTGAATTGTCTTGATACCGCACAGAGAATAGACAAAAAAACATTTACCAATAAACTGAATCACATTCATTTTACGGGTGGGTACCTGCTCTTTCATCTCATAGATCCGCAATATGAAGAGGATATACTCATTAGGGCCTGTCCGGGACCCTTCCTTCATGAAAGAATAACATGCCAATGGTTTAACGACGACTTTGAGAATTTCCAGCATTATCATTTCAAGCATCTCATTATAGTAGATGGACTTTCCGTTACAGTAGCCCCCGTCAAGATAAAAAATATTACCAAGTCTGATTTTTCCATCGAGTTCCCAAACGGCGTTTACAGTGTGGGCAAACGGCAGGCCAAACGCTACCAATGCCGCAATATCTTCTCCGAACTGAATCAGAGCGGATTGATGGCGCGGGGAACACTGATAGACTTCAGTTCTCTGGCGTTCCGTATCAGGTCGGCCCCCGATCCTCAATCTTCATTCCTCTGGTTCAACGCGATGGATCAAATCACTATCTCTCTGTACCGATATCAGGAACTTATCTTCTCGGGACCCTGCAGGTGCATCCGGGAAACCCACGATCTGCGTGAGAAAGAAGTCGTTCTCTCTCCGGTAAATACACATATTATGCGTTTTAAGAAAAAACCGGCGAGAAATCCTCGTGTCAAATTGAAGCCACCAGTCTACGTCACTTTCACTCATCCTTTTTTTCACACTGCCGCCAGACTGGATGTTCATGATATCGCTATTTCCGGTTTGTCAGTGCGGGAAAAGTCCGATGAAAGTTGTCTCGTTCCCGGTATGATACTTTCGAACCTTAACATCGCCTTTTCGGGGATTTTACAGATATCCTGCAAGGCCCAGGTTGTATATCGTCGCACCGATAAAAAAGGCTACTGTCGGTGTGGTATTGCATTTCTGGATATGGACATAGTCACTTACCGCCGGCTAAGCAATATTATCATAAACAGTGTCGATAGCAGTGTCCGCATATCCGACAGCGTTGATATAGATGGCCTGTGGGAATTTTTCTTTAATACAGGATTCATCTACCCGAAAAAATATGACCTCATTCAGGCAAACAGGGATATTTACAGGGATACATACAAACGGCTCTACAGGGATAAACCTGAGATTGCCATGCATATCACATATCAGAAAAACGGGAAAATCTATGGTCACGCATCCATGGTGAGGGCATATGAGCGGACCTGGATGTTTCACCATCTTGCAGCTTACCCTTTTGAAAAAAGACATACCGGTCTTCCGGTTCTGAGACAGATATTGCACTATCTGTCGGGGTTGAGCTATCTTCCTTCAGTAAAATTCAATTATCTGATGTTCTATTTTCGCCCCGAGAACAGATTTCCCAATTACTTTTTTGGAGACCTCGTGAGAGATTTCAAGGATCCACGGAGATGTTCCCTCGATCTCTTTTCTTACAAGAGTTATATGAAACCTTCTTCAGCGGCACAACTGCCTCGAGGGTGGTCTTTAAAAGAATCTGAGCTGCTCGAGTTATCCGATTTGGAACGTTTCTATAATCACTGTTCAGGTGGGCTCCTTTTTAATGCTCTGAATCTGAAGAATGAGTTTTCTGAAGACCCGTCTCTTGAAAAAATATATGAACAAAACGGTCTGATCCGAAGGTGTAAAACATATTCCCTGATCCACGGGCAGAAATTAGCGGCTCTGCTGATAGTGAATCAGTCAAACATGGGGCTCAATCTCGCCGAGATTCTCAACAACATCATGATTATCGTATGTAATAAGGCTGATCTCCCATGGGAAATCCTCACCTCCGCCATTGATAATTTTACCGGAATATACAGCACCGATACGGTACCTCTCATGATATTCCCCCATAACTATTGTGAGGACAAGGGTGTCACCTTTGAGAAACAATATCTGTTGTGGCTGGCGGATATACAATATGGTGATGAATATCTGGAATATATGCGCAATAAAATGAGGATGAAAATTAGATTCCTTCTCAAATTTCTTATTAAAACGTACCTGAAACAATGAACACTGCGACACAGGGGTGAACATATGTCAAAGGCGGAGGTATCCTCCATCAGAACAGATACCAAAAAATCTCGCCATATATTCCTTGTTGAAAAAAAGGTGGGAACCCTCATTGAGGAGATGGTAAGAGTGGCTGGTATCGAACTGGGCAGGGATATGATCGTTCACGATCCTGCCATGTGGGCTGACTGGGCCAGTAGAGGGATCCTGGCCATCGGCGAAAGTTACATGGCAAAACAATGGGATTCTCCGCATATTGATCGAGTCATGGCAAAACTCTTCTCCATGCCTTCCGAAAAAAAGCGGCGTCTCTTCAGTTCATGGAAAACGAAGTTGCTGCTGTCAATTTATATGCTCTGTAATCAGCAACGTCGGACGAAAGAGATTGAAGTTGCGGAAAAGCATTACGACCTGGGCAATGGATTCTTTCAATCCTGGCTGGATAAAAACATGCAATACAGCTGCGGCTACTGGAACGGTGCTATGACCCTTGATGAGGCCCAGTTGGCCAAGATGACAATGATTGCCCAAAAGTTGAAACTCTCTCCCGGTATGACTGTCTTAGACATCGGATGCGGGTGGGGTGGTCTGGGCAGATTTCTTGTCAAGAAATACGGCGTAAAGGTAACCGGCATCAATATTTCGAAAGAACAGACAGTATGGTGCCGCGACAAGGTCATTGAAGAAGGGTTACAGGATTCATTTGAGTCTCTTAATCTGAGCTATCGTGACATCAAGGGAACGTGGGATCGAATTGTAACAGTGGGAATGATAGAGCATGTGGGACCGAAAAATTATCATGATTTTTTCGACATATGCAAGAGATGCCTTGCTGATAATGGGATTATGTTGCTCCAGACGATAGGGTCCAACATATCAAAGGAAGTTCTTAGCGACAGGTGGTTGACACGATATATATTCCCCGGTGGATCACTGCCCTCGATTGCTCAGATTGCACGAGCCTCTGAAAAAAAACTTATTATAGAAGACCTTCAAAATTTCGGTCCCCATTACGACAAGACCCTTATGGCATGGTATGATAATTTCAGCAAAGTCAAAGATGACCTTGATATGAGTGGTCAATTCATACGCATGTGGGAGTTTTATCTTCTTTACTGTGCCGCAGGTTTCCGCGAAAGAAAATCACAACTGTGGCAGTTCGTCCTTACAAAAAAAAGTAATTAGTGCTATTGAAGCTCCCCGCAACAAGTTGCGGGGAATCTCCGACTGTTGAGGAAATTGTTTGTTTTATATTCGCTCGCTAACCCCGCCGCA
>JAFGPZ010000278.1 GCA_016935935.1 Deltaproteobacteria bacterium
CGGGGGAGCCTCTGGATTATCGATGTGAAACTGAACCCCATTGACGGCTGAATCTTTCTGCCAATCGGGAGCATCTTCCCACCGGAGCTGTGAAAAATCCCCTACGGCTTGGCAGTACGCACGATTAACTTCGTGACACACGCGGGCAATCTTCGCTACTTCCATGAAAAAACCTTTCGTTTAAGTGAGCCGCCATACAATTCAAAAGCATAGCGGAATTTTGCATAACGCCTGCGCTATGCCGAAGTTTGCGCTTCGCAAATTTGGGGCGGTACTCCGCCCGGCATGGCGCTGTTGTGTGATGTACCGGCCTGTTCCTTAATGTTCTGCTGGGCACTCTTCGCACAGGACGTGCGATCTTCGTATTGGCACTCCGGCAGCGTGCCTGAAAGTATCGCGTTTCCGCAAGTAATGCGCCCCTTGTCTTCATCTTCACTTGCAATAAATACAAGTGTTTCAAACCCTGACCTTTTCAGTCTTTCTTCAAGCTCAAGATACGGCTCTGGAGTTGTATAGTCTCCTGCCGTTTCAATCCCGTTTTGCAATGCCTCTGCCGTTTTGTGCATGGGGGTAAGTTTTACTATGTAAAGCTCTGGAGAAAACAACCGAGATAGTTTTTCCGTATCGACAGTATATCCAGCAACCGCAAAATTGAGAGTAATTTTTCTGCCGACCGGGATTATTCCACGCATGATATCCGCAATTTCTCTGAGAGTGCAGGCGTTGCCAGAAAACATGCGATTTCGTTCTGCTTCGTCCGTTGAATTGATGGAAAGTTGCAACCCGGCATTGCCTTTGTAAACTCGATTCTTAAGCCGCATCCAAGTATGCACAAAGGTCTTTAGCCATTCGTTTCGACGCGGCATCATGGTTGAAACAACAGGATGCGGGTTATATGTATCGCCAAGGTGTTCGGCAATCCACTTGCCACAATCCAACACGGCAGGGTTCCACGAAGGCTCTCCCATGCGTGCGAAATGAACATTGAGCCTGTTGGTTTTGCTTGGAACGCCTGGTAACGTAAGAGCAGTTAGAATCTGGCTGCAAAGATCGTGAAAAGTAGCATTTCTTCCGGCACCTACTTTGGGAACATCACAAAATTCACAACCCATAGAGCAACCATACTGCGTTGACACGGTAACAACCCATTTTTCAGTAAGTGGCATGAGTGGCAATCCGCTTGAAACCGGCTTGTGTTGATTTAGGTTGACGCCTTGGCCGTAGTCGGCAAGAGAGAGCATTTCCAGTTTTCCTTTTGCGCCTTCAACGACAAGAATATTTCCTGTTGGTACGGCGAGATTTTGAATTATTTGCATTTGTTTTTCTCCTGCGGCCACGATGGCCGCTCTTGTGCCCATCCTATAATATTTGATTTACAGGCCGGTATTTCACACAACGTTTACGCAACGGGCGATAGTTTGCCCGCTGTTAGCATACCGCAAATACTGCATAATCGTTTACCATGAGCCACGTTTAACAGACTAAGTTCTGCGCCGCAATGAGGGCAAATTTCGTCCCTTGCGTTGTTGGCTGTCTGTAAAGCGGACACTCCACGCTCTTCTGCGGCGCGTTCACTTTTGCTTGTAAGATTATTAATGCAACCCCAGAACAACCTTCTTTTGAAATCATCTTCAGTTTCCATCGCGCCGCCTTTCAAATTCAGATGGCCGCTTTATTGCAGCCAACGCCCGACGCTATACGACGTGCTGCTTCAGCATGTGCCACCGGCCAAGGGCGGTACTCCGCCCGCAGCGTATAGCGTTTGTTGTATGACTGTTTCGCCGGATTCAAAAGTATCCAGCGCGTATGGATCGAAAAGAGATTGCTGCGCTCTCTCCAGTTCGAGACGCTCCTGGGATTGCGCGTGATACTGAATATCCTTTTCGAAACAAACAAAATGCCGACCAAGTTTGTGACAAGCAATGGCGGTGGTTCCAGAACCGCTGTAAGGGTCAAGAACAATATCGCCACGCTTCGTAAACCTCAAAAGCAACTTAAGCATATACTCTATCGGTTTTGGGGACGGGTGCGGAGGTTTCTCGCCAGAAATAGAAAACTCGAAGAACGACTGACCTCTGACCGCACCACCGCCTATAACCGAAATAATGGTATTTTCAAAACCGAGCTTGTTAAATGTCATGCCGTTTAAATTGCGCCCAACGTGTAGACCTTGAAACTCCGCACCCATGCGACCTATACATAAGGCGATATTTTCTTGACCCGGCGTTACTGCAATCCCGCCCTTAGAGATTCGAAGTAACTGACGCTCAAATTCAAACGAAGGGTAAGCGCAATCCCATTCCGCCTTGTTAATACCATACGGAGGATCGGCGAAGGCAAAGTCGATGCTTTTGTCTTCGAGCGCAGCCAGTACCGATTCGCAATCGAACTTTGTGATTTTATCAATGTATGATTCTAACACGCGCATATAATATTTGATCTCCGGCGAAATTGCATACAACTATGTCAAGTGCGAACTATACATCTTTAAATTAATACCTCTTGGCATAAGCGGGCGCAAATACTCATCAGAAAACATACGTTTTCCTTTGTTCGGTCCGCTTTGGACTTTAATTCTTTTTGCCAGCATTATACCGGCTATTATTAAAAACCGTCCGCATGACCCCTTGGGGCCTCGGACTCCTTTTTCGAGAGGAAAAAGTATTGCGCTCTGTGTTTTAAACATGGTTGCATACTTTTTATCTATTGCTATGTGTTGCCCTTGTTTCATGATGTATAATATACAACTATTCTTTGTTTTGCGCAACTACTTTTTTATTTTTTTTATTGCATTACCGGAAACTATCTCGCGTTGCCCGTTTTCGAACTCAATTCCACGAGTGTTCATTGTACCACGGGCGTATACCTTGCACCTTCTCCCCTTCATGGTTGCCCGCTTTGGGTTGTTTCCCCATGTGTAAATATATGGATATTTATTCATGTTCATATTATTTCCCGCAGCTTTTAAACGCTGAAACCTTTTTTGCCTTTTCAACAGAAATTGATTTTCCGTATTTAAAGAAATCGCAAGGGTATCTAATCATAAAGCAATCTGATTTATGTACCCAGAGAACGAAAGACCAGTTTCCCCATGAATCCCATTCAGTCAATGTTTTTATTTGATGATCTTCCAATACGCTATGTGGAAGTTTGTTTCCATCGCACAATTTTACCTCTACTCTTGCGACCTTTGACTGTATGATACTTCCATTCAATGGAATCACAACGATGAAATCAACGGATGATTCCTTGACGTATACGGCGCGGCCTTTAATGTTGCGCATTGGAGTAAATATTTTTTCAACACACCTGAAACCGTTCTCTGCGAAGAACCACCGCGCGCGTTCTTCCCCGGCCTCTCCTAATTGCTGGCTCAATCTACCCATTATTTTTACCTCGCTTTTTGCTCGTTTTTATACTGCTCAAAACATTCCGCGCAGAAATAAAACTCCGCAACACCCAGCTCGCAGTCACATACCGTCACTACCTTCTTACATCTTCCGCATCGGTAATGGCATTCATCTTCGTTTGGCGGGATTGGCTTTCCGCACACGCAACGGTACGTCATAGCTATTCTCCTGGTATCGGTATTATGTCAACCGTGAACTGGTTAAACCCTGGCACACCTACCGGTGGATCTGGAACCTGTACCATTTCTACCGGTTCAATATGCGCAGGATTAGGGCACGTTCCGCCTGTGATCCACCGGAATCCGCATGAGCACTCAAACAATTTTCACGCCTTCCTTGAGTTCTGTTCTGGCAAATATCGTTGCGGGAATTTGTCCCCGGTTTCGAGTTCGTATTTTCCTTCATCAATCGCTTTCCATACAATATCGAGTTCCGCCTGGGTGGTAATTGATTTTTTGTGAATTTCCAAAGAGCAAACCTTGACGATAAATTGAACGTCCGTAAGGTTTGAATTTTTACCGGCACGGAGTTCGCCGACATGGCTGAAGAAGGAAATCTTGTTATCCTTGATATTTCCCTTCCCTTTCCCTGCATCGTCCTGCGTGAACCGATCAGACAGCATGAACGTGTATAGCGCGGCATCGACGATTGAGCACTTTTCAGCAGCCTTGATCGTCTTGTTGGCGTCACGCATTTTATTACCGACCTTTTCGGCACCGCGCCCCTCACCGATTATGTTCCCTGATTCGTTATCGACGATAACGCATTTCAGGCAGACGGTTCCAGCCGGTCGCCCGAGCATTTCCCATACATCATCATCGCGCCTCCATTCGGCATGCGTGTTGAAAAACCGGCAAGCCTTTTCCGCACCTGGCTTCAACAGTACCTTCTTCGGGTTCCTGTCGTCAGCAGGCCCGTAGTCGACGTTCTCGACGAACTCACCCATAAGAGATTCATGAATCAGGTCTCGAATATCTTTGTTTTCCGCCATTTTTCGGCGGATATCCTCCACGGTTCCGAGTCCGGAGAGTCCGACAAACTGCACCTTTTCAAGGATTGTGTCGACAGGCTCTTTTTCTTCAGCCTGCGGGATTGCAGTGTTTTTTAGTGTTTCGTTCATTCGATTATCCCCTCCATCTGAATTCTGTTGAGCGCCCACCGCGGAATCTCGATTTCCTCCACGACGTTCGAGTATCCGCAAAATTCATTATTTTCTATAATTTCTTTGTATCGGGCCAGCGCATCTCGGTAAACGATACGCCCGACCTCAAACGACTCTGGCCCGAGGTCGTAGGTAACAACGTCGTGCGGCAGATCAGCTTCGGCGGCAATAAATGAAAACGGAAGCTGCGGCCCCGGGCCCGGGTCTTTTCCTTGAGCCAGAAAATACCCGTCATGGTAAAACGCTCCTCCGGCGTGGTAGAGAAATTTGCGAATTATGCCTGAAAAAGCGAACGGAAGTGGATCGGCGGTGACTTTAAGGTCCACGATGCGACTCAAATCCTCCGGCAATGCGTCTATCCGCCCCTTACATGGCAGACTGGTATCTTGGTCGATCCAGAATATGCTCACCTGGCGTTGTGACCTTAAAAGCCACCTTCCGGCCTCTGGGTGGTTTAATATCCGGTCTTTTATCATAGACGCCTGTGAAACTTCGTCACCTGTGACGATTTCGATTCCATCCGGCTGTTCGTCCCTCCACTCTTTGCAATACGTTGCGTTCCAGTTCCATGGCTTATTAACAGAAATCTTTTTTACTATCGCCGGGTAGGTTTCAGGGGTGAGCTTGTACCGCTCGGCGAAGAGCTGCGGCTCGAATAGTAGGCAGTCTACGAGATTCCCGAAAACCATGATCGGGCTCGAAGCAGGTTCGTTTTCAGTATCGTATTTTAGCTGCAGGCCGGACCGCAGGATCGAATGGAACATCGACTTGTGTACTCCAGGCCACTTCTTGTATTCTTCCATCGGTACGTCGTAATAGATTCCCGGTTTCATACCGCCTCCACGTTCTGTTTTTCCGGATCTATCATGACCGCTTTTCTTTTGTCCTCGACCTTCTTCTCACCGCGGCTATATCCGTTCCGGTACGATGAGAGCGTGATCACGACGCGAACGCCGAACGCCTTGAACTCATACTTTTTCTTGAACAGCTTCATGTTTCTTCTCCTCCGTTATATCTTCATATTGCCTTAAAAGTTTATCCGGTACTTCCCGGTCTTCAATCGGGAAAATTTCAGATATTCCGTAACTCTGTTTATCGAACTCCGGTTTCCTCCGGTAGTAGTGGTATGCAAGGAATGTTGCCATTACCATTCCATCCATTCTTCTGCTGCGCTGAAATATTTTATATCATATGTAGTTGTCAATACGATTCCTGTATAATGCCTTGATCTTAAAAGTATATAGCCTTTAAAATCACCTATTTCTGAAATAGGCTTCCACCCTGACATATTATCTATTTTGCCATGAGGAAGAATTTTTGTACTCGTCATTTCCGCTTCTTTCTTCTCTGTCGGTAATTAAAAAATATTCCCTGAAAAAATTAAGGTTCAGAGTTCCGGTATATCCATTTTTGTTTTTTGCTATTATACATTGTATTAGATTTTGATCTACATTTAAGTCATATCTTCCTGGGACATATAGCAATATTGCGATATTTATATCCGCTTCAAGGTCTCCAGATTCTTTTAATAGTTCAAGGCGTGGAGGATTTTTGTTTTCACACTCATACCTTGTCAGTTGTGACAATGCAATTACTGGACATCCTATCATTTTAGGAAGAGCTTTAAGGCTTCTCGATAAATCACTTACCCGTTCGTTTTTCTTTACTGATCTTATTTCAGGGTCGGCCTGTTGTAAATAATCAATAATTACCAGATCAATTTTCCCTTCTCTGTGCTTTAAACTTAAGCATTTTGCGTAAATCTGCGATGGCGTTATTTTCGCAGGGTCATCAATAAATACAGGAATATCGAATATGTTACTTGATGCCTTTGAAAGGCTTTTCATTTTTTCTTTTGATGTAAAACCACGATTAAAGTCATGAAGATTTATTTTCGCTTCTGAAAACAGATCGCGTGATACCTCATTTTCAGATGTTGAATCAAGAGTTATTTTCAGAACAACCCTTCCCTGTTTTCCGAGATGGCGGGCAATACATCCAGCAAGAGATGATTTTCCATTCGAAGGCCGCGCCCCGATTATGATATAATCGTGTTGCCCGATATAAACATTTTCATCTATTGACCGAATACCAGTTGTAATGAATGCAGTTTGTTTACCTGAACATATTTTTTCCAGCCGGTCGAATTCATCAGGAAGTAATTCCCCTATTCTCCTGGCTACGCCCTTTTTATCATTTCCTGCGGAAAGAAGTTCTGATATAATTTTTGAAGAGATATTTTCTGCAGGCAAGTCCTCTTCGCAGTAGCATGAGTTTACTGCCTGTGTTGACAGTTCTATTATTTTTCGTCGCAACTGTTTTTCAATCAGAATTTTTGCATAGTATTCGATATTTTGAAACACTGCTATATTTTCGCTTATTTCTGCGATATAAGAAGAATCAAAGTCTTCGCCGAACATTCCCTTATCTTCTAATGCTTTTGAAACAGACACTATATCGATCGGATTGTTTTTTATAAATAATTGCTTCATCACAGAGAATATTTTTGAATTGATTGGCATATAGAAGCTATCTTCATTTAGTAGCGCGAACGCGACTGAACAGCAGGCTTTATCTACCAGCATTGACCCGAGTATCGTCCGTTCAACATCCAACGCCTGAGGAGGTATTCGTTCGATTAAATTCAATTTAGCACCCTGTATGTTGGTTCATCTGAACAATCATTTTTATCTTTCCATACCTGGTTGCATTTCATAGTCAGCGCGTTCACCCAGGTTGCCCTCCAGTCGATAGTTTCACCGCGCCGTGATTTTATATTTTTCCAACCCGCTTTAGTGCTCCAGAAATCGGTGTGAGCTTTTTTCAGCGTCATTTTTATATCAAGCGACCGGTGATATTCTTTCCTCTCTTCAATCCATGCCTCATCGTGGATTATTTTTTCGTATTCTTCATTTTCCCATTGCTGGTATTTTTCGAAGGTAGAACATTTTTCCTTCCATGATGCTGCTGTCTTTTTTGGTGGCTCTGTTTCCCCCGGACCCCCTTCTTCTTCGTTCTTCGTTTCTTGTTCTTTATTGAGGTCAAGTTGAGGTCTACTTGAGGTCAACTTGACCTCAAAATCATAAGTTGTTGAATTTTCGCCAGGTATGTTTTTTCTAAAGGTTTCCAGTACAGATTTATGAAACCTGTTTGATGTATTTATAACTGGATATTGAAATGATATGAAACCGGTTAAAAACCACCTTCCATTA
>JAFGPZ010000279.1 GCA_016935935.1 Deltaproteobacteria bacterium
AAATACCGCCGGTATATGGACCGCAGCAACTCAGCCCTGAGTACGGGCATGTTCTTTGGATCGCCGCCACCGATGAAATAGTGGCACTTATCTGCGCAAGCGCCGCAGCGGACACATATATCCATGAAAAGCCTGAGAGAGCGATAACGCTTGAGCCTGTCCTCAAAGGCATTCAGGAAAATCTCCTTCCAGTTCTCGGGTAGCTTCCAGTCCTCATCCGACACAGACCAATCCCGAGGATAGGGATAGTCGAGAATTTCGAGCCACTTGGGAAGGGCGGCATTGCAATAGGTACCCTTCTTTAATTCAACCTTATCATCCATCCAGGGTGTGACTGGCGGTTTATATCCTATCTTTGTTAATTCTTCCGGATTGGGCACATTCGCCATGTTTTACTCCTCTATATCTTTTTCCAGCGGAATTCCGGCCTTCTTCATCTGCTTCCGGTACATATTTTCCTGGTCCATATAGGTGAAATGCTGCGGATCGTACTCCCAGGGATTTTCATGCCTCTTCCACCTGTTACTCCCCGCCATATTCCTTGTCATGCTGAAGAAGACGCCCGGAAGATGCATAAGCTTACTGAAAGGAAAGTAGGCAAAAAGCACCGACACCAAAAAGAGGTGCATATAAAAAATTGCTCCTATTCCCTCCGGTATTGTGGGATGGAAGGTTGCCAGACCAAGCGTAAGTTCCTTAACCGCCACCATATCAACCCGGTAGAAATATCTCATCAGCAGACCAGTGAGACCGATCCCGAGAATCATAAAGAGAGGGAAATAATCGGAAGCAAGGGAGATATACCGCACTTTCATATCGAAAACCCTTCTGAGAAGAAGGTACACAAGGGCAGCAACAAGTATCAGGCCGCTCGCATAAACGGTCGGGCTGTAGAGTTCAAAAAATCCGTCCAGTTTCTCAATGAGGTCTATCACTGCAGGCGTCTTTTCCATAAAAAATCGGAGGTGGCGGAGCAGGATCACCATAAAGGAATAATGAAAAGCCAGGGCCCCAATCCATAGCCACTTGCTGGACCAGTAAATCAGTTTTCCACCCTCGGGGTATTGTTTCCATGCCTTTAATTCCGTTCTCATGTTCCTGAAGAGACTTCGGAAAAAAAAGACTTCCATGAACATCCTGCCAATGACATAGGGCATGCTGTCGGGATTTTCGAATTGATCTCTGATTGTTCTCTTGATCCAGGGAAGGGTCTTATTCTGGCCGCATGTTGTCGGAATTCGATACGGAACGGGTGTTCGTGCCCACTTCAATATTCGATTTATAAAACCTGCAAAGAATACAACGAAGGCCAGGTAGGGAATAATGATTCCAAAAAACATCTCCAAACCGACCTTGGCTCCCGCATAGGAGATAACAAGGAGCACGATAACCGAAAAAAGTGGAAAGTAAAAGGCAAGATTAAAACTCATTTGCTTACACCCCGCACTTCGTCATTTTTCCCCTCGCTATCTTTAAATTTTGTTTCTTCCATTTCTACAGCCAGACCCGACATCCGCAATAATCCGCTTACTCTGTTTTTCACGTCGTTCACCTTTATTTCAAAAAGTTTCTCACGGAAGCTCATATATACATCAAAGGACATAAAAGTCAACGCATCCAATTTCGCTTCGAAAAGCGACAACTCGTCTGAAATTATACCTTCCCGTTCATTCTCAAGTTCCTCGCGCACCAGATTCTTCAAAGACACGAAGAGAGAAACTGCCTTCGACGGAGAAATCTCCTGAACAGCCCTGATTCTAATTATTTCGTCAAGTAAAGGACGGATTTTCTCGGGCTCTTCACCCCCGGCAAGAGCATCATATATGCCGGAAATCCCATGGGTGATCTGGTAAGCAACGGGGTTTTGAAATCTGTCTCTTTCCTTTTTAAAAAACCCTGAAACTTCCGAAGGGTAACTTTCCAGTATGCGATTAAACCATCTATCTAAAAGTGCAGACTTTTTCTCCAGTAAAAGATCCTCTATTCTCATGTATACCCCAGTTGCCCAAACCATAAGTTCGATGGAACCGTAAAAAGTCAAAAATGAACCCTCTCCCTTGATGGGAGAGGGGTGGGGTGAGGGTGAAAAATAAATCTATTACGAGTACTTAAACTCCCCTTCCCCTTAATCCCCTCCCACCGAGGGAGGGGAAAATAGACTTTCTACGAGGTCATCAAATTTGCACGTTTATATGAAATAGAGGCGAAATTGTCAATAATAAAAAGTGATGATTTTAAAAAAATAGATGATACGCTGAGAATATGTATCAAACACTCTATGGAAATTAACAGTGAGCGCCTCTGTCAAAGATAACTGTGGAGACCTGAAAGTATGTAATTCACGCCGAGATAGGTAAAAATAACAGCCATAAACCCCAGTATCGAGATTATCGACATCCTGACTCCCTTCCATCCCTTCACAAGGCGTGCATGAAGAAAAGCCCCGTAGACCAGCCATGTAATCAATGACCATGTTTCTTTCGGGTCCCATCCCCAGTATCTTCCCCATGCCCTGTCGGCCCATGCCGCCCCTGTAATTATACCCAGCGTCAATAGAACGAAACCAATGGAAATCATCTTGTAGTTTATCTCGTCCCACAATTCTCTGCGGGTCCGTAGTTTAATCAAGGGACTGATTAGATACAGAATACTTGACCCGAAAGATATGGTAAAACAGGCGTAAGCAAGAAAAGAACTGACCACATGGCTTATGAGCCAGTTGCTCTGAAGGGCAGGCACAAGGGGTTGAATATTAGCCTCGACCCTTCCGGAAAGCGAGGCATAGGCCAGTATGATGAATGCGGAGAAGGAGGCCACGACGCCGACAAAACCGTTCTTATTGCGTCTCATGAGAAGGAGGCAGATAAAGATAATAGACCATGAAAAAAAGACCAGCGATTCATAGAAATTTGACAGAGGCGCGTGGCCTATGCCGAGCTGGTACGATTGTATCCATCGAAAGACAATCCCTATAGTATGCACTGCAATACCCAGAAGAAGGAGCAGAGACGCCGTTCTGTCGGCAAGGCCCCGGCGGAGGATAAGAGAAACGAGATAAAAGAAGGCAGCAAAAAAATAGATAAAAGTTACAATACTGACTATATATGTATCGTTCAAAATCATTTACTCCAGACCCAGTTTGCCTGATAATGTGTTAATCTTCTTTTCAAACAAGTCTCTTCTCTTGCTCGAACTGGCGGCAATTTTTATTTCAGTTCCTTCAGGATTCTCCCTGATCTTGACCCACACCCTTTCGTGAGCAAAGAAAAGATTCAATATAAATCCTATCAAGACGAGAAGAAACCCTTCCCAAACGAGGGGCATTCCGGGATTTTTGGCTACCCTCAGCCCCGTATAATAGTATCGTTTAAAATCTTTCAGTGTGAAGATAAAATCACCCATCACCGACACATTCTCAGCCCCTTCAGGGAAAATCCAGAACATCTCGTGCGGTTTCCCTCTCTCAAACAATACACCCAGAACTGCCGGGCCTTGACCCTGATAGTCGGACTTGAATTCTCCGATTGCCAGTTGGATATCGCTCCCCGGAATCTGGTGCTTCTCCATCACTTTCATCTTCAGGACGGTTTCTACGTCTGTCTTTTTGTTTTTAACATTAATCTGCGTATAGCTCTTTGGCGCAATACCGTAGCCGGATTGATAGAATTTCAGCCCCCTGTATTGTAAGGGATGGTTGACCCGAATTGAATCGGAAAGTTGTTCTTGCCCCCGTTCCAGTATAGTTATTTCGGATCTGTACTCCTTCGGAACGCCTCCCGCGTAAAAATCGACGGTAAAATTGTCGCATCGCACATCGAACCCGAGGCTCATTGCGCGATTTCCTCCTGAGAGGTAAACAAGATTCGATGTCTCCCCCTCGACAATCCTCATGGTCCCGTCAAACCCCCACAAAGCCGCTATCAGACCGCCGGCAAGAATGAAGAGGACGCTTAAATGGATAAAAATCACGCCCAGACGAGAATATTTCCCTTTCTCGGCGAAGAGATAACTGCCATCACCTGTCGAAAGTGAAGATGGTCGGCCGATCAGAGTCTTGAGAATTATCTCGGACTGTTCTTTAATCTCAGACAGATCTTTGTGGCTCTGGAATGATTTACTAAAATGAGCTGACTGAAAGACAGAATCGTCAATCTTACTTTTCGGGAAAAGATACACACGAAAGATGCGTCGCAATTGAATGGTCGTGCAGACCGTCAAATTGACTGCCAGCAGAGCGAGCAACGCAGTAAACCACCAGGAGTGGAACATATCGAAGATATCAAAAATATCGAGAAGGGAATAAACTTGGGGGCTGTACAGAGACTGGTACTGCTCCGGCGAAAGACCCTGAGGAACTACAGTCCCCATAATGGAAGTCACTGCCAGTGAAAAAAAGAGGAATATGGCAAGTTTTGCTGAACCTAAGGCCCTGTATATAATGTTCAGTTTATCGATCATTCGGGGGTAACTAACAGAGAATCCGGAGAACTGTCAAGAAGTTTCATATCCACACCGGTCCCCCTCCGCTGGCATATGTCCACAGTCGATGAGGCGATCGGGAAACACATCACAACTGTCATTTAGGGAGAAACGATGAGAGCTTTGCATAATACCATGTTGTCATTGCGAACGTAGCGAAGCAATCTCATAAGATGCCGACAATGAAGGAGATTGCCACGGTGCTGCACACCTCGAACCGACGAGATTCGTAATTATGCAAAGCTCTCACGATAAGTCTGATTCCCGTCTAAGCTTCGGGAAGATCATCGTCCATTTTAGAGAAAAATTTTCTCACTTCTTCAATCTCACCGGTCACGCGCATGGCCGGCAATGAAGAGAGGATAACTTTCCCGTAAGAGCTTTTTACAATACGAGTATCCAGAACAGCAATGACACCATAGTCATTCCTGCCCCGTATAAGCCTGCCGCAACCCTGCTTCAACGTCAGTATCGCCGAAGGAAGAGCGAGATCGGGAAACCACCTGTCACCCAGTCGGGCGCAACGTTCCTGATACACGGGGTCCCCGGGTGAAGAAAAGGGGAGCTTGCCGATAATGACCATGCTAAGATCATCGCCCCTTATATCCACCCCCTTCCAGAAGGTAGCCGTCGCGAAAAGAACGGAATTGGGTGTATCCTTGAACCATTGTATAAGTCTGGCGGGAGGCATATCCCCCTGTGATTTGGAAGGATAAGAAATCGCTATATTCTCGGCAACATAATTTAGATGCCGGTATGAGGTAAACAGCACAAGCGCCCTCCCCCATGAAGCGTTGATCAAATCCCGTATAACACCAAGACTTTCTCTCTGGAATGCTTCATCGTTGCCGCTACTCGGACTGGGAAGACCTCTGTTTACATAGAGGAGCGCCTGTTCCCTGTAATCGAAGGGTGAACCAACGATCTTTTCCTCGAAGTCTTCGATCCCCAGCCTCCCCTTGATAAAGGTAAAATCTCCCCCCGAGGTCAGTGTTGCCGATGCCATGATAATGCATCTGTACACAGCCCGAAGCGCATCAAAGGCCTGCCGCGATTCCACAAGGCTGCTTTTAAGCTCCAGTGAATCTCTGCTTCCCTCCATATAGTAAACCCTGTCTTTATCACTCTGACCGATAAAATCATCGAGATCCGACGCAAAGGATTCCACATATCCTATTGTCGT
>JAFGPZ010000280.1 GCA_016935935.1 Deltaproteobacteria bacterium
GAAGGCTCATGAGAATATCTCCTTAAGTGGCCTTATTGACTACTAATACGGAGCCTGCCGTTCCGGAGTAACACCTTTTTAAGTTTAAAATAATCCGGTAGATATACTCATAGATGACCGGCATAGCTAGAAAGCAGTTCCTGATGAAAAATAATAATCTGAAGCAAACGTAGGGACATATCAATCTCCGCTTTACAGAGTGGCCAAACCAACCATGGGGCGAATTGTCGTCCTTCCTTCATTTCGTTCATCCATCATCTATTATCGGTAGGATGCAAATACAAAGCAGGAGCCACCCACTCTACATAGGAGGGGATTAGAGGGGAAAGCAGGAGGGAAAGAGGAATTAGGATTGGATCGTTATTTATTGAATGGAATGGGTTTACTGAAATCACTTTCAAGGAATCTCTGAATCATATACCTCAGTTTTTCATTCGGTTCTCAAAGCTTCAATAGGTTCTAATGCGGAGGCTTTCAAAGCGGGATAGATACCAAAAATCACCCCGATAATCCCTGACAAAACCAATCCCAAGGCCGTTGCGTCCCATGATAGTATCGCAGTCCATCCCCCAAGCATCGAAGCGAAGAAGGTGGAGAAAACTCCGATGAAAGTGCCAACAATTCCACCCAGCCCTGCGATGATCAGGGATTCCAGCAAAAACTGGATCAGAATGTCCCGCCGACGCGCGCCGACAGCCCGGCGCAATCCGATTTCTTTTCTTCTCTCCCGATATGCCGTAAGCATGACGGCAAGAATTCCGATACCCCCGACAACAAGTGATATTCCGGCAACAGCTCCCACAAGTAATGTAAGGATTTGAGTCGATTCCCTCTCCGTTTTCACCAAGGTGGCCTGGTTCTGAATAGTGAAGTCATCCGGCTTGTCCCGCAATCTGTGCCTTTCACGCAATAGATCTCTTATTTCCGTTTCAGCGCGCTCCAATTGCTCGGAGTCAGCAACCTGAATGTGTATCTTTTGTATGTAAGTCGTGCGTACAAGACGGTGCATCGCGGTCTTTAGCGGGATCAGCACTCTATCGTCCCGGTCGACCCCGTTAGCGTCAACCCCTTTGGCTTTCATCACTCCTGCAACTTCGAATGGTGCACCACCTATTCGGATCAATGAATCCACTGGATATTCAGCATCGAAGAGCTTCTCGGCGACCACCGTGCCCAGGATCGCAACTCTCCGCCCCATATCATTTTCCACCGAATCGAAGGCATGGCCTGTTTCGATGTCAATATTGCGTATCCGGAAAACGGTAGGCGCCACCCCGACGATTTCCGTCATAAAGTTTTCTGATCCCCTTTGCACGTTCATCTTTCGGCTGGTTTCAGGTGATATGTCGACAACGGAAGTGCAATACTCCTGTATCGCGTCAGCGTCTGCCGGACGCAGAGAAGTCACGACCGCAGACTGCCTCTCTCGACCACCCACGAGTGTAATATGGCCAGCGTTCACGACGATCAAGTTAGTCCCCATGCCCTGGATCATGTCGAGCACACGTTTTTGAACTCCCCTCCCCATAGACACCATAACGACAACAGCTGCAATCCCTACGGCCATGCTTGATATGCACAGGATAGTACGCAGTTTATGGGCAGCGAGAATCTTGCATGATAAGAGAATGGTTTTTTTCAGTTTCACGGCAATTAATATTTCGTGGCAGTAGTGGTCTGAATCCCCGGATCTGGTCTTTCTTCCATTCGGCGGGAGACAGCCTTAGTGTTCCGCTTTTGATTCATTGTTGTCTTCCACGATCTGTCCCTCTTTGAGCTCCAGGATCCGTTGAGCCTGCTCGGCAACGGCTCCATCGTGAGTCACTACGATTACAGTTTTGCCCTCCTTATGGAGACGGCTGAAGATTTCCATAATTTCAGCCGTACTTTCGGAATCCAGATTGCCGGTCGGTTCATCAGCCAGAATAATCTCAGGATAATTGATCAAGGCTCGAGCGATAGCCACCCTCTGCTGCTGCCCCCCCGAGAGTTCATTGCCAAAGTGCTCCATTTGGTTTTCGAGGCCTATAGTTGCGAGGAATTTTTTGGCACGATCTGTCGCATCTGTGGGATATTTCTGCGTATAGATGAGCGGTAAGAGTACATTGTCAAGTGCAGTGGTACGTTCCAGAAGGAAGAATTGCTGGAACACGAACCCGATCTTTTCGTTCCTCAGTGCAGAAAGAGCGTCGTCGTCTAATTTGGACACATCTACACCGTCCAGTTCCACTTGTCCCTTGGTCGGTTTGTCGAGTAAACCGAGGATGTTCATTAGTGTGGTCTTGCCGGAACCCGATGTCCCCATGATTGCCACGTATTCCCCGTGTTGAATCGAAAAGGTTATTCCACGCAGAACCGTGGTCGAAACCGAACCTTTGGTGTACGTCTTTTCAATATCCAATATTTTAATCATGGTTCGCTCCTCTTCTCTAAGCTCTCAAAGCGTCGACAGGGCTTTGGTTCGCAGCCTTCCTGGCGGGGTATATGCCGAAAATCCCTGTAATAAGGCCGCAGGATACGATAGAGATTGCCAGGGCCAATGGCGTAACATTGCTTGCAGCCACTTGTGTGCTGGAAAGGATTATGGAGCCGCCGAATCCCAGGAATGTTCCCAATATCCCCCCCATCAATGAGATGAGGAGACATTCCATCATGAATTGCCAGAGGATGTCATTCTTCTTTGCGCCGAGAGCCCTACGGATTCCTATTTCAGTCTTCCTTGCGGAAACCGAGGCAAGCATGATGTTGGTAATCACAATACCTGCGACCAGCAGGGAGACTCCGGCGATTCCGATGAGCAGGTTTATCAGGGATTCAGAAGTTTCATAGGCCAGGTCGATCAGATCCTGGGGCGTTCTCATTGCAAAATCATCCGGCTCCCCAGGCCCAAGGTTGTGACGTTCACGAAGCAGGGCACGTACATCCTCTATGGTCTCATCTAATTTGTCGGGGTTTTTAAGTGTGATCACTATCTGGGACAAATGAATATCTCTGAAGAGTCTCCTGGTATAGGTACTGATGGGAATGACGATACGGTCGTCCCGATCCCGACCCGCGGAAGATATACCCTTCCGATCGAGTTCACCCTTGACAGTGAACGGAACATCCTTGATTCGAATTGTTTGACCGATAGGATCTGTGTTGCTGAACAGGTTCTTTTTAACAGTTTGTCCAATGAGGCAAACTCTGGCAGCAAAGGACACATCCTCCTCAGATATGAACTCTCCCCTGTGTGGCCCAAAATCGCGGATCTGGGCCCATATCGGAGTAATTCCGAATATTCTGCTCAGAGTGAACTTGTCATCATATTTTATCTCGATTTCCTTACGGTCTTTTACGGGGGAAGCAGCAACAATATTTCCGACGTGTTGAAGGATGGCATCGACGTCTTCTTCGATAAGCGACACCACCTCGCGACTGCCCGAGGAAAGTCCGGTGTGTTTATCCGTTCCCGGCCGGACCTGCAGTAAATCCATCCCCTGTTCTTTGACCGTATCCATAACTTCTTCATATGTACCCCTACTCACACAGATCATCATTGTGAGAGAAGCCACTCCTACAATCATGCCCAGCATCATAGTGAACATTCGGAGCCGGTTGCCCCACATCATGCGAAAGGATTCTTTTGCAAGCCGTGCTGTTCTGTTCATGCCCCATCTCCTTTCTGATCGCGGTGATCTACGAGCACCTCATCCCCTTGTTTGAGACCTTCTATGATTTCAATAAATCGGCCCTGTCTCCAACCGGTTTGAACTTGGCGCCTAACCAGCGCTCCCTTTTCGATCACGTAGACAAAGTCGGCACTTCCAGACTTCTTCACAGAGCTTGCCGGCACTACAAGAACATCCTCACGAGGATCGAGGAATATTGTGACATTGGCCGTCATTTCCGGTCGAAGCTCAACTGAAGAGGGTTTCATTACATTAACCACAACATCATAGAAAACAACATTTTCCTTGAGGATTGCTTTTGGATATATCCCTGCTACCGATCCCTCTATATTAATTGAAGGAAAGGCCTCAACCGAAAAGATAACCTTCTGACCGATCTTGATCTTACCGATATCGACTTCATCAACATATGTCTCAATTTGAAGTCTATCAAGATCAATAATCGTCACAAATGTCGGTGCGCTCAAGCCAACCGCAACAGTTTCTCCTTCTTGTGTTGAGACAGAGGCAATGATTCCTGAAATGGGGGCGTGTAATGTCGCATATGACAATACCACCTCGGATATTTTTAGTGCGGCTTTTGCCGTTTCAATCTCCTCCTTCAGCAATATCAAGTCTTCCTCAAGCTTATTCCTTATCAAGTCCAGCGTCTTCGAACTCGCCTCTAAATCCGCATCGGTTACTAAGAGTTCCTCTTTTGTCAGGTCTAAAATCTGCCTGGATGTAATATTTTGATTGAAGAGGGTCGTCTGCCTTTTATATTCTAAAGTTTCCAGCTCATAGGATGCCTTAATTCGCCTCAAATCGGCTTCGGCCTTCCCGATCTCGATTGGCCCAAGAGATCTCCTCGTCGCCAGATTCAGTTGGGCGATTCTCAGCTCAGTCTGCGATTTTTCAACAGTCGCTTTTAATTCATCTTTTTCAAGTTCCGCAATAACCTGGCCCTTCTCTACAAAATCGCCTACATTGGCATTAAGATGCTCGACTTTACCAGCTATACGAGCTCCCAGGCGTACCTCCGCCCCCACCTGCGGTTTGACTGTGCCAAGAGCGGTAACTGCGGGGGAGAAAGTTTGCTTAGCAGCTCTGATCGTTTTATATTCAGTTTTGTCTCCCTGGGAAGAACAACTGTTGAGCGACAATATTCCAAGGGTAAAGAAGAAAAGAATCAGGTAGATCGGCATTTTAAAAGTTATTCTTCCGAATTTTGAATACGGAATGTAGCTTCTCAGTTTGGCAACCAGTGTAAAAAGCATAGATAACATGCAGGCCTTCCCTTCTTAATGACAAGGGGCTGCTACAAAATAGACATTATTTTTGGGGGCGAACCTTTCCTGGTGAAATCGCATAGTTCCAATTCGGACATGGCTTGTGAAATAGGATATTTCTATTCTTTATTTCCTCCGGCAGGATAGTGGATGTTTAATCGCTAACCGAAAAATTATCCCAGAAGGCAATTTTATTTGCGCGTTGGAACAGGCCTATGCCACCACTCCCAGTAACACTGTCATCGGTCGTTGTAAGCAACTGAGTTCCATCAACCGAAACGGTAATGTTGGTTCCATTGACGACAATTTTAATGTGATACCATGTATTGACCGAAAACGCTGTTGCCGTTGCATAACCGATGGTTGTCCGTGTCCCGTCTAAAATTTTAAACAGCTGTATATCTGATCTCCGAATGCCACAACGAATCGCATAATAACTGTCTTTATCCTGGATCCTGAAAGCTATACCGCCGAAATATCCATCGGAAGCGACAGCTTTAGAATCGATCTCGATTGTGCCATCAGTAAAAGATATTTCTTTGTTCCAGATTGCATGGCAATCCTCATACACAGTTTCAGGAGCGAATTTCACCGTGAGCACCTTGTTGTCGGCAGCTGCTTCCGGGGCGGTCGCATCAGTAACTACCTCAAAAGTGGCCAATTGACCGGTTTTATTAATCGATCCGCTTTCCCATCCGGCAGGTGTGGCTCCTACTGCAATATCATCAAAATTCCATGCTTTCGTGGCGCCCAAAGCCGACCCAACCATACAAAGAACCGCGATCAAAACACTTTCATATGCTCGTATCATATCGAACCTCCTTTGTATTGGTAATTGATTATCAATTGGCTTCTCTGCGGCAGCTAATGAAGCCGGTATCATGTTGCTTAAATCTTCCAATTTGAACAGCAGTGATTCCAGTTAAAAGGTTGCGCGGTTAAACTGCTGGTCTATGACTTTGCTGCTCAGGCTGTTTCCGGAAACATTAAAAGTGAATATTTGCTCGGTCGGAGGCCCATGCGGACACTAGAGGGCAAGCGGCCACCTCAACGATCTATTTGCCGCTGATATCGGCTGCGTTGCACGCCACAACAAACAGCATCATTGCCAACATCACAATGTATATTTTTGACAAGGCTGCCTTCTATGCACGTTATTGTGATTCTCCTTCATCTGACTGATTTGAAATAACATACTAAATATTTGCCGTTCAAACCGGCTGTCTACTCTAGGCAGTAATGCTTACGTTGGACTATTTTTCGGCTTTTTTATA
>JAFGPZ010000281.1 GCA_016935935.1 Deltaproteobacteria bacterium
GATTAATGCAAGCGAAATCGTACATAATTATACCGTTATTAATACGTTAAACCATTTCATCGTTACATTTTTCCGGGAACTCAGGATCCATGGTAAAGAGCTTCCTCCGAAGGTGTATGCCGACAAAGGCTACTGCGGTGAGCCGAACAGGAACTTTCTGAATATGAATAACATAGGTGATGGTATCATGAGAAAGAACCAGATCAATGCAGCACTGACGGAATACGAAATCCGGAGAAACAAGATGATCTCAAAGGTTAGATACAAGATTGAGCAGTACTTCGGAATTACCGAAAAATACCACGGAGCAGGTAAAGCCCGATTCACCACTATCCTGAAGGAGAGTTGGGATCATCTATCCGGAGCCATGGCATTCAACATCAAGAGAGTGATCCTGACAAAGAGAAAACAGGAGATCATGGCGGCTGTATGAGGATAGGTATATGTCCTCATACCGAACAGCTCCTTTATGGAGACATAAAGGAAGCAAACTGAATGTCAAAGAGCTTTTTAAACGGATCAAATATGAAAATTAACCAACAATTTTTTAAAAAATCACCAATTTTAAACATATTTTAAAAGATCGGAATTGTGCAAACGTCTCGTTACGCATCGCGGGAATCATTCACTGGAATAAAGATAAAACAATAATTGGATAAACTTTTTACGTTAAATTGATGATAGAACGACGCATAAGTCTTTTCTCTGCAACCCTTGGTGGTGGTGGTGCCGAACGTGTCATGGCCACATTGGCAAATGGGTTCAATCGAGCAGGCTTCACGGTTGACGTGGTACTCGTTAAGCAAACCGGTTCTTATGTGAATGAGTTGGATCCGGAGATTAACGTTGTTGATCTAGCGTCTAATCGAGCACTATATTCACTTATCCCTCTGATCCAATACCTGCGACAGGCACGGCCGGATGCCATGCTTGCCACGATGGGGCATGTGAATATCATCGCCATTTTGGCACGAATGATATCGAGGGTTCCCATGCGCTTATTTGTTAGAGAGGCAATTACAGTGTCAGTAAGTAGCAGGAATTCTGAAAATCTGAAAGATAAGTTTATTAGACATATTCTTAAGAATTTCTATGCAATACCGGATGGTGTTATAGCCCCCTCTCAGGGTATTGCTGATGACCTGATTAAAGCGGTTGGGTTTCCAAAGGATCGAATAGTGGTAATAGCGAATCCTCTAGATATGGAGACCATTCAGGAACTGTCGATCGCGCCAGTGAATCATCCCTGGGTTAATTCTGACACCGTACCGTTAATTCTCGGTGTGGGTCGGCTAACGGCCCAGAAAGATTTTCAAACGCTGATTCGGGCCTTTGACAAAGTGCTCAAAGTTCATCATGCGCGGCTCGCAATTCTGGGCGAGGGGGTGGATCGAAAGGCACTGGAAGAGTTGATCAAATCAATGGGGCTTGAAGGGATTGTTGCGATGCCTGGATATGTCGAAAATCCGTTCGCTTATATGAAACAGGCAGCGGTCTATGTGTTGTCTTCGCGTTGGGAAGGCCTCCCGAATGCCCTGCTTCAGGCGGCGGCTGTTGGTACCCACGTCGTTGCAACCGATTGCCCCAGTGGTCCAAAGGAGATACTTGAGCAGGGACGCTGGGGGAAGTTAGTCCCCGTTGGTGACGTCGAGGCCATGGCGAGAGCGATCATCGATGCATTGGAGGGACGACTTGAAAAACTACCTTTCTCGTTACTGGAGGAGCGATACGGAATCGAGCCCATCACGAAAAAGTACCTTGATGTTCTTACTGCAGCTCAGCCAGTAGAACAAAACAACACAACACAGATAGGTAAGCCCTTTGAAGATTCTCCACATTATTACCGGTCTTAACAATGGCGGCGCTGAGACAGTTCTCTACCGCCTTACCACCGCCAACACGGAAAACACTCATCAGATCATCTCAATGATGGATTCTGGCTTTTATGGCGAACGCCTGATCATGGCCGGCATCCCGGTGTATACGCTCAACATGCCGCACGGTCGGGTAACGATAAAGGGCATTATCAAGCTGTATCGGCTGATGCGATCCATAAAGCCGGATGTTGTTCAAACCTGGATGTATCACGCGGATTTGCTTGGCGGGGTAATCTCACAATTGTTTAATTCGGCACCGGTTGTCTGGGGTATTCGTAACTTCAATCTGGATCCTGAGTTCACCAGTCTTTCTACCCGTCTTGTGGCAAAACTCAGCGCAATACTTTCCTGGCGGCTCCCGACTGCTATTATTTGTCCTTCCAAACGAGCGATGCGTATTCATCAGAAATATGGTTACTGCGTAAAAAAACTTGTTTTAATTCCGAATGGCTACGATATGTCTCTTTTCTCACCAGATCATGCCAACCGCCAGCGAATTAGGGAGGAGTGGGGGATCGTGGGCAAAGAATTTTTGATTGGCATGGTGGCCCGTTGGCATCCGTTGAAGGACTACAGAAATCTACTTAAAGCTCTGTTCCTGCTAGCAGGGAAAGGAGTTAGCTTCCGCGTCGTGCTTGTTGGCACGGGAATGGATATTTCTAATAAAGCATTGGTTGCCCAGATTCAAGACTATGGTCTTCAAAATTCTGCGCTTTTAATTGGACCCCACGATAATATTCCTGCTGTAATGAATGGATTGGACCTGCATGTGCTATCCAGTGTTGGCGAAGCCTTCCCCAATGTTGTGGCCGAAGCCATGGCCTGCGGAACTCCTTGTGTAGTCACGAATGTGGGAGATGCTGCCTTTATTGTGGGTCATACTGGATGGATTGTCCCGCCGTCGAATCCCCAGTCGTTGTCTACTGCAATCACGGCGGCTATGGTCGCCCTTGCGGCTGACGGTAAGGACGTGCTGGGCACACGTTGTCGTACTCGTATCGTTGAGCATTTTAGCATGGAACGGATGGTCAATGCATACATGACCCTCTGGACAAGAGTAGCGAAAAAGGGCAATTAGAATATGTGCGGAATTGTTGGCATTTGGGACGACCATAGCGACCACTTTCATGCGGTAGAAAGTGCCTGCTGTGTGCTGCATCATCGCGGCCCAGATAATTCCGGTGTCTGGAGGGATGCATCGACTGGTGTCGTGCTTGGACACGTCCGCCTCTCAATACTGGAACTTTCCCCCGCGGGTCATCAGCCGATGGTCTCGGCCTGTGGGCGCTATGTGTTGGTCTTCAACGGGGAGATTTACAACCACCGAGAGTTGCGTGCCCGATTGGGCCAGCAGGACTGGCGAGGACATTCCGATACCGAAACCCTGATAACCTGCTTTGCTGCTTGGCGCGTCGAGAAAACGCTGGAAGCTGCGGTTGGGATGTTCGCCTTAGCACTGTGGGATAAGAAAGACAAAAAGCTTATCCTGGCCCGCGATCGCTTGGGGGAAAAGCCGCTTTACTACGGTTATATCGATGGGGCTTTCACCTTTGCCTCGGAATTGAAGGCACTACGGGCATTGGCAGGCCGTTCGATAGCAGTCAATCGGGGTGCGCTAGCCCTGTACATGCGCCATAATACTGTGCCTGCACCCTATTGTATTTATGAAGGAATTGCAAAGTTACCGTCCGCAACCTGGCTGACGATAGACGCGGCCGTGGTTGCTCAAAGTCAGATGCCCCGCCCGCAAAAATATTGGTCGGCACTTGCGGTTGCGGAGTCGGGTGTGCAGTTACCTCATGTCTTCGAGTCTGACACGGTAGCGGTCGATGCGCTGGAGGTGGTCCTGCGCCAGGCAGTGGCGGGACAAATGATAGCTGATGTGCCGCTGGGTGCGTTCCTATCGGGCGGTATCGACTCATCCACCGTGGTGGCGCTGATGCAATCGCAGTCTTCCCAAACCGTCAGGACCTTCTCTATCGGCTTTCATGAATGGGGCTACGACGAAGCTCAACAAGCCAAGTTGGTCTCCCAGCATTTGGGCACAGATCACACCGAGTTATATGTCACGTCCGAGGATGCGTTGGCGGTGATCCCAAATCTACCAACGATTTACGATGAACCATTTGCTGATTCGTCACAGATTCCGACCTATCTGGTGGCATCGCTAGCCAAACAACATGTTACCGTGGCGCTCTCCGGTGATGGAGGCGATGAGTTGTTTGCGGGATACATACGCTATTTTCTGGCGGCTGGCATGTGGAAGCAGTTGGGGAATTTTCACTTGGCGCTGCGGTCTATTGGGGCCAAGTTGATCTGGGCATTTTCGCCCGCAGCTTGGAATCGGGTTTTTGACTTGATGGCACCAATCATTCCCAACCGTCTACGGCTAAGCCTGCCTGGCGATAAGTTGCACAAAGCGGCCTCAGTAATAAATAGCTGCGATGCGCAGGAACTGTATCGCCGGTTGGTTAGCCACTGGGAACCAGAATCGGTGGTAATGGGAGGCAAGGAACCGATCACAGTCCTTGATAAATCTTGGCCAGTGTTGCCTAGCCTAACCGACCGGATGATGGCTCTGGACGCGGTGTCCTACCTGCCGGACGATATCCTGGTTAAGGTGGACCGCGCAGCCATGGCGGTAAGCTTGGAAACTCGCGTGCCGCTGCTCGACCATCGCGTCTATGAGTTTGCATGGCATCTGCCTCTGCAGTATAAAGTGCGTAATGGAGTCGGCAAGTGGCTTTTGCGTGAGGTGCTTTACAGATATGTTCCGAAGGAATTGATCGAACGGCCCAAGATGGGATTTGGTGTTCCCATTGATGCGTGGCTGCGCGGACCGCTAAGGGAATGGGCAGAGGAATTGTTGGACGAATCTCGCTTAAAGCGGGAAGGCTACTTCAACCCAGTGCCTGTTCGTAAGAAGTGGCGGGAGCACTTATCGGGACAGCGGAACTGGCAACAACACCTTTGGGATGTGCTGATGTTTCAGGCTTGGTTGGAGCGGTGGCAGTGAAAAAATATGTCCCATGGTATGTCAAGCTCACGGCAAAATTGTTTCTGTCACGTTTGCCTTTTGATTACGGCATATGGCGAAAGGTGAATCTTTTTGTCCATGGCTCGATGCACAAACCTGATTATGCTTACGGTGTTTTTCGTCAGCACTTCAAACGGTACCATTTAACGTATAAGGAAAACGGATTTGTTGCTCTTGAAGTCGGACCGGGGGATTCACTGCTCTCCGCCATTGTTGCAGCAGCCCATGGTGCGCGTCAGTGTTATTTAGTTGACGTCGGCGCTTTCGCAACGCAAGACTTGACTGTGTACCATGATATGGGTTCCTTCTTGCTTCAACAGAACTTGTCCGTCCCAGATGTGAGTGGTGCGAAGAACGTTGCGGAGGTGTTATCATCATGTCATGCCACCTACCTTACCAAGGGTATACAATCACTTCATAATATATCTGCCGAGAGTGTTGATTTTGTTTGGTCTCAAGCAGTGCTGGAGCACATCTACCGGCAAGAGTTTCTTGACACACTGAAGGAGTTACGCCGGATTTTACGTCCTGATGGCATTTGTTCACATCGTATTGATTTAAAAGACCACCTATCTGGCAGTTTAAACAATCTTCGTTTTTCGAAATCTTTTTGGGAATCTGATTTCATACGTCGCTCTGGATTTTATACGAATCGTATCCGCTATAATGACATGCTAAATTATTTCGAGATAACTGGTTTTGATGTTGATGTTATCAAGATAGATAGATGGTCAGAATTGCCCATTCCTCGTAACAAGCTATCCGCAGAATTCAGAAGCCTACCGGAAGATGATTTATTAATATCCGGTTTTGATGTAGTTCTAACACCCAGATGATTACGCTCTGGTAATGTATCCAAAGACTTATAAAAACGGAAAGATTGAAAGAAAACAAAGTCAAAATAATTTTATTAATTACTGAAGATTGGTACTTCTGGTCACATCGCCTGCCCATTGCGCGAGCGGCCAGAGACGCAGGCTTTGAAGTCCTGATTGCCACCAGAGTAAATCAGCATAAGGAGCGTATTGAAAAAGAGGGATTTCAACTCATTCCAATCAGCCTAGAGAGAAGAAGCAAAAATATAATAAAGGAAATTATTAGCATCTTAGAAATTGTAAGAATTTATCGCAGAGAAAAACCTGATATAGTTCATCATGTCGCTGTAAAACCTGTTTTGTATGGATCATGGGCGGCAATGATTGCCGGTATCTCTGGTGTGGTAAATGCCCTCGCAGGATTGGGCTTTATATTTGTTGCAAAGGGCTGGGCAGTAAATGCTTTAAAGCAGTTTGTTGCTTTTGCCTTTCACACAGCCTTTTCAGCGAAAAACACAATTGGAATATTTCAGAATCCAGAAGATTTGAAATTGTTTGTTGATGCAGGAATTGTTAAATGCGAAAAAGCTGCATTAATTCGGGGGTCCGGCGTTGATACGGCGCGTTTTATTCCGCTTCCTGAGCTTGGAGGAATTCCATCTATAACATTAGCATCCCGCATGCTCTGGGATAAAGGTGTTGGCGAGTTTGTGGAAGCAGCAAAAATACTTAAAAGGGGTGGGATTGCGTGCAATATGATTCTGGTGGGGAATCCTGATCTGGAAAATCCAGCATCCATTCCGGAAGAAACGCTTCGTGGCTGGCAGGCTGAGGGTATTGTTGAATGGTGGGGATATAAGGTTGACATGCCTAAGATTCTATCGGAAGCACATATTGTTGCTTTGCCGACAACGTATGGTGAAGGTGTCCCAAAGGTATTGATTGAAGCCGCTTCATGCGGTCGTGCCATTGTAGCTACTGATGTGCCGGGTTGCAGAGAGATAGTTCGCCATAATGAAAATGGTTTTTTAGTTCCTTCACATGACCCAAAGGCGTTGGCTGATGCAATTAAATTTTTGATTGAGAATCCAGAGATTAGAGCAAGAATGGGGACGAGGGGGCGCAAAATTGTTAAAGCTGAGTTTTCTGAAGAAATAGTGGTTAGGCAGACAATGGCGGCTTATGGAAAAATCCTTTCTCAAAAAAGAGGTCGCTTTTGATTGCTATTCGGCACCAAATTTTTACGTTTGCCGCATATCAATAAATGAATAAAATATTAGTAACAGGCGCCAGCGGCTTTATCGGAACTGCTCTGTGCAGTCAATTAGCCCCCGGCAATAAATTAATCGGGGTAGATGTAACAAAAGCGCTTGGTAAATCTGCGTATATTGAATGGGAGCAGGCCGATCTGTCCGGTAGGAATTCTGTGGCTGCAATTTGCGAAAAGTATTCTCCGGATGTGGTTATTCACTGTGCCGGTATTGCCCATCAGAAGATCGGTGCGGTAAGCGCTGCCACCTACATGCGGGTGAACAGTGAAGCAACGGAGAATCTTGCGAAAGCCGCTTCTAAAGTGAATCCCAACGTTGTATTTATCTTTTTCTCTTCCGTGTCGGTGTATGGGGAAGGGAGACTGGAGACCGGAATATCGGAGTATGGGGAGTGCCGGCCGTCAAGTGATTATGCTGTAAGTAAGCTGGATGCGGAGAGGCGGTTGCGTGCTATATACGATGAAGGTAAACTTCATAATTTGGTTATTTTGCGGCTGGCTCCGGTGTATGATCGTGAATGGAGCCTTAATCTTGACCGAAGGGTTTTTGCGCCGGGGAAGCTGGCGTATCTTCGCTTTGGGCCGGGTTCGCAGAGAATGTCGGCATTGGCGCGGCCTAATCTGGTTGAGTTTATAGACTTTCTTATCCACAGATTTCGCAGATTAACGCAGATTAACGCAAATGAAAATAATATAAAAAATAACCGGACCAGACAAAATAATCTGTGTAATCGGTGTAATCTGCGGATTAATGTTTGTGATCCCGAGCCTTATGAATTTAACAGGATCATTCAAGTCTTTAAACGATCGGGTATCAGGCCGAAAAGGCCTGTAATCTCCGTTCCGCTTTCCCCCGTCTGGCTTGGGACACGAATCGCAGGCTCACTCTTGACTGATAAAAGAGAATGGATTCATTCTTGTTATGATAAAGTGGCGGGCGATTTAGTGTTTAGCAACAAAAAAATGTTAGAAACCGGTTACACACCTCTTCATAATCTTGAAAGTATATTTCTTATGGATGGCTGATTGTGTGTCGGCACGATGCGAATAAATATCGTATTGATAAACTTATGAAACGCTCGTTCGATTTGGGTGCGGCTCTCCTACTGCTTCCTTTTTTAACGCTGCCGATTTTTATTATTGTATTTATTATTAAAAGAACATCTCAGGGTCCAATCCTCTACTGGTCTGATCGGGTGGGGATCGAAAACCGTATATTCCGAATGCCCAAGTTCCGTACGATGCGCATTGACACACCGGCCGTTGCGACTCACCTCTTGGATCATCCCGGATCATACCTTACCCCCGTTGGCTCCGTCTTACGCAAGTACAGTCTGGATGAATTGCCCCAGATATACAGTGTTCTGAAGGGTGATATCAGTTTTGTCGGTCCCCGTCCGGCATTGTATAACCAGGATGATCTTGTGGCGCTGAGGACCGAAAAGGGTATACATAAGATAATTCCCGGAATTACAGGA
>JAFGPZ010000282.1 GCA_016935935.1 Deltaproteobacteria bacterium
AAATGCTTTTGTGTAGCAGCTTTCGATTGGTAATGCGCAGAAGTGATCAAAGAAAAAATGAAATGCGCCGTTTATTGACGCTACCTACAGATACTCACGATCAGTTCATCTTGGTAATCAATGATTACCGCTTGTCTTCAATACCTTCAGCAAAATTAGATATATCGACTTCAGCTAATACTCTTCATATCACAGGTTTTCCTTTGCTTGTGATAGTATTTTCATCACACATGACATCAGGCGTCTTTAAAAACCCTTGAGATGGATTTAATCAAGAGGGACGATTGATTAACTACAAACCTTCTGCTTGCAGATTCTATGATTTCGAGTAAAGCGCGCTCATATGTTCCACTGTTGCAGTCACTTCTTCTGCGAGCCACTCCGGTTTAATAACCTTGGCTTCCGCGCCAAACGAAAGGATTTTCCCCAACAATTCCGGTTCGGAGGAAGCGCTGAATGTTAGCCTGATTTTCCTTTTACCCTTCCTCGTTATCGTCTGGTTAGGGCTCCACATCCGTTCCGCCGCATAGTTGGCAGCCCATCCTGTAAACTCGATCTCTACTTCAAAGGCATCGTCTTTTATAATCCCAAAGTTCCTGTTAAAAAACTTTTCAAAGTCGTATTTATCGGGCAACTCGTAACGCCGCTCGGTCATCTCAACCTTCTTTATGCGGTGCACAGCGAGAAGGGGATCGTAATCGGGCGCCTGGTATCGTCTGCCCGGATACTTTGCCATTTGAGCGTGGAGATAGATGGTGTCGAGGTGTGAAAACAGTTTGAGCGGCCTGATATAGAACGTCTTAGCCTTTGTCTCCATTATTGCCTGGTAATGTATCCTGCAGACTTTCCGAGCCTCCATTCCCTTTATAATCGTGCAAATGGTGTCGTGGTGAGGTGTATAATCTATGGTCCCGGGGCGAAACGACGCAAAATGCCGTGACGGTTTCCTGCTTTTTCCCGGAATAAGATACTGGCTTTTAAATAGCGCCTGTGTTGCCTCTTCGAAGAGCTTATCTCCAAGAAGGTGCGCCGTGAAATCCCTGCACATCTCAAGAAGTCTGAGTTCCATCTCCGTGAGAGAGTATGTACCGGGCATCGGTAAGGGTTTCTTTATTCGAAAATACTTTCTGTTCCCCTCCATCCTCTCGTCTATATCAACCTTGTATGCCTTCCTGATATCGTTGACCAGCCTCAGCACCGTCTGTTTGGAACAGCCGAGCATGGTGGCAAGCTCTGTCAGTGAATACTGCTCGCCAGAGAACAAGAGCCTGACAAAAAGACTAATCAACTTTTCTCCATAGCTTCGATAATAATCTCTCTTTTCAGCCATGATACACCTCCAAAGAAATTTCAAAACGTTCCGTAATATGGAATGCTATCATGATATTCTTTTTTCATGCAATAAGAAAGGAGGTCATATGGGCAGATCAAATCTCAGAAAAATCCTTGTGGGAAACACCGGGTCAAAAAATCCTGCCATGACGAACATGGATAGAAATGAACAATTTATCATGAAACAATGCGCGACCTACCTCGACAGACTCCTTGATCGCCATGACCTGATTGATGATGAGACCTTCGATTTTCTGCACTGGATTCTGGGAACGGACATTGAAAGAATAGGCACATATCTTTTATCAAGTCTGAAAGACACGGAGAGGCAGCCACTTGAAGAAGCCCTTTTTGAATCTGAGTTCGATTCAAGAGCCTATGCAAAGGCGGCCAAGAAAACTGTGCAGGGCTCACGAAAAAGCGCTCTTTACGGGCTAAAAATCTTCATACAAAAGACACTGAGATCAAAGATCAGGAAATTACACTGCCGTAGCGCTTCCAGCATCGAAAGGAACCTGTCTGCCCTCAAAAAGATGTTCGGCCTGACCGATCAGGAAACGGCATTCACGCTTTTTTTCTTCGTCATGGTGTCCTACGAGCCTGCGGCAGCTTTTTTCGATCGCCATCTGAGCTGCGACGCCTTCATGGGACGCAAATACCTCACGGCACTGTTAAGGATAACCCACAGGGAACTAAACGACATTCTTTCCGGTAAACTCTTCCTGACAGAATTCTTCCGCATGGACAATTTTATCCAGCACAACGACGACTTTCTCAATCTCCTGCAAAATCCTTCAAATGATGAAGTGTCAAAGTCCTTTTATACCCGTATCGCACGGAAGACGATCCCTCTTGAACGTCACCTGATCGACAGAAGGTATACGGACCATATAGTAAAACTGCTCAAAGAAAAACCGAAATCCTCACACCACATCCTCCTGTACGGGACAGCGGGGACGGGAAAAACCTGCTACGCCATGGGCCTTGCCGAACACCTGGGTATACCTGCCTATGAAATCGTCAGGGGGGATGACAACAAATCCAGCCAGCGACGGGCAGCCATTATCGCCGCACTGAATATGACCAACCACGGAAAGGGATCGCTGATCATTGTGGACGAGGCGGACAATATCCTCAACACCCGCTTCTCGTTCTTTATGAGAGGAGAGACCCAGGACAAGGGGTGGCTCAACCAGCTTCTCGAAGAACCGGGTGCCCGCATCATCTGGATTACCAATTCCATACACGACATAGAGGAATCGGTCCTTCGGCGTTTCGCCTTCAGCCTTCACTTCAAGCCCTTCAACCGCCGCCAGAGAATGCAGGTCTGGGAATCGATCCTCCGCGTGAACAGGGTCAAACGCTTCTTCGACCGGTCGGACATTGAGGATCTGGCAAAACGCTACAAAGTAAGTGCCGGGGCAATAGATATCGCTATCAAGAAGGCTTATGATGTCGGCGCATACGGCAGGCATTCATTTAAAGAGGCGGTCATTACGGCACTTGAGGCTCATACAGTTCTCCGCAATTACGGAAGGAAAGAGATCAAAAGGAACGCAATTGAACAGAATTACTCCCTGGAAGGATTGAACATCGAGGGGAATATCAACACAGTCATCAACCAGATTGAAGCCTTTGATCGCTATCTCAGGCAACAAGACAATGAGGATGTCAGGAATATGAATCTCCTCTTCCATGGCCCTCCCGGCACGGGGAAAAGCGAACTGGCCCGATATATCGCCAACCGCCTCGACAGGGAGATGATCACCAAACGGGCTATTGACTTTCTTGATAAATATGTCGGCGAGACGGAACAGAAAATCAGGGAGGCCTTTGAAGAAGCAGAAAATGACGAGGCGATCCTGATTATTGACGAGGCCGACACCCTGCTCTTCAGCCGTCGCCAGGCGCAGCGGTCGTGGGAAATCAGTTTCATCAATGAGTTCTTGACTCAAATGGAACGATACCGGGGGATTCTTATCTGCACGACAAACAGGTTGAAAGGGCTCGACGAGGCATCAATGCGGAGGTTCAATCACAAGATTGGATTCAACTTTCTCACGCCTGAAGGAAACGTCATCTTTTACCAGAAACTCTTGGCACCGTTGACAAGCTCGCGCATGGATGAAAAAACCGAAAAATCATTGATGGACATCAACGGTCTTGCGCCCGGAGATTTCAGGATTGTCCGTGACAAATTTTTATTTTATACTAAGGAACAGGTAAAACACCAGACCCTTATAGATGCTCTTAAAACAGAGATCACAACTAGGAACTTTCATAAATACGGTGGCGAGAGGATAGGGTTTTAGCAACACAGTAAAGATTGTGGGAGATAGGAGGGAGAGGCAATGGAAGAAGCACAATACTCTAAAAAGGGCCGAAAGGAATTGATATTTGGATTAAAGAAAGACTTGGAAAGAGAAGGGTTCAAAACAAGCTGGCATGATCCGTTTCTTGCATGGATGCACGGTGAAAATATAAAGACAAAGGATCCGCAACGTGAACCGAAAAATACTTTTTATATATATGATCTCCCAATACCGAAAATGGTACCCTTCGATCTTGCTGCAGTTTCCATAACCGTTAATGAAGAAATCTATTTTCAGCTATCATTGTATTATGTTAAAGTACTTGAAAATGAAGTTGATGGGGATGCCATCAATAATATTTTTGATCGTCATGCTACCAAGTGGTCAGTAAAAAGGACTGATTATTTTTCTGATGTCGCATTACAGTATTCTCTGCTTTGGGATACGGAATATGATGTATATATTGAGGATAACCTTCAGGGTCAATTCCCCATAAAATCACAAGAAAGAATAATTTCAATAATGAATGATATTAAAGAACGGTATCTTGAAGACCTGTATAATAGAATAAGACAAAAATATGAAGAAGATGTTAAAGCATTGGAGAGGGAGAAACCTAATGTTGCAGAACAATTAAAAGCATTAAAATATTCGGTATTCTACACAAACCCTCTTAATACACTTAAGGAAGGTCCTGTTTATTATCTGGGATTTAACCCCGGTGGTTCGATCGAAAAAGAAGGAGATTTTAAAAATTTTGAAGACCTGACATATTTTAAAGAAAAGAAGAAAGACTGGTGCGACTTTGTCGATGAAGCATGGCCACAGAAAGATAAAACATTTCCTCCAGGAAAGGCGCCTCTGCAACGTAGAGTAAAAGTGGCATTAGAAGAAATTTTATCTTTACTTAATGTAGAAGTGAATATTCGAAACGTTTTTTGTACGAACCTATATTTCTTTCGGTCGAATAAAGCAGTCGATATTTTTGAGTACGAAAAATATGATTGCTGGAATTATCATAAGGAATTTTTGAAGATAGTTAGACCGAAACTTATAGTCTGTAACGGAAATGGTGAAAAATTTTCCGCGTATGCTAACTTGAAAAATAACATGATAAAACCCTCAACAAATATGAAGAAAAATGAACCTAGCCATCAATATGGCAAATATTTTATGAAATCATTTCTGATAGAGAATTCAACATGGGGAATTTCAAATGTTTTAGTTATTGGATTTCCCCATTTAAGTCGGTTTGCTGCTGATTCAGACGAGCACAAACCAAAGTGGTTTCAATATATAAAAAAATATATTACATAGATCATGTCAAGGTAATCTTACCCCCAAAGTTTGGGTCATATCGTAGACACTCTTCATATCACAGGTTTTTCTTTTCTTGTGATAGCATTCTCGTAGATGCAATTTTTTCATTTTGAAAGGTAGTTTCTTTTTGCGGCAACTGTCGTCAGATTTTGTCAG
>JAFGPZ010000283.1 GCA_016935935.1 Deltaproteobacteria bacterium
CCGGGGCGGTGATGGAGACCGACGAATTGAACGGGTTAGGGTGGGCGGAGATTGTCATGGCCTCGGGTTTTTCCGCCCCAGTCTCCGCAACATTCAAGTAGGTCAATGTGTCGAAGGGGAAAGCGATGATCGGCGAAACCCACCTTTTTATCGGATATAAAGTGCCCATAACGGCCGAGGTAACACTGTCCGTGACGGTCACCACGAACCCGGACGGGATAGTGAAATGAACATAGAAGCTGTGAGTTTCCCATGGGGCGAGCGTCGGCGTCGTGCCGGTGACAGGCGCGAACCATCCGA
This sequence comes from Deltaproteobacteria bacterium, assembly GCA_016935935.1. The sequence goes on from JAFGPZ010000283.1 coordinate 301, forward strand.
GGAGAGATGTTATCGAATAGTTGAAAGTCCGTGAAACCGTGTATTCGTTGCGGATAAGCACCTCAAGTGAGTCGCTGTGGCCGGTGAAGCTCATAACCGTTTCGCCGATTATCGTCACATCATCGACCGATATGCTTCCGCCCATGACGGTGGGATCCGGCTCGCACATTGCATTATAGCCGATAGGCGGGGCAATGAGGCTATCGCCCCTGATGAGGATTTCGCCGGTAGGATTGGCAACGATGATCCTCTCATTCGATATTTCCGAGAAGTCTATAACATTACTCGGCGAGTTGATTGAAATCAATTCGATATAATCTGTGGCGATAATCGTCGAATCAGCTAAGTCTTCGAGAATGATCTCCCTACCGACTAAATTAATGCTATTTGCTCTCAGCATAGCGTCCGTACTCAAAAGAGATTTGGTTCGGTATGTGCTCCACATGTGAATTATGTCGGTGACGAGTATGACATTCGTCGTGCCATCCTCGTCATCATAGGCGAGAACTGCGCCACCGTCGAAAAGGAGCACGACTCTTGCATTGATAGTGGTGTTTCCGCCGTAAACACCTATGCCGGAACCATTCTGTCCGGGGCGAATATCTCCGCTATTCTCGAGATTATCGACCTTGACGATAATATTATCGCCGGCGTGCCCAGGATCGCCGTTGCCCCCCTGGACTGTGCCGGAATTGATAAATTGCCCGGTTCCGAATTTATTGAATGCAACTATCTCGATGTTGTTGCCCATGCCAAAGGGGCTTGTTCCTCCGGAGGTTTGAATCAATCCGGCATTCCTTAGAATGTCTTTTCGTGCATGAAGAAAAACCGACTTTCCCCTTAATCTAGAGCCAATTATATTGTCGATGTCGTCGGCGGAAAGCCAAGCGCCTCCCGGGGCATCAATTTCACCCCAGTTATGAAACTTGCCTCTATCTACAACGATCTGGATGCCGGCATTCTCGCCCTGAGCGATTATTTGACCGTTTTCTTCGTTCAATCCGAACGCACTGTCGTTTTTGGCAACATTAATATTGAGATTGAGATTCTCTCCCTCTTTGCCTAAGATAAGACCATCGTTCATCATACCATTTGCGACAACGATGTTGACCGCGTCGTTTATCTCGGCATTCTCGAAATTCGCCAAATCACCGACATTGAGATTACCGGCGTTGTTGATAACTCCGTCGTTAAACATCTCGCCGCAGACATTAATATGGCCGGCGTTATCGATTTGTCCGTCGTTTATTAAAACATTTGCATCGACGCCCAGTCCTTCGACATTGACATTGACGCCCGTTTCGATGTGGACATTATCGTCAAAATTCGGCACGCCGGGGGGAGTCCAATTAGCGGGATTATGCCAGTTCCCGCCCGAGGGGCCGGTGAAGGTTTTAACTTGGCCAAAGGCTGAAAATGACAGAAGAACCAACGCGAGTATGGCGAACAACGCTCTTTTCATGAAATTCTCCTCCAATTTGAATATTAGGACTTCTTACTGTGGAAAAATAACTTCCGGTTACGATCCTTGCAAGTTTTTTTATTATCTATTTTAGAAAGACGACCCCCTTTCATCTTCGTTTACCCGTCCTCCGATCGCTGAGCGAAGTTGACCAGCGCGCCCGGACGAGATATAAGCCGGAGGTGGTGTTTTCATCGGGTGTCCAGATGAATTCGTCTTTCGCGTCATTGCGAGAAGGGCTTCGCCCGACGAAGCAATCTCCTTGATTCGATGAGATTGCCGCGGCCTTCGGCCTCGCAATGACAGAAACGCGCCTACCTTTCACGTCGAACACCTCAATTTCCGCGCCGGCCGGGGCGGTGATGGAGACCGACGAATTGAACGGGTTGGGGTGGCAACGCTCGTTTTACGACCACATTATCCGCAACGAAACATACCTCGCGATTTTGCGCGATTACATATTGAAAAATCCGGAGGAATTGGCGTTGGAGGAACATTGACAGGATATTTTGAAATATCGTGCGTTATTAGCACGACTTTTTTTTTGTAAAAAGAGGGGGTTATTTTAAAGCCTGCATTTTTTTTTCTTGACATAATTTGAGCCTTAACCTAAATTATTCCATAAAAATTAACTGAATGGTTAGTTAATAATGAACGCAAAATCATATACTCTACGAAAATTCTCCAGGCTGCTTTTTAAGTAAGGTGAAAATGAAATGAAATTTTTAATATCACTCGCCATCAAAAATCTCTTCCGTTACTATAAGCGAACTCTTATCACCGCAGTATCTATCGCTTTCGGGATCGCTATCTTCATCTGGACTGACGGTACTCTCAGCTGGGCTGAAAATATGTCAGTACGCAACCTGAAAAAATATGAAACGGCAAACCTGAAAATAGCAAACCAAAAGTATATTGAAGAAGAGGAGTTTCTTCCCCTGAATAGGACAATAAATGATCTGGAGAGGGTGGAAGGGCAACTCAGATCAAAAGGACTAAATTATACGCCAGAAGTCAAGTTTATGGCTAACCTTATCAATGATGTCTCCGGTGAGTCTTATCCTTATATCGGTTTCGGGATAGAGCCCGAAACTCATCAGCATATATATAGCATCAAGGATGCGCTTTACCTGGGGGAGTTTCTCACTGAAGGTCACCAAATCCTGATCAGCAAGGACACTTCCGAGCTGCTGAATGTTGAACTTGGCGATTATCTGATCGTTGAAGCTGATACAAAATATGGCCTTCACAATGCGGATGCTTTCAGGGTAGTGGGCATTTTTGAGACCCCTAATCCGGATGTCAATCGCAACCATTTTTACATACCCATAGGGACCACGAACAGCTTTTTGGAAATGGAGGGTGAGGTAAATCTATTGGCAGTAAAAACCGGGGTTCCTGATGAAAGGCTGAATGCTTTTACTGATAGTCTTTTGCAGAGTTTAGATGCGGCTGGATTAAGTAATATTTCAATACAAACCTGGGAGGATATGGCTCAAAGTTTTGTGGTCATTAAAGAAAGTAAGCGTGGCGGAAGCGCTATGCTCCTTTTCCTTATATTTATAATTGTAACCATCGGGATCGCTAACACTATGCTGATGGCGGTTTACGAACGGACCGGGGAGATAGGCATGATGCGGGCAATGGGTATGACTAAAAAAGAAATAATGTTAAACTTCATGTTCGAGTCTGCCGGTGTTGGTTTCCTGGGTGGTCTCCTGGGAGTTATATTCAGTGTTTTACTTATGCTGTACATGGTACCCCATGGGATCGACATGTCAGGATGGATCGGAGATATGAGTTACGGCTACCGGACTACAGCGGTATTTAAGGCCCAATGGAATCCCGAAATGATGATCATAGGTTGGCTGTTCGCCATCTTCAGCTCGATGGTGGTAAGTATAATCCCGGCCCGGCGAGCTTTAAAAATGCACATTGTGGAGGTGTTGGCAAAGGTAGGTAAGTTTGGATAAATTAAGCAAAATTAACACCAATTATACAAAGAGTCCCCTTAAGGGCGTAATAATTATAGCATTTTGAAATTCAAACAAAAAGAAATTCCTTTAGGTACGTAATATGAAAAAAGAAAATACGAAAAAGAAGATATCCCGGAAAGATAAAATACTAAAAGCAGCAAAGAAGTTGTTCTCGGCAAATGGATTTGAGGGTACAACTGTAGAAGCTATTGCAGATGAAGCCAAGGTTAACAAAGCCCTTATATACTATTATTTTAAAAACAAGTCTGACATTATGGAGCGACTGATCGATGATTTCGTTTCAAGGACAACTTATTATAAAGAGAAAGTGCTGAGCAATTTTAAAAATCATGAATTGCTTCAATCCGCAGAAAAACTGAATGGTTTTATGCATGATATGTTAAACCACTTCAAGGATGATGAGGATGTTCTGCGAATTGCTTTAAGGGAATCCTTGAAGCCAGGCCAGATCCCATTCCTGCGGAGAATGATGAACTATATGAGTGAGGATGATCCCAGTCGTTTAATAAAAAAGGCGAAGGATATGGGTTTTAAGATGGGCGGTGAGACGATACAGATGTTAGTAACTCAATTTTTCACCAGTGGCTTACCTTTTATTCTTTATGTCATTTACCGCGAAAAATGGGCTAAATTTTTCGGAATAACTACCGAAGAACTGGACCAGAAATTCATCATTGCTTTAGACCAGACCCATTTCGAGTATCACCGTAAAAGCATCGAGCACAGTAATTCACAAAAAGACAAAAAATTAAATTCATAAAAATAGTGAACGAAAATAAAAACCAAAGCTTTTTATGAAACAAATAAAGAATAACAAAAGGATTAATCATGGCATTTATCGAAACAAAAGGCTTGAAGAAAACGTACATTTCAGGAGAGACTGAAACCAAAGCTCTCCGAGGGATCGACCTGATTATCGACAAGGGTGAATTCACAACGATAACCGGTCCATCAGGCAGTGGTAAAACCACCCTTTTCAACCTAATCGGTGTAATTGACACTCCTACCGAGGGAGAGATCTACTTTGAAGGACACAAATTATCCGGGAAATCCCGAAAAGAACTCACTTACTTCCGTCGGGAGCAGATCAGTTTCATCTTCCAAACCTTTAACCTCATACCGGTACTCTCTGCTTATGAAAATGTAGCTTTCCCATTGTATCTGCTGAAAAAGGACGGCGCCAAGATTAAGGACAAGGTTTATGATATTTTAGCGACTGTTGGTCTGAAGGGCATGGAGGAAAAGAAGCCATCGGCACTCTCCGGTGGTCAGCAGCAGAGGGTAGCCATTGCCAGAGCGCTGATCAAGGAACCCAAACTGGTTCTCGCGGATGAACCCACCGCCAACCTGGACTCCAAGACCGGAACCGAGATCATGAAGCTGATGGAGGAACTCAACCAGCAAAAAAACACCACCTTTTTATTTGCCACGCATGATCCCCTGGTGATGGACTTCGCTAAGAGAAGAATTAAGCTGCATGACGGAATGCTGGCAGAATGAGATTTACACTGTCATTAGCCCTCAAGAACCTGTTCCGCTATTTTAGGCGGACCCTCATTACAGCGATATCTATCGCCCTGGGTGTGGGTCTTTTTATCCCTACCGAAGGAATGCTGAGGTGGGCTAACCGTATTTCCGAACGCAATCTCAAAAACTATGAGCAGGCGACGGTTAAGATAGGTAATGTTGCCTTTTTCGACGAAGAAGAATACCTTCCCCTTGATCAAACCATTGTCGGGAAGAATCAGATCATCGAATTCCTGAAAGATCAGGAATTAGTATATACGCCGGAAGTTAAATTCGTATGCAATTTGATAAATGAGATCACTGGTGAGTCCTATCCTTTCGTGGGTTTAGCGATAGACCCTGAAACTAATCGTCAAGTCTATAAAACGTATGAAACCATATACGAAGGCAGCTTCCTGCAGCAGGGGAACCAGATCATTATCAGTAAATATACTGCGGATCTGCTTAATGTAGAAATGGATGATTACCTGGTCATTGAAGCCAATACCAGGTACGACCTGCATAATGCGGATGCTTTTCGGATAGTGGGCATTTTTGAAACTCCAGATCCGGAAGTCAACCGTAATTACTTTTATATCCCCCTCGATGCTGCTGACACTTTCCTGGAGATGGAGGGAGAGCGAAATCTGATAAGCATTCAACATCAGGTTGATAATGGGGAACTGCAGGCATTTGCTGATACGCTGCAGAACGAACTGCATGCGTTGGGCTTGCAGGAGAATGAGGTAAAGACCTGGAAAGACCTGTCTCAAAGTTACTTAGCGGCAAGTCAGGGGGACAAGGGGGGATCCGCTGTAATTTTATTTTTAATATTCGTGATCGTTACCGTTGGTATTGCCAATACGATGCTGATGGCGGTTTATGAGCGTACCGGAGAGATCGGCATGATGCGCGCAATGGGGATGAACCGGCGAGAGATCGTCTCCTCCTTTATATTTGAAGCAGCAGGTATAGGTCTGATCGGGGGATTGCTCGGGGTCATCATCGGTGCCGGACTGAATTGGTATTTAATAAAATTTGGATGGGACTTCTCACTCTTCTTCCAGGATATGAGTATCGGTTACCGGACTTCGGCAGTGTTCCGTGCAGAATGGAATCCGGGCATGATGCTCATAGGATTGAGTTTTTCCGTAGTGAGCGCTGCGATCATCAGTATCTTCCCGGCAAGACGTGCTCTGAAAATGAGTATATCTGAAACCTTAAAACACGTGGAGAAATTCGGATGAAATTCATAATTAGACTCGGCTTTAAAAATATATTCCGGAACAAACGAAGATCCCTTCTCACGATCTCCGCTATCTTCTTTGCTACCATGTTGATAGTATTTTTTAAAGCTTGGATCGCTGGGATGTTCGACAATATGATCAAGAATGTGATAATGTTCGAGACCGGACATGTCAAAGTGTCGAATACCAAGTTCCTGGAGAAAGAAAAGTTAATGCCCCTGGAATACTATGTGGACGATGCCCAGGGTCATATCGATGAGATCGAAAAGATAAATGAAGTGGATTATGTTACCCCCCGCATTAAGGTTCCGGTGATGCTTAATATCAACGATAAGAACTATAATGCGCTGGTTTTCGGGATTGATCCTATCAAGGAAAAGAGGTTTAACACCTTGCATCAGGGTATTGTGAAAGGGGAATACCTGGACAATGATAATGACCATATCCTCATCGGTAAAAAGTTCGCGGAGGATTTCGACTTAAAGGTGGGAGACCGTATCACCTTGCTGGGAAGGACCATATATAATTCCATTTCCCTGGAGTCCTTCGAGATCGCCGGATTGTTCTCCTACGGCATTACCACCCTGGAGAAAAAAGCTTTTTTTGTAACCGTTGAATCTGCGCAGGACCTCACCCAGATGGGCGGCGGAGCTACTGAATTGATAGTAATGCTCCACGATATTGAGGATGAGGGAATTGCTACAGCCAAGATAAATCAAGAACTGGAGGAGCCCTATATCGCCCGTTCCTGGAAGGAGCAAGGCAATTATTACAACATGGTCAGAGTAGCGACCAGTATTTATAACGTAGTATATCTTTTCTTCCTGGTACTGGCTGCGTTCGTCATCATCAATACGATCATGATCTCGGTTTACGAACGGGAGCGGGAGATCGGCGCCCTCACCGCCCTGGGAATGTCCCGCAAGGAAGTGCTGGGATTGTTCGTAGTAGAAGCAGGCACTCTAAGCCTTATCGGAAGCTTCGCTGGTTCCATGTTCGGTGGCTTGCTCTCCTTTGTCTTCTCCAAATTCGGAATCAATACCCTGGAATTAGCTGGAAGTGATATAGTCTCTGAATTCAATTTATCGGACACCATTTATCTCAATCCCAGTTGGGGAATGATAGTCTTTGCATTCATTTTCGGAGCGATCGTAACTATTGCCTGTGCGGTTATTCCAGCACTCAAAGCGACCAAGATCGATCCCATCAAAGCGCTGAGATCGGTTTAAAAGAAGAAAATGATATATCGTAATCTCTAATCTGAAATCTAATAAGGAGTTACAAAATGAAAAGAGCATTAGTACTGGTACTCATAATCCCGATTTGTTTGATAACGAATCTTTTTGCCCTCACTGGCGAGGAGATTCTTCAAAAGGTAGATGAAAATGTATATGCTACTTCCTCCAAATACGAAGGCCGGTTCGAGATCCACAAGGGTGACCGCATATTTGAAAAGACCTTCAAGGGCTGGGCGGAAGGCGAAGAAAAATCATTTGTAGAATTCACTAATCCGGAGGACTATGGGGTCAAGTACCTCAAACTCGGTGACGAAATGTGGATCGCGGAGGAGAACGATGTGGTAAAGATCTCCGGTCACCTGCTTAAACGAAGCGTGATGGGCTCCGATTTTAATTTCGAAGACCTGATGTCCAATGAAAAGCTAATCGAAATGTATAATGTTACAATCGCCGGGGAGGATACTGTCCAGGGAAATAAATGTTACATTCTAAATCTGGATGCGAAGGACCGCGATGCCCCATATAAACGCCAGGAGATCTGGGTGGACAAAGAGAATTATATTCCCTATAAATATAATTACTACGCCCTTTCCGGCCGGCTGATGAAATCGGCACTCGTCCTAAAAACCCAGCTAATAAAAGAAAAACACTATCCTACAATGATGAAAATGACCGACGAACTGAAAAAAGGCTCTTACACCTTATTCGAGATGACCGATCTTGAACTGGATATTCAACTGCCAGAAAATGTATTCTCACAGCAAAACCTGAGGAGATAAAAGTGAGAAGAAAAATTATATTATCGATTATATTATTATTATCGTTAAGTTCCCTGCTCTACGCGGAAATTGAGTTATATAGCACCTATTATCAGAATATTTTTGTGAACAAGTTTGAAGATGATTGGTTTTACGGGGATCAGAATCTGCTTTATTTGAAGCTGCGTAAGCCTTTTCAGGGAGACTATGACCTGAAGTGCAATCTTTCCTTTTCTGTCTCTAATTTATTAGGTTCGGAAAATAGCGCGGAGTTCGATATACAGAGACTGAACTTCCGGACCGGTTTGGACCGGCTCGAATTTACTGTAGGACGGTTCTTACCGGAATACAAATACACCAATTTCTTTCAGCCAGTCAATATCTTTCTGGGACCCCAATTTCTGCAAAATGAATTGGTGTTCACCGGCATAGACGGGATCTCTATTAAGCGGTATATGGGTATGCTTTCCTCGGTGCAGTATGTGTCACTGCCCAAATTTCAAATGGAGCAGTCTTCTCATTACCTTAATTTCACCTCTAATGTCGCCGGTTTCGACTTCAGCCTCCTTGCCCATTACAAGGGGGATACCTACACAAAATCAACGGGTTTCGGTTTCAAGGGCGACCTGGTAGTAGGGCTCTCTCACGAGACACTGGTAAAGTTCGAGAATACCGACTCTCTGCGTTTTACAAGCGCCACAGGCATCGATTATTCCTTCGATAAATTCATGATTATGCTGGAATACCTTTACAATGAGAACATGCTATCCTTCGCCACCGAGGGACTTTTCGCTCTTCAGGATACTCATTACCTTTACCTTAACGGATTTTATTTTGAATCACTGGGAAAGACTATTGGATTAAGCGGGATTACAAACCTGAGAGACAGCAGTACGTTGTTATCTGCATATTATATGAACGAGATATTCAATGGAGTAACGGTCTCGGTGGGGGTTTACGCACCGGTCTCTGAGGACGAAATGGCTGAATTCCACCGTTCCAGGGTGGGAGATATTACCCTCAATGCTTATTTAAGGGCGAAATTTTGATCCGGGTAAAGAAAACGGAAAATCAAAATTCGTACCAGAAGGGGCGATCGATAAGATCCCTGGATATATTCATCATATCCAGAAAAATGTTTCTATCACAAAAGAGCACTTGAAAAAGGGAGTTTTTACAGCGGGATATAAGAATATTCAGATAAACCCTTATTATTCCGACAATGCTTCTTCCTCCCCGTGCAGTACATTAAACATGCGTTTAGTCGTTTTGTATGAAATTCCGTCGGCTATGGAGTAAAAAATCGGCACATAGAACAGCGTGAGAAATGTGGCTGATATCAAACCGCCAATGACCGTAAGTGCCATAGGCGCGCTCATTTGAGAGCCCATGCTGGTTGATAACGCCATGGGCAGCATCCCGAAAATGGTAGTGATTGCAGTAATAAGGATGGGGCGGATCCGGTCCATACCTGCCTGCACCAGGGCTTCATGCCGTTCCATTTTTTCCCTGCGGCGAAGTTGATTTACATGGTCGATGAGCACGATAGCATTGTTCACAACTATTCCGGTCAGGATTATCACACCCATGAACGATGTTACAGAAAGGGTAGAACCGGAAAGCAGGAATATCCATATCACTCCGATAGCGGCAAGCGGCAATGAAATCATTATGACCAGCGGTTGAACCAGCGACTCAAACAATGCTGCCATGATAGCATATACCAGGATGATTGAGAGTAAGAATGCCAGAACCAGGTCGCGGAATGATTCCCGCATCTGTTCATCTTCACCGGCGATTTCATAATTGTATCCTGAAGGAAATTTTTGGGCGACCGGCGCGATTGCCTTGTTGATATCATTAACTATGCTTCCCAGGTCCCGGTCGCTGCGGTTAGCAAGCACATGTACCATTCTTGTCTGCTGCTCATGCTGAATTTCAATTGGACCGGTGCCTTCGACAAAATCCACAACTTCCTTAAGGGGAACACTGCCACCCATGGGCAGGGTTATAGGAAGGTTCTCTATTTGACTGCGGGTTAGGCGGTCTTCATCGCGGAGACGCACACGTATATCGGTTTCAATACCGTTTTTCTCGCGCAGACGGGTGGATACTGTCCCCAATGTCAGAGTCCGCACCTGCTGGGCAAGCAGGGCGACGGGCAGTCCGAGCCGGATAGCTTTATCCCTGTTTATCCTCAATTCAATTTCTGGCCTGCCCTGTTCCGCTGATGAACGTACATCCTTAACACCATCTATGGGCCGGATTGCGCTGGCAACCGCGAGTGAATAATCCCTTAGCCTGTCAAGGTCATCACCGAATATCTTAATGTCTATTGCACTTTCCGCGTCGCCCATCATTGAACCCATTTCTATCTCTTCCAGGCTCACATCTTCAAAATCCGGAAAACGCGTTCGGATTTCATTAGAAATTTCATTGACCGGGCGCTTTAAATCGTTACTCAGTCTCATCATAACCATCGCTTCGTTCGAACCCTTTGCCCCAAATCCAGCGCCATGTTGGCCTTGCTGACTGCCCACCATCACCGTCAAATGCTCGACCTCGGGAACAGAGAGCGCAATATCCTCGAATATAGCCGCCTTCTCATCGGTCTCGGAAAGCCTTGTACCCACAGGCATCTTGATAAAGAACATCAACATGTCCGACTCCGATTTAGGCATGAATTCGGTACCAATAAAAAGAGAACCAGCTACTACCGTAATGATGACCACCCCACCGAGAACCGCCAGCATTAAACCCCGTTTTCTTAGCGACCATGTAAGAAAACTGCGATATCTTTCACGGATATTTTGAAAAATCCCATTCCGCCTTGCCGGTAAATCACCGTTTTTTCTTCTCTTTTTAAAAAGTACAGAGGCGATCATCGGGACCACTGAAATGGCGACTATCAAACTGCATATAAGCGCGAATGACACTGTTAACGCCAGCCCCCGGGAAAGCTGACCGGCAAGTCCGGAGGAGAGCGCCATAGGCAGAAAAACGACTATTGTGGTCAAAGTGCTTGCGGTGATAGCCAGGCCAACCTGTGAAGCGCCTACACTTGCGGCGATATTGCGTGGTTTCCCTTTTTCAATGTGCCGAAAGATATTCTCGATGACTACAATTGCATTGTCCACAAGCATGCCGACCCCCAGAGCCAAACCGCCAAGGGTCATGATATTCAGCGTGTAACCCGCACCGTATATAGGAATGAATGTCGCGATAATCGATAGCGGAATGGCTATCGCAATAGCAAATGTCGGCCGCCAGTTGCGAAGGAATAAGAATATACATAATATTGCCAATAGGGCGCCCACAATAGCATTTGTGGCGGTGATCCTGCCGACCCGCACAATCGAGTCACCCTGATCCATAATGATACCGTATTTGATATTCGATGGTAAATTCTGCCAGATACGGCTTAGTTCCTTTTTTACCTTGTTCGCCACTATCACCGTGTTCGCATTGGACTGCTTTGATACTATGAGCATAATGCCCTTAGCGCGGTTGCTGCGTATGTCATAGCGTGATTCCAGTTTGCCGTCGCTGATAGCCGCAATGTCGCGCAGGAAAATCGGTTCGCCGTATTGAGAGGAGCCGACGACGATATTTTCCAGTTCATCTATCGACTCGAATTCTCCCATAGAACGGATTAGGTATTCCTCGTGCCCTTCCTCGATGATGCCTGCCGGAAGGTTTAAATTTTGAGACCTAAGCGAGTTTATTACCACGTCTGGTGAGATATTTAATTGCTGCATTTTAATGGCATTAAGCCATACCTGAATCTCGCGTTCCTCACCCCCAAAGATGATTACACTGGCAACCCCGTCCAGGCGTTTTAGCCTGTCGGCGACCTCATCCTCGATTAGCTTTTTCAGAGCCTGTAAATCATCCATCCCGGTTGCGCTGATCACCAGAGCAGGCATACCTGTAACATCGAATTTGGAAATTATTGAGCGCGTGGCATCTTCCGGTAACAGGTTTTGCGCCTGATCGACAACCTCGCGCACATCCTGAGCCGCAAAATCTATATTGCTTCCCCATTCGAACTGGAGGGTCAGCAAAGATACCCCCTCTTTTGAGCTCGACTTCACCGATTTCAGGTTGCTTACCGTACCCACATATTTTTCCAGCGGTTCGGTTATTACTCGTTCAACCTCCTCTGAACCTGCACCGGGATATGAGGTAATCACGGCTATCATCGGAAATTCGATATCGGGTATAAGCGCGAGTCCGAGATTCATTAACGCCCAGATACCCATAACCATGAGCATCATGGCAAACATGGCTATGGTAATACGCCTTTTTACTGAAAATTCCGGGATGTTCATTGCAGCCTCTCCTTCTCCACAGCCTCTACATCCATTCCATCCTTGAGTCCAAGAGCGCCCTGAGATACTATAATTTCTCCCTCCTTAATACCATCTATAACCTCCGCCTTCTCGTAGAGAACGATACCCGTCTTTACAATGCGCTTCTCAACTTTTCCGCCAGAATAGACGAACACCGTGCTGTCCTGTATGAGAGCTGAACGCGGGATGACAAGGACATCGGATTTATGCGACAGTATAACCTCTGCATTGGCAAAGACCCCGACCGGGATTTTTGAGTCGGGATTGTCAATAATTATATCTGCCGAGAACAGTCCCGTGACAGGATCTGCGCCGGGGGAGATATGAGTTAATATACCGGTAATCGCCGTGTCCGGCATTGC
>JAFGPZ010000284.1 GCA_016935935.1 Deltaproteobacteria bacterium
AAACAAAAATTGACGATAGCTTTATTGTCTCATTAATTTAATTTCTCTGATTTATGAGATTAATGCTATTTATAGATATCACCTCGAAGCGAGGCAAGAACAACATTCAGAATTTCGCTCTGACTCTCTTTCTGGATACGCTCAATTACATATTCCAGAGACGTATCTCCATACATGAGGTAATAATTGTCAGAATCAGCATCAGCGTGAATATCAGCTGCGACATTCCTGTCATAGACAACACAGGGTACCCTGCCGACCCCGTATTTACGGAACAGTATCGGATCAATGATAATCGAAGCGGAATAAGCTGACCCGTCAGGTTTTGAGATAATTTTCCGCATAAACTTCAGGGTCGGGGCAATTTTCTTTATTCCCCCCACAAATCCCCTCATGACCATTTCAATATTTGGATCTCTAAGCCTGTCCAGCGTATATACATAGTTTCTTAAGGTCTGTTCAGGCATTGACGAAGAAATAAAAACATATATCCGTTCATTCGAAGGGAGTGTCCCGGTACTGTATGCCTCACCATCAGGTATTTCGGAATATGCTTTCCCTGCCCCCTCTATCTGATCTTTAAAAACAGCGGCTTTCAACCGTTCCGCTTCAGCCTTGCACTTCTTCTGAAAAGCCTTGGACTCATAATACTGCTTCGTCTGTGCCGCGTATTTCCCGGCCATGTCTTTGTGTTTGTTTTCGTGAACCTTCAAGTTATCAAAGAGATCATTTGCGCTCTTTTTAATATCCCTTATTGAGTTCATATTAAAATCTTCAACGTTCTGTTCCGCCCAGAACTCTCCATCCGCATATATCGAAACTTTTTTTACGGAAGAATCAATGGCTATCTCTTTCCTGACAGCAACCTGCATACAGGCCTCTCCTGTGGATTCGAGATACACATTACTGCCCCCTACCCTCTTCACTTCATAGCAGGGAGAAGGCATTTTAACGTAGAATTTCCTCGTTTCTGATGTCCACGCCGTTGGGACAAAAAGGAATATTAAAAAGATTATTGAAGCTAAAACGCGCAGCAGGCCCTTTTTCTGAACAACATCCAGGTTATGATTTTCGATAAACATTCTATCAAACTCCTTCATGTGATGTTATCAAACATCGCACTGGGTGTAACCCGCACCCTCCTATCCATTCACATCCATTTCTGAACGCTTTTGGATTCGCTTTTTTCGCTATGTTGTATCCTGCATTCACGTCTGCGTGAATTATTATCCCCGTTGCCGTTTTGAACAGACCTCTGCTTATCCTTCTCCCTACGTACTTTTCTCGATGCTCTATCGGCTCGTTATCGAGGAAGCTGCATTTGCTTGTATGTGATTCTTCATGTTTCTTTACTTCTATCTCTTTATCTTCTGCTTTGTACGCCGTCTTATTGATTATCTCCATAAACGGTATCTGCGTGAATGTCTGATTGTTCCTTCTGCCTATGTTTACCCCTTGCTTCCAGCCTTCGTTGTAGCCGAAAACTATCATCCCTATCTCGTGCTCTACACACCAACCCACAACGAACCGGCTGAGTTTGTGGACATAATCTTTCGCTTTTCTGTCTCGCTTCGCTCTTAATCCTCGTAGCTTCGCACCACCCTTAATACCTTGCGAATCGTAGACGCTCTGTATTTCCGCTTTACGCTTATTATAGAATTGGTTGATAGATTTTATCCCGTGCCCATCGTCCTTAACAACAATCGGCTTCAGTCCGATGTTGTTCACCATGGTTACGATATTAGCACTACCAAAGTCTATCCCCGCTATTCTTTCCTTATTCTTGTTTCTTCCTTTTTCTATCACCTCCAGTACCTTCTCATACACTATTTCAAGCACATAGCCCACACCACGAGGGATAATCCGCACTTGAATTAACCCCTCTTCTATCCTCGTCTTTATCTTCAGCCCTACCAACTTTGGCAGGACCAACCACCCATCCCGGAGCTTTGCCTGCTGATTCGTGAATACCAAAATGTGCTCACCATCTTTCTTCTTATAACCTGGTATTTTCGGTCGTGCTTTGAACTTCTCTGGATGTATCTTCCACACCCGTATTGCTTTGAAGAATGATTTCCAGCTCTCGTCGAGGACTATTAGAGTCTGCTGTGCTGTCTGTGTCGGTAATGCTTTGTAGCTCTCGCTACTATCCTTCAACAACTTGTTCAGCTCGTTATATCGAATCCATTTGCCCTTGTTGAATAGCTCCTGACGAACGATATAGTTTGCTTCGTTGTAAAGGTTCTTCGATAAGTGGCATAGCTCGGCAAGTGTTTTGTCTCCTTTTAGCCAAATTTGCTCGGTTCTCGTTACCACTTTAGCTTCCATTCTTCAGTTCCACCTCCAATTTCTTATTTCTTCTCTGGCTATAAAGCTCCATCGAATAGCAATGAATTAATGAGATTCTTTCCTCAAAGACCTCTGCACTATCAAGTCTTTTACTGCCTACCTCGGAGACAACGATTATCTGAGTGCCAAAGTGCTCAAATAGATGGTAGAACAGTTCAAATCCCACCCTGCTAAGCCGAGCTTTGTAAAGGACCAACGTCCTTTCCCACAGCCGATCCGACCCGGACAGGGAGATTTTACCAAAGCTCGGAACAAAAGGCTCACGCCTTTCATCCCCACCTAAAACAAGTTTATAGATGGGGAGTTCCCGGCAAAAAGGGTTAAAACGCACAACAAGTTCTTTTTCTGAACAGCATCCAGGTAAAATTATCTCCTATAAACGGTGGATTTTTTCCGTACCCCCAGAGCAAATCCGTTTGGCCGAAAGGATGGCACCACCAGTCCCGTACTGGTTTTGCAATCTGAAGACGGTAATTATGCTTCACCCAGACAGGTGTTGGAACACATGAACAAACATTGATTCCCGTATCACAGATCGCAAGCTGCCTTGAAAGCTTGTAGACCATTCTTCCCGCTACCGAAGAGGCCGCCTTCACCTCATGGTCATCATGCACATGTCCGGTAAGTGGATAAGCGCTTGTGCTTCCCATGCACCAGAACAGCGGACTGGCAGAGTAGCCGCCGGTAGTAGAAACACCGTCCACCGCGCAGGCAAGCGCGGCAATCGGGTTAGCAAAAAGCAGGGATTCAGGATTCAGGATAAAATTAAGAAGATCGTCCTGCCATAAGGGGTCAACCTCGGTGATATACGCAACATCTATACCGCTGTGTTCAATACACATGAAATCAACCAGTATCTCCATTGCCGACCAGACAGGAAATATCCAGTAGTGCGCCTGAAAGAAGCTTTGAGAGCTCTTCCCCTGCGTGGTAGGGGTTACAGAGACTCCGCCAAGCCATCCGCCAGTACTTGAACTAAGCTGAAATCCCAGGCTCGGAAAACACCATGGGTCTTTCACTGTTTCAATCATGCGTGCCGGTTCCCAGAAACCAACCGGTATTCCAAGTCGAAAAAACGGCGGAATGGGAATAGGGCAAACACAAATTGGTGTTCTCGCGGGATCACCAATCTCATTTACTGAAGATCCCGGCATTAGTGTCATGCCGGCAATTCTCAAGGGGAATACGCACTGCCAGCATAAATCGGTTACCGGATTTATAGGCAGGGTTGTCTTACAGACAGCATCAACCTTCCCTCCCGGCAGCAAAATACCCAGTAAAACTATTACAATCAGCAGTCGTTTAAACATAATTTAACTTCCCGGCTCCTGTATCTTAAATTCTCTTACGCTCATAAACGCGCCATCCTGACGCACCACAGACGGAACGGCTTTTATTCTAAACTTACCCGTAATCCTTTCATCCGCGTAAAATACCGGTCTGTCCAGTTTCTCTGCCAGATCCGAGTAAGAACCGCTAACAAGTAAAAGCATGGCCTTGAAATCCCTGTCATACCCTGACTCCTTAAACCATTTCACCTGATCAGGATCATCACCGTTAA
The DNA here is from genome assembly GCA_016935935.1 of Deltaproteobacteria bacterium. The sequence goes on from JAFGPZ010000284.1 coordinate 3,911, forward strand.
TAATAACGAGAACTGTCGGCATCTGAACATAGTCAAGGGGATTAAAAGTATACCCTTTAGGATAAAGGATACCGCCTTTTCCATCAGGAATATCGAACTCAAGCGTATAGGTCATATCCACATGGAAAGTCCGGTTTTCGCTTGCTCTCGGCAGTGAAACGAGTCCTTTTGGTTTGTATTCCCTTATCAGTTTCTCAGTCTTTTCCCTGCTGAATATATTGTTCCAGTTAACCTGTTCCGCCCTTTCCTGAAACGCTGCCAGGGCGTCTTCCTCCGCTATCTCATAAGTTACACCCACCGTTCCCAGATTGATCGCGAAAGTGGGAGAAGCGCAGAGGAAAAACAATATCAGGAATATAACCCTGCTAATAGTTGTCGTAAAAATCATCAATTTTATTTTCCATTCCTTCTTCTATGTTCGTTTTTATCTGACCCTGTATATCGCCGACAAATTCACTTAAATCTATCCTGGAAAAATCAATCATGGCGAACTGTTCGGGGGTGAACCCAACACAGTTAGGAGATTCAGCAGATCCCCAGTTCCCCCCCGGCTGGAAGTTTTGTAATTGTTCCCTTCCCTGTTCCTGAATGATTCTTCCGAGTTTGCTGTTAAAGCAGCAGTATGTTTTTGCCCTCTGTACACAACCGATAAACTTCCACTTCTTGGCGCAATAGTCTCCGACATAATGACATCTTCCCGCCTGTACAGCCTGCATCGTCATCGCCTCAGCCTCACCGCACGTCTTTTTAACCATTAAAAAGCTTCCTTCCGAAGTATCGCAGCAGTTAAAAAACATGGTCTGCATTCCCGGAGTCTTACACGTACCGCCCTTACCGTTAAATATATAAACAATCCCCTCACATTCGCCTGTTTCAGGATCACGATCTCCGTCATTATGATAACTTGTTGTGTCAGCTTCTTCATCCGTGCCCACAATAGCGGCAATGGGATCGAAGCACTCATTTGGAGAACATTTTTTTATGCCTGTTCCGGGTTCCGGCAGACAGGGATATGCTCCTAAAGGGCATGTCCTGTAACCGCCGTCACAGCCGTTAATTTCCTCATTATACGGCATATCTCCTGGACACATAGGGTATGCCCAGCATAACCTTGTTACAGCGGAATATTCGGATGTATCGGGACAATCATAAACGGCGCTTATCGAACACTGATTTAAAGTTGTCGAATAAGCGGCTCCTACCAGACACGGAGGATCAAGCAGGCATTTGTTTTGATAGCTGTTATAGGTGTATGTTTCAGGGCATATTCCCGATGCGGACAGCCTGCATAAATCTATTGAAACATCATAATATCCATAGTCGCAGACGGGATCGGAAATACATCTATTAGCGGAACCATCATAGGAATAGCCGCTCGTAAAGCATGCGAAAGTTGAGTCTGCTTCACACAGTTCCGTATCACCGTTAAGGTTTCCTCCGCTGGGACAGGTCACAGCCTCATAGCAGGTAGACCCTGTAAGGCTCATACCGGACGGGCAGTTCCACGAATTATCAACCTCGCACTGGTCATGTGAAGTATTATAACTACCGCCTGTCGGGCATGACGGAACTATTTGGCACACATCATACGCAGCGTTATAAGCAAAGCCGGATGCGCATGTCGGCGTATAGGTAATCTCACATTTATCAGTGGAAGTGTTAAGCGATCCTCCGTCTCCGCATATAACATTCACTTTACACATGCCCGTTGCACCATCATATGTGTATCCGGTTGTGCAGACGGCACTCGCATCCTGTTCACAGCGGTCGGTAGAGGTATTGTAGGTGCCACTGGAACAGACAGGTGTTTTCTGACATACGCTATATGTGTAATTGTACGTATAATCTGATGGACAGGAATACGAATAAGATAACTGGCATTTATCATCGGATGTATTTAGCGTGCCCGAACTATTGCATGTTGCGTTCGCCTTGCAGTATCCTATTGCCGAATCGTAGGTATACCCGGAATCACAGTTATATGTTGGCGCATATTGGCATTTACCAACTGAAGTGTTTAGTGTACCGCCGCTTGAACAGGAGGCATTCGCAATACACAGGCTGCCGGATTTTGTGTATTCTGAAGGGCATGTGCTTGTGCATGCTACGCTTTGCGAGCAATTGCTTTGACAGGCTGAGGAAGAAGAATAGGAAGTGCCGGTAAGCGAACAAATATACGTTACAATCTGGTCATGCCAGCTATGAAATTCGTAAAATCGTGCGGTACACCCACCCCCTTCCTCTGGAATCTTCCTCTCCCAGCAGCCGCGGACCGTCGCTCCGGAGGGCGGATTGTTTCCGGGGCACTGATCAGAAGAGCCGGGAACCCAACAAGCATATGGTAATCCCATACAGTCACCGGCCTTGCACCATTCCGTTGTCGTACCCCACTCACTTTCCGTGCAACCGCCGTGAAAACCATAGCTCCCTGGATAATCACAAAGACATCCTGAGCAGCCCGTCCAGTTCTTCCAGCACCAGTGCTCGTCTCCCTGAGCGACACTCTGTGTACATGTCCCTGTCTGCACACAGGCGGAATCACATGTTGATTGACTTGAATATGTACCCTCATTAACAGAGCAGTGCCACTGAACCGACATTTCGCATCTGTTCGTGCCCGTGTTGTATGAACTTCCGCTCGGGCAGGTAGGAGCTTTCTCGCATTGCTGCCGTGAAGAATTAAATGTGTACCCGGTCGGACAGGTAGTCGAACTTACCGCTTTCAGACAGACATTGTAAGTCGCATTATAACCGGACCCGCCAGGACATACAGGTTCAGCCTCGCACTTATCTCTTGTGGAATTATAAGTATATCCGCTTATACAGGCAGGAGTGTATGCAACCTCGCACTTATCTCTGGAAGTATTAAGACTGCCTTCGGTACAGGTAGCAGCCACATAACAAATACTTCCGCTTAGCGTTCCAGTCAAGCAGTTCCATGTATTATCAATCTCGCACTGGTTGCGTAATGTGTTGTAAATACCTCCACCCGGGCATAGCGGTGATTTCTGACACACGCCATCTGAACTATTATATGTATACCCGGTTGGACAGTCATATCCGTATGCAGCCTCGCATTCATCCCTGAAAGTATTAAGATTGCTACCGGTGGGACAGGTTGCCGAGGTTACACATACGCCCAGGGAACTATTATAGGTGTATCCACTGGCGCATACGGTGCTTGCACCCTGTTCGCAGCGATCAGTAGACGCGTTGTAAGCGCCGTTGACGCATTCAGGAGTAACCTCACACATACCGGAATCGGGGTTATAGACATACCCGGCAGGACAGTCGTAATCCGGTGGTAATTCACACCTGTCTGTAACAGAATTGTAGATCCCACCACCGGTACATGTAGCTTCTTTGGTACATAAATCAAGATTCTCATTGTAAGTATAACCGGCAGGGCACAAATCGCTTGTAACGACTATTTCACACAGGTCGGAATCGGGATTAAGGCTGCCTCCATTAGGACAAGATACATCAACAATACATGTATCAACATCTGAAACGTAGACGTAACCTCCGGACGGGCAGCTTATATTCGGGGTGGCCTCGCACTTGTCCGTAGCAGGATTGAAAGTAGCACCTTCGGGACAAATCGGTTTCCGCGTATCCTGTTCACAGGCAACAGCTCCTATAACACAATAGAGCCCGCCTTCCACATTCCGGCATTCATAGACCTCTTGTGTACCGGATGAAAAATTAATGGTTCCGTCTCCATTCAGATCCTTAGCACATATCTTTGAACCTTCCCCTATTGAACCTCCCAGCGTCCCATCCCCGCACTCAATTGTAGAACACTGGTATTTGTCTAAATTAGAGTTATAATAACAAGTATACCGGCTTCCATGTGGACAAATACTGAACGTCGATCCTTCTATTGTGAGTGATCCGGCAGGTATTTCCTGACAGTGACCGTAAGAACACTCTATTCCCGTGAAGATGAGATCATTGCCCGAAGCCTCCACCGATAAAAAACCTTCGGAAGACTGGACGGTACCCGTAATGGTTGAACCGGAAACGGTAATGCTCCCCTGTAAGGATTCCTCCGTACAGCCGTCACCGTTGCATCCGTAGACCTCGATTTTATCGTTATTGCCGGCTAGTCTGGTAATTCTTTGAACGGATACTGTTCCTTCGATGCCGGTCCCGGCAAACTCAATATCTCCTATATAGACAGCGGTACAGCTATTATCAGCACACTGCCATCCATAAAAGTCGAGCTTGGCGGCAGCAGCGCCCGCCTGTATTCGCGTAACGCCGTTTTTGTCCGCAATGTTTGTCGCTCCGATAGAAGAGCTTCCTGACATGGTAATTGCTGCTTCCGTACAATCCGCTATATTGTATGGACATAACTGTCCCGCCTCCCCTATACACGTCCAGTATTCGGAAGCGGGATCAATCGTACCGTTGCCGTCCACATCATAGGTGCATACCGAGGCAAAAACAGGCAAACATAAAAATATACTTACGAATATGGCAGCAAAGATTCTCAGGCTTTTTTTCTTGAACAGCAAGCTCACTTCTTCACCCCATCACTGCAAATAAGATCATGGCTGGCGGAGTTAACCGCCGACATGACCGTTGCCGCCTCACTAAAATCACTGATGCACTGACACGATTTAACTATTTCTTCACCATCCTCAACGGGACATGTTCCGTCAGTACATGCTTTATAAATATACTCATAACTCAGAATTGTTGTCCTGTTCTGTGCCGTTGTTCCCATACTCCCGGCCTGAGTATCCTCTTTAACCTTTCTCAGTTTACACGCCTTTTCGCACACATCGCTGACATCTCTGCCAGAAAGAGCAATGGCAGTATCCATGTATCCCCAACTGCCGTCTTCACCTTTCCGGTAATCCCTGTAATACAGAGAATCGGTATTGTCTTGAAGGGTACTCGTAACACTTTCGACCCTTTCCTTTTCATTGGTAAAATCGAATTTTTTATCGGTATCGCATTTATATGTACGTTCTATCCACCACCACATGCTGTTAGTGTCATCAGAACCCAACACCTCGGCACTTCCACCATTTTTGGCGATTGTAGCGTTGCACCCGTCCATACAGGCAGCGTAAGTGTTTCCGATAGCAGTAATATTCTTGCAATATGACAGCGGTTTTAATCCTGTGGGGGCAAAGTTACGGAACGTCCAGACACAGTTTTGCCCACTAGGGTCACAAACTTTTTCGTCTCTTAACTGACATGAATCGTCAGGATTGCAGCCGTTATTTGCAACAAGCCGTGGGGTTTGACATTCAGTCTGGCAACCGACCTGATTAGGATACGAACTGCCGGTGACAGGACATGTATACGTTACAATCTGGTCATGCCAGCTATGAAATTCATAAAATGACGCGCTACACCCACCACCCTCAGTAGGAGTCTTACTCTGCCAGCAGCCTCGGTATATCGATCCGGCTGGTGGGGTATTTCCGGGACACTGTTCTGAAGGGCTGCAATTCCCCGGACAACCCTGTCTTCCCATACAGTCACCGCCCACGCACTGAACACTTGTACAGCCATAATCGTTGCAGTTGCAACTGCCGCTATAGGTAATACTGCCGATACAACTACAATTACAACCGGAGCAGCCACTCCACGCCCAACACCAGTGCTCGTCTCCCTGCACATACTCCTCCGTACATGTTTCCTGATTCACAACAACGTCGTGCTTCACCGTACAGGTCATAATTTCCACGCCATCCTGCGTCTCAAAGGCATTACTGAGCAGGGTGTAATAGCTGTCTGGGTCAGTCGATTGTGTCACCGCTTCATTTTCAGCGGCACTGTCCAGATCACCCTGGTAAAACTGTTCCGGTGAAGCATTCCCATAACTGCTTGACGTTTGTGAAACGTTATCCGGATTCTGTCCGTAGTAGGTTATAGAGGGTCCGTCTATTTCAACCTTCGTAATGACATAATGAGGATGTGTGTTCATCATGGCGCCGGATGCACCTCCACCCAGACTTCCTAAAACAGATTGCAAATTGTTCCATACAAGGTTACTGCCGCAGCTGTTGTTCACGCAGTAACACCCGCCGAGCCTGCCCCCTAAGTCACCTTCCTCAAGAATCAGCTTGTCATTATCGTCCACATCCCATTTGTAATAACGGCAGTTGCTCCAGGTACCGGAGTCACAGGAAATGAGCCCATTGCCGCATACACCCGACACCCTGAAAGGAAGCATGAAATCATAATCCACTTCATCGTCCATATCGGTATCCTGCATTATTCTGGTACTGGTAATATCGCCTCCTGAACCGGGCTGTACGATTATCGTAAGGAATTTGGAAGATGATGGAGAAGTAAGCTGGGCGGCAAAAGACTGGTTTCCGTCTAATGTTTCCATTTCGGCATTACCCGAAGTCATCGGAGCATTGATATTCTGCTGTATTCCGCTTTCCGTGCCGAAATGCTGGAGGGCTTCGTTCCCAAGAGAGCCGGCTGACTGTTTCGCGTCATTGTACTGCTGTTCCTGCTCGGGTGTCATGTCCGTGCCGGCTGTTTCAGCAGACAAGTAAGAAACAGCCGCGAGCAATAACATAGCGGCCAGGGTAATGCTTAAAGCAATCGGTTTAGGCAGCTGGCTTCTGTTTAACCATCTCATTAATAGCCTCTGTGTAGGTGAGCCCGCTGTCGACCATAGCTCCTATCTGCGAAATTTCAGACGCGTCCGAGGTATACAGGTAATATGAAAAAGGATCCACGGCAAGCCTGCCGACACCCAGCCCAAACGGTGTATCCATAAAAATTTCCGAGTATTTCGGTCTGTTGGAACGGACAGATTTCAGTATTTGCATTGCGAAATCATCAAGATCAATCAGCTTCTCTTCCTTTGCTTTTTCAAAGTCAGAGGATTCCAGGTAAAACTTAAAAGCGCTGTTTGCTCTGATAACATCGCCAACCTTGCCAAATTGTTTTAAGTCAAGTATGCTTTGAGTAATAATGCTGAAACTTCCGTGGTATTTGCGGGCTCTTCTGTATCCGCTTTCAATGACGTCCTGAAACACATTTCCTTCACCCAAAAACTGCCATGCCTCATCAAATATAATAAGACGTGGCCGGGTTCGGTCAGAAAGATATAGGTCCTGAGTTACCCCGTTGATCACCTGAAGAGTAATAACTTTAAATAATTCTTTTTGCTGTTTTAGATGTTCCAGTTCAAGAACGACAAACTCGTCATTAGAAATGTCAAAATTGGAAGGTCCATTAAACCATTTACCGTAAATACCGCTATTGATATATTCCGTAAGGTTAAACGCAAGTTCGTGAGCTATATCGCTAAACGCTTCCATGCGGCTGTTGTCTATTCCTTCCTTTTCCTCACCGGAAGCTTGTTCGGGAAAGGAATTGAGATATTGGTATATCCTGTCAATATTTGCATCCGTACCATCGCTATCCCATGCCCATTTAACAGCGGCCTTAATTAAGGAAGAGGCCGTCTCGGCTTTTTCGTCCGGGACCACATCTGTGGAGGAAAAGGCCATCTGTGTAACTATAGCGGATACAGCCTGAAGGTCAGAATCCGGTTCCTGAATGAAGGTAAAGGGGTTCATACAGATATCGCTGTCCTTCGTAAAATCCAGATACCTGGCATTAAAAAGCTTTGTCATTTTTTTATAACTGCCGCCGATATCTATTATGCGAAGAATGGCATTACTGGCAAAATAAGAGCTGGCAATGAAGTTAACCAGAAACGATTTTCCTGAACCGGAAGTAGCGGCTATAAAAGCGTTATGATTGTTTGCGTGCCTATCAAATATATCCAGGGCACAGGGCTGCCCTTTTCTTCCTATAAAAAGCAGTTCCGGCTTTCCGCCTCCGGCAAAGTCAGCCTGTATCGGTAAAATATGAGCGACACTCTCGGCAGGAGCCGTCCTGTCACGTTCGATGGCATCAAGATTGCCCGGTTTCATATAGAGACCGAACGGCAAAGCGGAAATAAAAAGAATGGGAAGTATGCCTTTGTCTTCCTGCATGGTATATCCTTGAGCTTCCCATAACCTCTTCGCCCTCACAACTGACTCGCTTGTCCTGTTAGGGTTGTCGCTCCAGACCCACATTTCCGGGATCACACGGACAAATACGGTACCCTTTTCCACCTCATCAACCGCCCACATGTATTCGTTCTTTTTCCGCATAAGCACAGGAGCAAAACTTCCGGCAAGCTCCTGCTGCAAAACCATATTACACTTGAAATGCAGTTTGTTTTTCATATCCTGAAACACAATACTCAACGTATACATAAAAGGCGTTGTAATCTGGTTTGCATCGGCAACGATTCCCCAAACGCCGCCAAATAACTCGTTGGTTTGAAAGGGATGTACTTCTTTTGGGTAGTATTTGGCGGTAATACACCGGCAGTGTTTGTTTCCGAGTTGAAGGCTGGACATGTCCTTCTTAATAACAGTATCAGAGAAGATGACCTGCTTGTTTATGGGTATTTCTTTGTCGTATGTATCGTTATTCAGAGAAGGCTCATCATTAAAGACCCTGCGCATCCAGTCAATCAATACCGGTGGAGTAACGTCTCGGGGATATAGTGACGCTCCGGCAAGAAGTTCTGTGACTGAATTATAAATATCTTTAAGGTTCAGATCCTTGCCGGGTTTAAATTTCAGAGCTACAAAAAGGCGGAAGTTTCTTACGGGCGTGTTAAGAAAACACTTCATACCGTCTACCCCGTCCGCGAAATATTTTGTGTATTTGTGTGTGGCCTCGTGAACAATGGGTATATCTCTCTGTTTTCCCCGTTCATATTCTTCTATGAAGGAGGCAATATTCTTGTCCGCGTACAGGGTGAACTGCATAACGGTATTCGCCGGCAAGCCCAGCCTGAACAATCCCTCCAGCGTAAAAAACGTTTTCTCGCCGGCAAAGCTGAGCGGCATACATTCCCAGAGAAACCCTATAGTGTCATCGCTGTTGACATATACCTTCGTTTCTTCATCATAGGCTACCCAGGGAAGATAGTCGGAAAACTTGTTTCTTTGACTCATCCCGCTCAACTCGTTCCTTGTCATCCCGAATGAACCGAATAGAAACTGACTTAGTTTTCCCAATTGGCACCAATCCCTTCCGGCAGCTTATTGCCCATTACCCATTTAGCTCCATCAACTATACAGTATACGTACCTCGACATATAAAGCCGGTTATCTTCATCCTTGTATGGAAGAAAAAGAACTCTCACAACAGTAGGTGGAATCATTAGAGGGGTTACCGGCTTATCCAAAAGTCCGCTCAACTTTTTAAATACTTTTTTCTGGTACGTAAGTTCCGTACCGGCCTGCTCTATAGTATCCGCCGTACCATCCCCGCCTTTTTGTGATTTATTGGCAGATATATCTTTGCTGATCCTGCCTCTCCGGCTGACCCTAACCTGGCCATCATCAGGTTTGTCCACACCTTGCAGCGATTCGTTATAGGCATCCTCCACACTCACACACTTCCCATGTTCCCTTGCAGGACAGGAAAACGTATCTTCATAGGGGTTAAAGATCGAGCATCCCCATGTACACATAAAAACAAATGTACAAAGCAATACGAGTCCTGTTTTTCTCATCTCTTATTTCCTCCGCTTAAATTAACTTTTTTGATCTTGAGATTCTTTCCCTCGCTGACCACAAGTGTGATGGTGCGGGTAGCACCGACCTCGATTACCGGCATTGTCTGTCTCGCAAGTTCCATATAAAATTTTTGAAGTTCCTGAGCGCCGCTGGCAATACCCTCGCCGACTCCCGCTTCAAGTATTTTATTGGAATCGTATGTCTTGAGTTCTCCCAGGGGACTGACAGCTACATTTTGCGTGGAAGATTTTATGGCATCACCCAGACCGCCGAAGAACCCTGCGAGCACTGATCTTGCGATGGTCGCCCCCATTTTAGATACGACCCTCCCTCGAAGCCCGATTTTACCGTCAGTATCAACAACAAACCCTTTAACTTTATCATCAATAACCGCTTCCCCTTTTTTGGACAGGCAGGAAAGGGTAACCAGTCGGAGATGCGCCCTTTCATCTGAAAGATTGCCATGCCCCTCAGCTATAACGAAACATCCTTTAAGGTCTGCCCTGACCCTGTTAGGAAGAAAGGCCAGATTTTTAATCCGCAGTAAAACCGGGACAGGGTTTCCCTTTGCGCTGTCCACCGTTGGCGCATCCAAGCCAGAAAGAAGAGTCGCCTCCATAAAAGAAGGCGGAAGATAAATCTGATCTTCTAAAGTTTTTTTTTCCTTCTTTAACGAATCAGAAATAATGTCCTTGTTTTTCTCTATTCCTATTTCGCCGATTATCCTGGCAGGTTCAGCCAGCTTATTGTCTTTCAATGCCCGATTGGAAGATTCGGGTAATGTTTTCCGAGGAGGCACAGGAATCGTCACTCTTGGCTGTGCCATGGTTAGTACTTTATCCTTACTATCTTTATCTGCTGTTTCCGCCTTATTGACCGATGCCTTCCCCAGAGTATCCCGTAATTGTTTCAGCTGTTCACCCATTTCTCCCAATTTTTTCTGGCTTTCAAGATAAGCTGACTTTTCAAGGAGATGGGTATTGAGCGTAATTTCTTTTTTGGTGTACCGTGGAGTCGCTTCGTGACGGCCTCCCTGAATTTCATAGGCCACCAATCCGCCCAAAACAATTACAAGGATAAGTGCGATCATTCCTGTCATTTTCTTGCGCCGCGGCATCATCTGGCTCCAAAGATCTTTGATTTTATCAAACATATATACCTACCCTTTCCCCCCGCATTGGTTCATTTTGAAGGTTTTGCCACGGTTGTTGACAGCTTGTCGCCGGCCTCTTCCCGATTTATCTCACAGATATAGATTCTTGTCTGATCGTCTTTTTCAAGGTGCGGTTTTTCGATTGCGACAGCAATGGTGTCGGTTGTCAGGTCGGTTTGCAGGAAATTCCGCTCGTCCAGGTCCACACCCGTGCCTTTCCTTTGAGAACCGGGACTAATTTCAGCCTGGTATATTTTCAGCCTGATTCCCTCGCCATCAGCGATAACACTGCGAAGCAAAACAAGCTTTATTCCTTCAATTCTCTTGATCTCACGCCCTATATTGGTAACAGTAAATGAGTATGGGATATTGTCCTGATAAGCATATTGAATCATAGAAATGACCTTTTTTTCTAAGGGCATCCCTGAAAATAGTTCACTGTTCGCTTTGATCTTATCTCTCTCGCCTTCGGAAAGCCGAATTGTACGCGCTATAGTCTCTGCCCGGGGAACGGCAATAATGTTATATACTCTGCCGCCTGAAACAATAAACAGTTCTGATGGCAGGGTGGAGTAAACGGTATCCTCGCCTTTTCTTACTGCCTGGAATTTGACGTAACAATCTTTCCCGCTGAACTGTACTGAAAGACCCTTTTCTTTACTGTAAACCACGTCCTTGATATCCTCGGAACTTGTAATCCTGTTTACATCGGTATTGCTCATAACCACGACTGTCGGAACTTCAGGCATGACCGTTATCCCGTGAGCGTTTTTCTTTGCTTTGGCAAGGAGTTTTGCCATGGTTAAAGCCTGCTGCGAGGGCCTTATCGGGAGCTGTGGTACAGCAATTTTTACCGGCTGACGCGTGTCCTCCTTATTCCTTTTTATCGGATCAGTTTTTTTGTTACGCGACATCCGGGCTTGTTTCTTCTTAAGCGCCTGTTCATGCAGCTTTTCGTTTTTGCCTTGAGAGGAAGCGTTTAACCCTTTCAGCTTCTCTATTACCTCCTGTTGCTTTAACGGAGATTTTACGTTATCACCGCCGCAAATAGCAGGAGCTGCAATAAGCAGTGTTACTAAAACGATTATTATGGAAACTTCCCTAATCCTCATCCCCGTTTCCTTTCTTCTGCTTTTCGGAAATCCCGGTTATTCTGAATCTTCCATCGGATATCGTGTACCCTACAAGATATACCTTTGCTCCGTTCTTAACCTTTCTGTCATCCATATAGTGCTGCTCTATGCCACTGACCTCGATCCATTTTTTCTTTTTATCCATCCATATTTTATCAATATAGAACGTGCTGCTGGTCTGCGTCATTTCCACTTTATCGGCATAATTATAGAAGGTTGTTTTTCCCTGGGGATATGAATCGGAGTCATACATTGTAAGAAGCTCATCGTATTGTTTTCTTACCGTGGCGGGGCTGTAGTTAAATGCGAGCGAAATAACATAGCGTGTAAAAGCCTTAACATACTCGTCATTCACAATATTGCCCATCACCTCAATATTGTTCTTCGCTCCGGGTGGAATGATGATTACCTTTTGGTAGCGAAGCGCACGGTACGAATAAATCGAGCTCATGAGAACAGCAATACCGATAACTACTACAAAAAACTTCAAGAGCCTGTTTTCCGAAGCAATGTTTGACTTTTCGTTCATGAAAATATCAAATTTCATTCTATGAATGTATCCTCAAAAAAAATAGGGTATCCTTTGATATTTAAGATACCTATAAAATAGAGCATGTGTTTCAGGAAACCTTTGGGATATTTCCTTTTCGCCCTTGAATAAAACCAGGGTACCAAAACCATAAGAATCCAGAAAAAACTGCCGTACACCATTGCCAGACCAAAAAAGATAAACATCATGCTGAGTTCATCCGGCTCAAACCACAATACTTGCAATGGATCCGACAGATACTGAGGGAACCTTTTTCGACCCATAAGCAAAATCCTTTATTAAATAAGCATTCCCAGCGAGGTTACTATTGTGTCTGATTTGATCAAAGCGCCTCCTCCAAGAGTAGCTCCCACAGCGGGAAAAATCTGCGATCTTATCGCTGAAAAAGCGCCAAAAGCTATTGCCCCGCATCCACAGACAAATCCCACGGGTCCCTTCAAAATGTCGTTAACGGCAATATCGTAAATGTCATACGCGAATGAACCAGATGACGGTGCAGTTATTGCGAAAGCATCCGGCACAATTGCCATTACCATTGTCCCCACTACGAAAGCGGGAAAAAGAATTTTATTCCTTTCGGAAATTTCGTTAATTAACACCACAATCTTTTTCATTTTCAGTTATGACCTCCTTCTTGTTCTGTTATCTATTTTTAGGGCACGTTCAATCTTCTTTATATCAGCGCCCATGATAACCTCTCCATCTATCAATAATGTCGGCGTACCCCGAATATTTAATCCGGACAGGATCTCCCTTTGTTTTTTAGCGAAGTCCTTCCCTTTTTCAGTAACTGTAATTTTATCGGGTTTAATCTTATCCAGCTTTCCGGACATCACCTCCCTGACCGCCGCCTCCCCGTCCGAAGCCGACATAATATATTCCGTTTTCTTCAGGGATCGTGGATCAAAAGAAGCGAACATCACGTATCGGGTTACCCTTTCCCTGATTTCCGGTCTTTCCCAATACTTGCTGAGCTTTCTGCAGTAACCACAGTCAGGATTGGTAATTTCAATAACCTTTGTTTTTCCCGATCCGATTTTTAATGCGTTTTCTATATCGATTTTCTCCACACTTGCCGCAAAAATCAGGTTCCGCTTTTCGGCAGTAAGGTTCTTCCCATCTTCTGTCATTATCTCCCCGAACAGGAGATAATTCTTTTCAGGATAATAATAGAGAATATTACTGCCTGCCGTAATCTCGTAGAGACCGGGTATTTCAGACTCCTGTATATTATCAACTTTCATTCGAGGATAAATCTCTTGAAGGCCGGCAACGGTGGGGGTTATCGAAACAACACCATTGTCTTTCGTATCCACCGCTGCCGGTGCCCTTGAATCACCGATATAATTAATAATTAAAAAAGAAGTCAGAACGAACACGCATATAACCGAAACCACCAAAGAAATAAGCTCTGTTTTTTTCATTAAAAATCTCCGTTTATTTGTAGTACCGTTTATTAATGACTCTATTACCAAGGTCTTTATATTCTGACGCGATTTGCTGAATATCACGTTTTAAATTACCGCTCTGCCAGCTGTGGTAGGTATACCAGGCACCGACCAGCAGCAGGAAAACCACAATTGCGATAATTATATGAGCTGAACCGTTTTGATTGATTTTACTGTTCATATTCACACCTACTGTATATGAACATGATTGCCACTATTCCTGGAAGGCATCCAACCCGAGATATTTCTCAATGTCGGATTTCTTTTCGAGTGCAGCTTCTCCAGTAGAAACTTTGGTTTGTAAAGATATGCTCTTATCTTTACTGGATTTCCTATGAGGGCCTCCGAGTGTTTTGCTGTATTTTTTCTTGCCCTTCCCCAAAACAACATTTAAAAGATCATGCGAAAAATCAGTCTGGAAAAATTTCCGGAGTGCGATATTTATAACGTAACTCCTGTATCTGGAAGGG
>JAFGPZ010000285.1 GCA_016935935.1 Deltaproteobacteria bacterium
GAAAAATCCCTGCTCCGCTTCACGACCACCGGCAGTGTCGACGATGGAAAGTCAACGCTGATCGGCAGACTCCTCTACGAGACGAAATCCATCTATGAGGACCAGTATGAGGCGATTAAAAAAACTTCCCAAAGAAAGGGGTTCAAGGACGTCGATCTCGCTTATCTGCTCGATGGACTAGCAGCGGAACGGGAACAGGGCATCACGATTGACGTGGCCCATCGTTATTTCGAAACGCCAAAGAGGAAATTCATCATTACCGACACACCGGGGCATGTCCAGTACACAAGAAACATGGTCACGGGGGCGTCTAGTGCCGATTGTGCCATTATTCTCATTGATGCCCGAAACGGGGTTTTGACTCAGTCAAAACGACACGGGTTTATCATTTCGCTGTTACAGATATCGCATTTGATTGTCGCCATCAATAAAATGGACCTTGTCGACTACGCAGAGGATGTCTATGCCCGTATCGTTGAGGAGTATCAGGATTATTCGCAGAAACTCGATATTCACGATATTGTCTTTATCCCCGTATCGGCCCTGAAAGGAGATAATGTCGTTGAAAAAAGCAAAAACATGCCGTGGTATGACGGCACGACCCTCCTTCATTACCTCGAAAATATCCACGTCTCGTCCGATCGGAACCTTGTGGACTTCCGTTTCCCTGTCCAGTATGTCATCCGGCCGCATTTAGATTTTAGGGGTTTTGCCGGGAAAATCGCTTCCGGAACGATAACTCCGGGAGAGGAGATTGTTGCCTTGCCTTCCGGAAACGTAACTACTATAAAATCCATCATAACCTATGACGGTGAATTGCCGGAGGCCTTCGCCTCCCAATCCGTGGTTCTGACGTTGAATGACGAGATTGATGTGAGCCGGGGGGACATGATTGTCAGGAAGAAGAATTTGCCACAGATAGGGACCCGTCTGGAAGCGATCATCTGCTGGATGGATGAAGCGGCTTCCACAATGACGACAGCCTATATCATGAAACACACGACTAAGTACGTCAGGGCCTATATAACGAAGGTCGTCTATAAAATAGACGTTGGTACACTGCATCGGACACAGGCCGATACCTTTTTATTAAACGAAATCGGCAGGGTGGAAATCAGTACCCCCGTTCCTATTTTTTTTGATCCTTATAAAATCAATCACGCGACGGGCAGTTTTATCCTGATTGATACGGTGACCAACAACACCGTCGCCGCAGGCATGATCAGGGGTGTTCCGAGAGCGGTCGACGATATCCCCGGGCAAGGCGCCAGAGGCTATAAAAGCATCACCAAATCACCTCATACGGTTTGGGGTGGGTGGAACATTGCCCGTGAAGCCAGGGAGGTGCGAAATGGCCACAAGGCAGTCGTTCTGTGGTTTACAGGATATTCCGGGTCAGGTAAATCAACGATCTCCAGACATCTTGAAAGCAAGCTTTTCGGGGCAGGCTACCAGACAATGCTGCTCGATGGAGATAATATAAGACACGGCCTCTGCGGGGATCTTGGGTTTTCTGGGGAAGATCGGAGCGAAAATATCCGCAGAGCAGGAGAAATCGCCAGGCTTTTTTTTGAATCTGGCCATATTGTAATTTGCACGTTCATATCACCATTCATGAGGGACAGGCAGTTGGTTAGATCGCTTTTTCCCGATAAGCGTTTTTTTGAGATCTATGTCAAATGCGATTTTGATGTGTGCAAAAGGCGTGATCCCAATGGCCTCTATAAAAAGGCGATGGCGGGCGAGATCTCCGAATTCACCGGTGTCAGTTCCCCCTATGAGGAACCGCTTACCCCTGAGATCATTATAGAAACTGACCTGCAGCGCGTGGATCAAATTGTCGATTCCCTCATCAATCGGCTTGAAGAGGCAGAGATAATCCAAGGAAAAGAGACATGACATGTTGGCCTCCGATTGAGAAGAACCGAAGGCATTGTAATATCTTAGGCTCTTGACCAGGACAGCGATTTATTTTTGAAGTCCTTTAACAACATTATTTCAAACAGTATCAGCTTTCTGAGACAGAAGCATGACAATGGTTCCTAATGTGAAACTTGGAAAGGGATGAGTGAGGCCTTTTTACTGCTTACGGTTTATGTTTTCTGTCAAATTTTTAAAAATCAGAAGAAATTTTTTCCATAAAAGGATATAGCGTTGCTGCATCAGATCCGTTATGTCACGGGTACACGAACTTGCTTATGGTTATTTTGTGACATTTTGCTAAGGTGACCGCAATATGAAAACGATACTTGTTGTAGGTGGCGCCGGGTATATCGGAGCGCATGCTAATAAGGAATTATGTAAAAAGGGTTATAGAACTGTTGTTTATGATAACCTCAGTACGGGACATAAGCAGCTTTGCTTGTGGGGCAATTTCTTTCAGGGCGATTTAAATGATATGAGGAGGTTGCGGGAGGTCTTTACTGAATACTCCATTGATACAGTTATGCATTTTGCGGGAAGTGCCTATATCGGCGAGTCTGTTGTCGATCCTGAAAAATATTATTTAAATAATGTCAGAAATACCCTTAACCTGCTTCAGGTTATGAGGGAGTTCAAAGTTAACGAAATTATATTTTCATCAAGTTGCTCTGTTTACGGTATCCCCGAAGAATTGCCAATAAAGGAGGATAGTAAACAAAATCCAATTAATCCCTATGGATCGTCAAAATTAATGATTGAACAGATACTTAGAGATTACTCGAAAAGTTATGGACTTAGATTCATGGCTTTAAGATATTTCAACGCCGCGGGCGCTGATCCTGAAAGCGAAATCGGGGAATGGCATGAACCTGAAACCCATATCATTCCTCTGATATTAGATGCTGCTTCTGGGCGCATAGAAAATTTAAAAGTGTTTGGAAATGACTATCCAACGTCGGATGGGACCTGTATACGCGATTATATTCACGTGTCAGACATTGCCCAAGCCCATGTATTAGCCCTAGATTTTTTAAATCGAGGAGGGGAAAGCCAGTCTTTTAATTTAGGGAATAGCCGGGGTTATTCAATAAAAGAACTCATAGCTACGGCTGAAAGCGTAACAAAGAAGAAGGTTCCTTTTCTTATAGAATCACGGCGCGAAGGCGATCCCCATAGTCTCATTGGAGATAAGCAACGCGCCGTTGAGATCTTAGCGTGGAGGGCACAATATTCGGACTTACATACGATTATTGAATCAGCCTGGAAATGGTCTTTGAAGATAAACAGCCTACAGTAGACGAACTATTCGAAGATTGATCATGAAATTAACAATTATTACGCCGAATAAAAATGGGGGTCGTTTTCTGGAAGAGACTATCCGGAGTGTTGTTTCTCACCGGGCCCCTGGTGTTGATCTGGAGTACATCCTAATAGACGGTGGCAGTACTGATGGTTCCCTTGAGATCATCAGGCATTATGAACGAGATATCTCACAAATCATCTCGGAACCGGATCGGGGACCGGTTGCAGCTATCAACAAAGGGCTGCGACTTGCTTCAGGGAAGATCGTTGCCTGGTTGAATGCCGATGACCGTTATCATCCCGGTGCTCTGCAAAGAGTTGTCCAGATCATGGCTGCACATCCCCACAGGGCTTTATGTTTTGGAGCCTGCCGGATTATTGATGAGGAGGGACGGGAAATCCGTCGGGGCATCACCCGTTTCAAGGAGGCCTTTTTCCCGCTTTCTTCACAATTTACCATCCAGTGTCTTAACTACATCTCCCAACCGTCGATGTTTTTTCGCCGTTCCGCCCTTGAAGCCACCGGCTACCTTAGGGAAGATATGGTGGCTGCCTGGGATTATGACTTCGTGCTTCGTCTCTGGAGGCAGGGAGGGGCAGTCCGTGTGCCAGGTACGCCCATGGCTGATTTCCGCTGGCATCCGGGTTCCATCAGCGCCAGGAAATTCGCCGTACAGTTCAGGGAGGAATTCCATGCGGCGGCAGGGGATGCCAGTTGGCTGGCACCGCAGACCTGGATCCACGGGATCGTGCGCTGGGGCATTGTGGGCGCCTATACGCTCATGGCTGCTTCCAGGAGAAAAAAGAGACCGCGATGAAAATCGGGGTTAACACACTCTTTCTTATCCCCGGCGAAGTCGGAGGGACGGAGACTTACCTGCGAGAAGTTCTGCTTGCCATGGCAAAGTCCTCGGAAGATATCGATTGGGTTCTTTTTACGAACAGAGAAAATGACAGTTATCTTAAACGGATCTTTGGACAATTTCCGAAATTTGCCTTCCATCCCTTACCACTGAGGGCAACCAACCGCTACGCCCGCATCATCTGGGAACAGGCCTATCTGCCCTTTCGGGTTGCTCTTAGTCATGTGGACCTCCTCTGGTCGCCCGGTTATACGGTGCCATTTTTTGTTACATGTCCCCAAATGGTGACCATTCCTGACATGCAGTACCGGCGATATCCAGAGGATCTGACTTTTTTGGCGAGGATCGCAACGGATATCCTCGTGCGGATGGCTGCAAAACGTTGCCGGGGTGTTTTTGCCATTTCTGAATTTTCCCGCAAGGAAATCCTGACATTTACCCATGCCCGTGAGGGATCGGTCCGGGCGGTCCATTTGGCTGTAGACCCGGCCTTTGCCCAACCCATTCCCGCCGATATAAAACGCCAAAGACTGAAAAGATTGCTGCCCTCTGAGAAGCCCTATATTCTCTGCATCGCGAACACTTACCCCCATAAAAATGTGCATGTGCTCATCGAGGCCTTCGGCCAGATCATGGAGAAGATTCCCCATCAATTAGTGCTGGTTGGAAAGCCGCGCCTGGGAGAGCCCGAGGTGCAGAAGGCGCTGTGCAAAGTGCCTGATATGTCACGATTCCAGAGGTTATTGCAGGTTGACCGCGAGAACCTTTTTGCTCTGTACCAAGGTGCAGCCCTTTTTGCTTTTCCCTCGCTGTATGAGGGTTTCGGCCTCCCGGTGCTGGAGGCCATGATGTCCGGCGTGCCTGTCTTGACCACCAGATGCGGATCGATACCAGAAGTGGGCGGCGATAAGGTGTGTTACTTTGATCATGCCAGTTCGACAGATCTTGCCCGACAGATGATTCATATTGTTTCTTGGAAGAGTGATTATCGAAAAATTCGGGTAATGGAAGCACAAAAGCATGCCTGTCAGTTTTCATGGCACCAAACGGCTGCAAAGACAATAGAGGGCCTTAAGCAAATGACTGTTGCACAAATATGATAAAACTCTATGGAACATAATGAAATATCTTATGTTGTGTTCCAAGGGTCGAGATATCTGCCATGCGTACAAGGACGAAATCAACTCTGAGGAAAGGGTCGGAATTGCCCTTGACAACTATGTTCAGATAAACTATACACAACGAGAATCTCTGCTCGTTCTAAGAAGCAATAGTGCCTTTAACGTATTATCTTAACGACCGATCATGTTGTCGACGGAACGTAAGAACAATATATTCAAACATTTATTTATACTTATGAATATTGTCCATGGATAGATATCTCATTACCGGTTTTTCCGGATTCGTCAGCAAACATTTCTTAGAATATCTTGAAATCTTACAGAACCCGGTATCTGTATTGGGTATTGATATCAATTCCCCTGATTTCGGATTGGGCCGATTGGACCATGTGCAATGTGATTTTGAGCAAATGAATTTGCTTGACAGGGAAGGAATAGAAAAAATAATCCTTCAATTTAAGCCGAGCTACATCTTACATCTGGCTTCATTCAGCAGTGTTGCTTTCAGTTGGCAAAATCCTGTTAAAAGCTTTCAAAATAATACCAATATTTTTTTAAATGTTTTAGAGGCAATGCGTTCCGTCAATTCCGAGATACGGATTTTATCTGTAGGCTCCTCGGAAGAATATGGCGATCTCAGGGGAAGCAATACCGGTTTTCGTGAGGAGGACTCTTTAAATCCCATCAGTCCCTATGCCGTGGCACGGGTCTCACAAGAAATGCTCTCCAAAGTATATATAAAGGGGTACGGTTTGGATATTGTAATGACTAGATCCTTCAATCACATAGGACCGGAGCAAAAAGAGATATTTGTTATCGCCTCTTTTGCCAAACGCCTGGTAGAGGCGCAAAAGAGGGGCATATTTTCTCCAAAGCTGATCACCGGAGATATATCCCTGATTCGAGATTTTGTGGATGTGAGGGATGTGGTCAGAGCCTATGATGGATTATTGAAAAAGGGTAAAAGTGGAGAAATTTATAATATCTGCAGTGGAATTGGATATTCGTTGACGGATATCATTGAGCAGATGTGTTCGATTTTGGATATGGAAGCTGTTATAGAAATAGATGAAAAACTCATTAGGCCGAGTGATAATAAAGCCATTATAGGCTCTAATGAAAAAATTAAGCGTGACATCGGCTGGGTGCCGGAAATTCCGTTGCGACGGTCCTTGGACGATGTCATCGATTTTATGAAACAGGCATGATTGAAACCTTCGGGATTTTCAAGGACCGTTTTTGAATTAGTAATAACCGTACCGCAAATTCTTCTTGACAGATCTGTTTAGTTAATCTAAACAATTATGTACTGTAAGATTTCAGGTGAATCCTGATCGATCGCAGGTGTAATCGACAGGGCGGAGCTTTAAAAACCCTACCCTTCATCCCCATTATTCTACAAAGCAAAGAAACCCTTTAATATTTAAATATTTGCATAATATGCGAAGGCTCCGAGACAATGCTTCCTTAAGTGTTTTATTCAGCCGCATAAAACTCCAGACCCTTGTCTGGAGATGCAGTGGCAGTCCGGAGGGCTTAAGCAGATTTAAGCTTGTAGTCCAAAGATGCCCCAAGCCCCTGCCGGGGGAGGTTCACTTTAAAAGGCTCAACAAGGAGCCTGAGAGAGTTGCCCCTCAGGGGAAGACCTTTTGCAAAAGTTTCTATATGAAGGTTAACAGTTGGTAACATGCTGACCGAGTTATTCACTTCCAGAACACGGATCAATTTGTTTCTGAAACTTTTCCTGAATCCGGGCATTTCCTGTTACCTGCGCGAATTAGCAAGAGAATTTCATCTAAGTCCCAACGCCCTGAAAGAGGAACTGGACAATCTAAGTCAGTCTGGCTATTTAGATAAAGAGCAACGGGGACAATCAATATTCTACAAGGCCAATATTAACCATCCCTTTTTTCCGGAAATCAGTTCTATTGTAAAGAAGTATTATGGCATCGATAAAATTGTCGAGCAGATACTCAATGATCTTGGAAAGGTTGAAGCTATCTATGCCCTCGATGATTATGCCGAAGGGCGCGACAGCGGCTTGATTGATGTGCTAATTGTTGGTGATGTGGATATGGATAAAATTCAGGGATTGAGACCAAACCTCGAAAAAGAGATAAAGCGAAAAATCCGGGTCATGGTGATGACCGCCCAGGAATTTACAGAAAGTCGCGACATGCTCCTGAAGCGGCCGAATTGGAGAATCCTGTAAACCATGCAAAAAGCTGAAGCCCGACCCCTCATTTTTCTTCTGAATAAATTTGCCAGGAAGTATTGGCAGGCAAGCATTCTGCTGGTTGTCCTCAGTGTTGTTGTCGGATTTGTTCTTACGATCCAACCCTTGGTCTTGGCCCCCGCCCTTGACATTATGGTCGTGTCCAAAGCGCAACCTGCCTCATCATTTTCTGATTTAACATTGAGCAACCTTGGACCGACGATGTTAATGGTGGCGCATATTGAGCACGCTAGTATGTTTAATATTATTGCAGTTGTGCTTGTTGCCTATGTCGTGATTTCCATAATTGCGGCGATTTTAAGTTTCCTGAGCTATCTGCTTGCCATGTGGATCAGGACCCGTATCGCCAGCGACATGTATATGGCATTACAGTCCCATATACTTTCTCTACCCCTCTCATTTTTTCAAAAGCATAAAACGGGAGACTTGGTTAGCCGGTTTACACAGGATGTGACCGGTACGGCCTATTCCATCGATTCGGCTACGCGGGGCATCCTACAGTCAGCGATCCAGATTGTTGTCAGCGTGATCGTCCTCGTCTGGACGGATGTTTTCCTGGCTATGGCCACGATCGTCATCAGTTCTGGCCATATGCTGATTACGCGCCTTCTGGGCGATCGAATCAAAACACGAATGACGGAGCAGAACGAATCGATCGGGATGGTCGGATCAACACTGCAGGAGATGCTTCTCACAATCCGGGTTGTCAAATCCTTTGCAGCCGAGAAATTTGAAAAACGGCGTTTTGGTCTCGATGTAAAGAATGTACGGCACAAAACGATGAGATATGTTTTTTCCAAGCATATTGAAGAGCCTCTGAGGCTAATGACCGATGCGGTCGCCATTGCTGTTCTAATCATAATGGCCTTTTATGCCCTGTCTCAGGGACGGCTGACCGTTTCCGGGTTTGCACTTTTTCTGGTGATGGGAAGGCAGGTTATTGCACCGATCTCTTTAATGGCAACTCATATTCTCGCCATTTCGGGAATGTTGGGCTCCGCAGCTCGCGTGATTGAGATTTTTGAAGTCAAAAATGTGCTTCCTGACGGGGACAAAGAGGCCGAGGCTTTGAAAGACAGAATATCAATCAGCGACGTTTCTTTTGCCTATGAAAAGGACCGGGCGGTTCTGGAAAACATTACCTTGGAGATTAAACGCGGGGAACTGGTGGCCGTTGTCGGACCCAGCGGCGGCGGCAAATCGACCCTTGTTGATATCATCCTGCGTCTCTATGATCCTCTCTCGGGCCAAGTGACCTGGGATGGCCAGGATTTACGGCAGTTTACCCAAGAAAGCTACCGGAAAAATTTTGGTGTGGTACCTCAGGAAGCGTTACTCCTCAATGCTTCTGTGCGGGATAATATTACCTATGGACGCGACGCAAATGAAGCTAGACTCGCTAAGGCGATAGAAATCGCAAATGCGTACGATTTTATCAAGGCCTGTCCCCAAGGTCTCGATACTTTGGTAGGTGATCGGGGAATACGCCTATCAGGGGGGCAGAGACAACGCATTGCCATAGCCCGGGCTATTTATGATCAACCTTCTGTGTTGATAATGGACGAGGCGACAAGTGCTCTGGATAGCGAATCTGAAAGAGCTGTACAGATGGCAATTGACCGGGTGATTCATCAAATGACAGCCATCGTCATTGCCCATAGACTTTCTACAATCCTGAATGCCGACAAGATTGTGGTCATCAAGGATGGCAGAATAGAGTCCATGGGGCCACATGGAGAACTGCTGAAAAACAGCGTCACTTATAAGCATCTATTTGAACTGCAATTCCAGGAAGAAAGGCAAAAAACATCACCACTTGGATCGGAAAGGAAACAAGAATTATGCTTGATGGTAAAGTAATCCTCATAACCGGGGGTACAGGATCATTTGGAAAAAAGTGTACGGAAATGATTCTGAAGCGTGCAAAGCCGAAAAAACTTATTATTTTCAGCCGCGATGAGTTGAAGCAGTTTGAAATGGCACAAGTCTATTCCGATCAGAAATATCCGTGCATGCGCTACTTTATCGGAGATGTCCGGGATAAGGAAAGGCTTAACCGTGCGTTCCAAGGGGTCGATATTGTGATTCACGCGGCGGCGCTGAAGCAGGTTCCTGCCGCAGAGTACAATCCCTTTGAGGCGGTAAAAACCAATATCCTGGGAGCCCAGAATGTGATCAATGTGTCTAGCGATGAGGGCGTGAAGAAAGTGATTGCACTCAGCACGGACAAGGCGGCCAATCCGATCAATCTCTACGGCGCGACCAAGCTTTGTTCAGACAAGCTGTTTGTTGCGGGAAATGCCTATGTGGGAAGAGACAAATCGATTTTTTCTGTCGTCCGCTATGGAAATGTCGTCGGCAGCAGGGGAAGTGTTATCCCTTTTTTCCTTGAGAAGAGAAAAACAGGGGTACTGCCCATTACCGACCCGCGGATGACACGCTTCTGGATTACACTCGAGCAGGGAGTAAGTTTTGTTCTGGAGTGCCTGGGGCGCATGGTGGGTGGCGAGATGTTTGTGCCGAAGCTTCCCAGCATGAATATGATGGATCTTGCAAAATCGATAGCCCCTGAATGCAGAAGAGAGGTTATTGGTATTCGGCCCGGGGAAAAACTGCATGAAGTCATGATTCCGCGTGATGACGCAAGGCGAACGGTTGAGTATGAGCGATATTACATCATCCAGCCGGATTTTCCCTTTTGGGGACGCCGTTTCGATGAAAACGGAGGCAAGCCAGTGCCTGAAGATTTTGAATATAATTCCAACACAAATCCTTGGCAATTGAGCATCGATGAAATGCACGAGGTTATACAGGGCATATGATACCCTATGGGCGACAGTGGATTGATGAGGACGACATTCAGGCTGTTGTCAAGGTATTAAGGTCTGATTGGCTGACGACTGGTCCCTGTGTCGAATCGTTCGAGAAAGCCTTTGCGGAACAAGTCAGTGCAAAATACGCTGTGGCGGTGAACAGCGGAACGGCGGCCTTGCATGCAGCAATGTTCGCCCTCGGCATCGGTCCAGGAGACGAAGTGATCGTCCCCGCTATGACCTTTGCCGCCAGCGCCAACTGCGTTGTATTTCAGGGGGGAACCCCTGTATTTGCCGATGTTCATCCAGAAACACTTCTTATCGATCCGGCAAAGGTGGAAGAAAAAATCACTGAAAAGACCAGAGCTATAATCGGCGTAGACTATGCTGGACAGCCCTGCGATTGGGACAGACTGAGGGAGACTGCAGATAGGCATAATCTGAGACTGGTGGGGGATGGGTGCCATGCCCTTGGCGCAGAATACAAGGGACGCAAGGTC
This sequence comes from Deltaproteobacteria bacterium, assembly GCA_016935935.1. Next base: position 10,759 of record JAFGPZ010000285.1, read on the forward strand.
GGATCTCTTGCCGGCATGACTATTTTCAGCTTTCACCCTGTAAAGCATATCACCACCGGCGAGGGGGGAATGATTACCACGGATGATGAGAAACTGGCTCAACGAATGCATATTTTCCGCAATCACGGGATCACGACAGATCACCGTCACCGAGAGAGCCAAGGTTCGTGGTTTTACGAAATGGTTGATTTGGGGTACAACTATCGTCTAACGGATTTTCAGTGTGCTCTTGGCATTTCGCAGTTGCGAAAACTGCCGAAGTTTCTGAAGCACAGACGCGAGATAGCTGCGCGCTATGATGAAGCTTTTTCCGATCTCCCGGCGATAAATCCTCTTGCAGTTCGTCTGGATGTATTACATGCTTATCACCTCTACGTGGTCAAAATAGATTTCAAAAGGATTGATATTGATCGAGCAGCGCTTTTTACCAGTTTACGCGAAAAAGGGATCGCTATAAATGTCCACTACATTCCCGTTCATCTGCACCCTTTTTACAGGAATCGCTTCCATACCGGGCCAGGGATGTGTCCGGTTGCTGAAAAAGCTTATGAAGAAATCATCAGTCTGCCGTTGTTCCCAGGGATGAGTGATGTGGATGTGACCACCGTTATAGGGGCCGTGAGAAAAGCAATGATGAGTTGATCGATGAAAATTGGTTTAGGTACAGCCCAGTTCGGGCTTGATTACGGTATATCCAATCCGCTGGGTAAAACACCTTTCGCAGAAGTAAAAAGAATTTTGGACATTGCGACGAAAAACGGTGTTCATATCATTGATACTGCGAGCATCTATGGAGATAGTGAGAGAGTTTTGGGTCAATGCCTGACTGAACATCACCCCTTTTATATTATTACCAAGACGCCCCAATATAATAAACCCCGGCTTAATGTAGAGGATGCGGAACAGTTAAAAGGGGTTTTCCATGAGTCCTTAGGCAGATTAAAGCAATCGTCCCTCTATGGACTTCTTATTCACAATGCAGACGATCTTCTGACACAAGGTGGGGGTCTTCTCTGGGAAGCCATGAAGTATCTGAAACAAGGGGGGCTGGTGAAAAAAATCGGAGCCTCTGTCTATTCTGCAAGGCAGATCGATGCGATCCTGGAACAGTTTCCCATCGATTTGATACAACTTCCCATAAATATATTGGACCAGCGTCTGATCAGGAGCGGACATCTTAAACAATTGAAAAAGCGTGGCGTTGAAGTCTATGCCCGTTCAGTATTCCTGCAGGGACTTCTCCTCATGGATCCTTCAGATCTGCCTGATTACTTTTATTCTGTGCGGAAACACCTTCATCATTACCATGAGTCAATCAAAGAAAGAAACCTATCGCCGGTTAAATCGGCGTTAGATTTTGTTCTGAATCTTGAAGAGATAGAAGCAACTATAATCGGTGTTGCAGATTCAGGACAGTTTGAAGAGATAATGTGTGAATGCGTTAATGCTCCCGAGATGACCGCAGATGATTATAGAAATTTTTCCTGGAACGATGAGGAAATTCTCGATCCATCCCGATGGAAGGTGCCGGCCAGATGAATTGTTTTGAGTCAGAACGATTGTTTCTAGAAGAGTTAGAGGAGCAACATATTGATGATCGGTACTTGTCCTGGTTTCAAGATGACAGAGTCACGGAATTTTTAGAGGCAAAGAATCTTACAAGACAGGCAGTTATCGATTATCTTCGCTATGGTAAAGAGACAAA
>JAFGPZ010000049.1 GCA_016935935.1 Deltaproteobacteria bacterium
AGATGGAAAGAGAACAATCAGAGGTGGCAAACAGCTAACGGCCAGTGAGCTTGAAAGGATTTTTTTAAGTTGAACTGAACAGCGAGCTCATTCCCCGCTGCCTGTCTGCGTGCAACTGCACAGGCAGGCTTGCGGCGGGGGTAGCGAGCGAATATAAAACAAACAATTTCCTCAACAGTCGGAGATTCCCCGCAACTTGTTGCGGGGAGCTTCAATAAAAAAGAGGAAGGATCTTACATTAACTTTTCCTGGATAATGATCGGGGAGGAATCCTGTGGATAGTTGTATCGAATCCCTGGCAAATCACCCAATAGTTATAATGGTCATAGCTGCCGCAGCTCTCTTCATGATTTATTTCATGCTTGTGAAGTTTTTCAAGATGGTGCTGATTATTGGGCTGATACTACTGGCATGTACCGGATATTTATATTACCGGTCACCTGGAGATTTTGCCGGCAATATGCGAAAGACCGTTGAGACTGTCATGAAAAACAAGGACAAGATGATTGCTACGGGGAAAAAAGTTATCAGTGAGAGCAGGGAACTAACTGATGGGATAGAAAAGGTCGTAGAGCGAGGTAAAAAAGTTATTCTGGGCGAATAACAACCTATATAAGATCGATCTCCATGGCTCTTACGGGGCAGGCCTTTACACACATCTCACAGCCGTTGCACTTTTCTACGTCAAAAAGGACCTTCATGTCCTTTTTGTCCATATAGAGGGCTCCGGTGGGGCAGAAGGCAAGACAGGAACCGCAGTGGACGCACCTGCTGGTATTCTGGGTAACGCTTTTCGAAAGGGGCTCAACCTTCAAGCCTAATTTTTTCAGATAACGGATCGCCTTGTCGAAATTCTCCTTCGTGCCGGAAAGGTCCAATACCAGCAGACCCTCTCTTTTCGGCAAAACCCTTGCCCTCATGATATTGAAAGACAGATCGAAGTCCTTGACAAGGCGATATGTGATAGGCTGATCGACCTCCTCTGCCGAAAAGCGTATAACGATTTTTTTGGAATAACTGTTATCCACGTAAACTCCCCTTATGTCACTATTAATTCAACAGAAAGCCTGTGTCAAGCCATTAATAGATTGTCCCAGTCGTAAGATAGAAAGGTTTCGCGCAGGGGATGATCGTCATCGACGACGTTGTATGTTATGTTTTTAAAGATATTCTCGGTGATTCTGCGCACCAGTGAGAGGGGAACCACTTCATCGCGGGTTCCGTGAAAAACGACTGCCGGCATATTGAGTCTCTTTCCAAGGTAAGGGTGAAAATCTTCAAGATGCAAAGCAGGCGCCAACAGGATTACCTTTCTGACACGATCTTCATTTTCGCAGGCATAGATGGCGGCCATGAGACCCCCGAAGCTGGAACCTGCGAGGATGATGTCATTTCTGCCTGTGAGAAGCCTGTTCAGCTTCTCCATACGTTTTTCAAGTGAACCGGGATAGTCTTCCACAATCATACCGGGATAGGTCTCTCTGAAGAAGACACCCTTTGTGCCCTTACTGCTGCTTTCAAGCCCGTGAATAAATATCCGTGTAAGATTCATATACCAACCTCACCGCATGTATTACCTGCTGTCTCACTAATACTATTGAGAAGGAATTTTTGCAAGGACTTCGAAAATCATAGGTATTGATTTGAATGAGTCCAATGTGTTACTAACCTTGAACTTGTCCCCCATACGGGGATCTTTTATTATAAAGAGAAGGAGACGGTATGGCATCAGTAATTCCATTCAAAGCGGCGAGACCAGTAAGGGAATATGTGAAGGAAGTTGCTTCCTATCCCTATGATGTTATCGATTCGAGAGAAGCAAGGCATATAGCAAAGGGGAATTCGAAAAGTTTTCTACATGTAATCAAATCGGAGATCGACCTTCCCGAGCATATCGATCCCTATGATGACAAGGTTTATGCAAAGGCAAGAGAGAACCTGAAATGTTTTTTGGACAAGGGCATATTGTTCCAGGATGAAGAGCCCTGTTTTTATGTTTACAGACAGAAAGTGGGTGATCATGAGCAGTACGGTATTGCCGGCTGTGTAAGCGTCGCGGATTACGAATCGGGACATATAAAGAAACATGAATTGACGAGGGAAGACAAAGAGACAGACCGAACCAGACACATGGATATAATCAACGCTCAGCCCGGACCGATATTGATGACATACAGGGCGGAAAAGGCTATCGATGATGTGGTAAAAAGAGTAGTCAAGGGAGAACCTGAATACGACTTTGTATCCGATGACGGAATATCCCATGCCGTATGGGTCATCAGTGACAGATCAGAAATAAAGATAATAGAGGACGCCTTTTTAAAAATAGAATCGATATATATAGCAGACGGTCATCACAGGACGGCATCCGCCGCACGTGTAGCAGAAAAACGCCGCAAGGAAAATCCGGATCACAAAGGCAACGAGGAATATAACTATATGCTGGCAGTTCTGTTTCCCGATAATCAGGTAAAGATAATGGATTATAACAGGGCAGTTACTAATCTGGGCGGGATGACGGAAGAGGAGTTCCTGGATAAGCTATCTGAAAAGTTCAGCATAACTGGCGGATTCGAAGATCGGAGCCCCCGGGAGCCCCATGTATTTGGCATGTATCTCAAGGGAAGGTGGTACAAGGTCTCGGCCAAAGAGGGTACTTTCGATAATAGTGATGTCGTCGACATCCTCGATGTTTCCATACTGCAGAGAAACCTGCTCAGTTCAGTGCTGGGAATTGGAGACATCAGGACAGACAAAAGGATAACCTTTATCGGGGGGATACGCGGCATGGATGAATTGGAGCGGCTTGTAAATTCAGGAGATTATGCCGTGGCTTTTTCGCTCTTTCCGACGACGGTTCGACAGTTGATGGATGTGGCCGATGCCGCCAAGGTAATGCCTCCCAAATCGACGTGGTTTGAGCCGAAACTGAGAAGCGGAATATTTGTCCATCTCTTTTAAAGATTGAAAGAGAGCTTTGCATAATTGTGAATCCGGTCATTGGAGGTGCGCAGCACCGCGGCAATCTCGTTCATTATCGGTATGTTATGAGATTGCTTCGCTGCGCTCGCAATGACCAGGTGGGGATTATGCAATAACAGTGTGGGGGTTATGCAAAGCTCTCTGAAAGGACATCAGAGAAAAGTGCGTCCGGTTTTCAGCGGTCATATAAACTTAAGAAAAAAGTCTTTCCGATCTCAACTTTTCACTGCGGCAGAATTGACTTGATAAAATTCAGAAGGAGTTGTAGAAATTACGTAAATGAGTTCTTCGAAGGAGCGAGAAGAGATGTACTGGGAAAATGAAATTGAGGTGATGCCCCGTGAAAATTTTCTTGAGCTGCAACTTGCAAATCTCAAAGAAAGCGTCAAGAAGGCCGCTGTATCACCCTTTTACAAGAGTCTATTCCAGAAAATCGGTTTTGAGCCCGATAGTATTAATTCACTTGATGATCTGACGAAAATCCCCCTGACTACAAAGGACGATTTGCGGGAGAGCTGGCCTTACGGCTTTCTTTCTGTTTCAAAGGACGAATTAATCAGGATGCACTCTTCCTCGGGGACAACAGGACGGGCGACGGTAATCTTTCACACCGCACACGACATAGAGGAATGGGCCAACATTGTGGCTCGATCCATGTATATGACCGGGATGAGAAAGGGTGATGTATTTCAGAATATGATGACCTATGGTCTCTTTACCGGAGGACTCGGTCTTCATTATGGAGCTGAGAGACTGGGCGCACTTACCATACCGGCAGGTTCAGGGAACAGCAAGCGCCAGATACAGCTCATGCGGGATTTTGACACGACCACCATTCATATCATTCCCAGTTACGCCCTTCATCTCTACACAGTGTTTGAAAAGATGGGCATAGATCCGAAAAGTGAAACGAAATTGAAAATTGCCTTTCTTGGCGCGGAACCTCATTCGGAAAGGACGAGAAGAAAGGTGGAAGAGCTTTATGGCATGAAGGCTTACAATTCATACGGATTATCGGAAATGAACGGCCCTGGTGTCGCATTTGAATGTCCCTTCCAGGAGGGTATGCATGTATGGGAGGATAATTATATTTTAGAAATTATAGATCCGGCGACTGGGGAGCAGGTTCCTGAAGGCGAAGAGGGAGAAATGGTCCTTACCACTCTGCAGAGGGAGGGCATGCCCATATTGAGATACAGAACAAAGGATATAACGCGGATCATTCCCGGTCCATGCGAATGCGGCAGAGTTCACAGGAGAATCGAAAGGATTAAGGGAAGAACCGACGATATGTTAATCATCAAAGGCGTCAACATGTATCCCATTCAGATAGAAAAGAAGCTTATGGAGATACAGGGTGTGGGCACCAACTATCTGATTATTCTGGAGAGTGAAGGTTACAACGATCACATGATTGTAAGGGTCGAGGTTGAGAAGGAATTCTTTTCAGGCAACCTTAAAGAGCTTGAAAATCTGAGGCGCAGAATTATAGAGGAACTGAAGAGTGAAATACTTATCACCCCTAAAGTGGAACTTATCGAGCCAGGCAACCTGCCCACGAGTGAAGGCAAGGCCGTCCG
>JAFGPZ010000286.1 GCA_016935935.1 Deltaproteobacteria bacterium
GCCGCTGTGCAGATGGGCTTGATCTATGTGAACCCGGAAGGCCCGAACGGCCAACCGAGCGCGGTTGCTTCTGGCCGCGATATCCGGGAGACGTTCGCGCGAATGGCAATGAACGATGAAGAGACCGTGGCACTTGTCGCCGGTGGCCACACATTCGGCAAAACCCACGGCGCCGGCCCTGCGTCACATGTGGGGCCTGAGCCTGAAGCCGCACCCATAGAAGAGCAGGGACTTGGCTGGAAAAGCAGTTATGGCAGCGGTAAAGGGGATGACACGATCACTAGCGGAATCGAAGGCCCGTGGACACCAAAACCGACCCAGTGGGACATGGGCTATTTTGATATGCTATTCGGCTACGACTGGGATCTGGTGAAAAGCCCGGCCGGAGCCTGGCAGTGGGTCCCGGTCAATCCGGATGAAAAGGCTCTCGCACCAGCCGCCCACGATCCGTCGAAACGGGTTACCCCCATAATGACCACGGCAGATATGGCGTTGCGGATGGATCCTATCTATCGGCCCATTGCAAAGCGGTTCCACGAGAACCCGGAGGAATTCGCAGAAGCGTTTGCACGGGCGTGGTTCAAGCTGACGCACCGGGATATGGGTCCCCGTTCACGCTATTTGGGCCCGGAGGTTCCTGATGAAGAGCTTATCTGGCAAGACCCGGTGCCGGAAGTGGATCATGAGCTGATCAATGAGCAGGATATAGCAGACCTGAAAGGTAAGATCCTTGCTTCGGGCCTGTCGATCTGGGAACTAGTTTCAACGGCCTGGGCATCGGCATCCACGTTCCGAGGATCTGACAAGCGGGGCGGGGCAAATGGGGCGCGTATCCATCTTGCGCCGCAAAAGGATTGGGAAGTCAACCAGCCTGAGCAACTGGCGAAGGTGCTTAAGACCCTTAAGAAAATCCAAAAGGAGTTCAATAGCGCGAAGTCAGGTGGAAAGAAGGTTTCGCTGGCTGACTTGATTGTTCTGGGTGGATGCGCAGGTATCGAGCAAGGGGCGAAGAATGCCGGTTACGATATAAATGTTCCCTTTACACCTGGACGCACAGATGCGTCGCAGGAGCAAACCGACGTGGAGTCATTCGCTGTACTCGAAACGGCGGCAGACGGCTTCCGTAACTACCAAAAAACCAAATATGCTGTATCAGCAGAGGAAATGCTGGTTGATCGGTCGCAACTTCTGACGTTGACCGCTCCTGAGATGACGGTTCTCATTGGCGGTATGAGGGTCTTGAATGCCAATTTCAGACAGTCCCAGCATGGCGTATTCACCAAGCGACCAGGAAGTCTTACCAATGACTTCTTTGTGAATTTGCTGGATATGGGCACGATTTGGAAACCAACCTCGGAAGATGCAGACATTTTCGAGGGTCGTGATCGGGCAACTGGCGAACTCAAGTGGACCGGCACCCGTGTCGACCTAATCTTCGGTTCCAACTCTCAACTCCGGGCCCTGGCGGAAGTCTATGCATGTTCGGACTCTCAGGAGAAGTTCCTGAATGACTTTATAGCGGCCTGGAACAAAGTTATGAACGCTGATCGCTTCGACCTCGCATTGTCGTAGCAAGGACTATCTGAAATGTCACAGGAAGACCGAGTCAAAGCTACAATGTAGCGAAAAATTCAAACCTTAAAGGGAGGATTAATATGGGAAAGCCAAAAGACGGGTGTGTATCCCCGGCAAAAGGACCAATTTCTGCGCCTAAGGCAGAATCGGATTCACCAGTCAACGTTAAAGTGGAGGAAACTAAAATGACTGCTAGAGTTGGAAAGCCTGCACCGGATTTTGAGGCTAATGCATTTCATAATGGAAGTTTCAAGAATGTTAAACTCTCGGATTATAAAGGTCAATGGGTGGTAATTTGCTTCTACCCGGGTGATTTCACCTTTGTCTGACCAACTGAATTGACGGCAGTTGCCGCCAAATACAGTGAGATTAAAGCATTAGGTGTGGAAATATTGTCAATTAGCACCAATAGCCATTTTGTCCATAAAATCTGGCAAGAGGAAGAGCTATCCAAGATGGTAGAAGGTGGAGTACCTTATCCCATGCTCTCAGATGCTGGTGGCCGTATTGGTCAGATTTATGGCGTTTATGATGAAGAAGGCGGGGTTGATATTCGGGGACGTTTCTTGATCGACCCGGATGGTATAATTCAGGCAATGGAGGTACTATCTCCTCCGGTTGGGCGCAGTGTTTTAGAACTGATCCGTCAGGTTAAAGCATTCCAGCATGTCCGGAATACAGGCGAAGTCACGCCTTCTGGATGGCAACCGGGTAAGGTAACACTTAAACCGGGACCTGATCTGGTTGGCAAAGTATGGAAGGTCTGGAAGCCAGATATGGAATCCTGAGAAGACTTCCATAGCAATTTAACATAAGTTGATCTCGTTAAGGCACAAAGGATTTTCTTTGTGCCTTAACGTGTTTTTGGCCATTTATTGGAATTGGGCAAGATGTCAAGAATTGGCTGGAATGTCACAGGAATACTGAGTTAAAACTGCAATGGAATAATCAATTGACATTCCTTAACCCAAAGTTTTAAATAATAGCCCAAATTTTTAAATTGTGAAGTATGGAATTTTGGGCTATTATTCTATCAGGGAATTTCAGTAGCTAATACCAATTCTGGGTTGAATTGCATCATAAAATAGAGTCCGTTATTCTGAGAGAAACGAAGAATCGCCAATTTATGATTCATTTCTATTGTAAAATGGTATAACACTTTTGCCGGGAATTATCAAATTGTCTTTGCCATTCTATTATTCATCACTTTGTGGAATCCCATCAAAACCCATATCAAATAAAAGTTTATTAATCACTAACGACGAATCCTTATCCATTGCGCTTTTGAATTTCTCTACCTGGGTGCTTATATAATCAGCAAAAGTAATTTTCTTGTAAGCCGTTGATGTTCCATCTATAATTGGTTCGCGATAGAATACGCCTTCTGTTTTTCGCCATGCCCTTTCATTACTTGGGATCAAAATCATTTCTGCTTCTATCATGAGTCCTGGTATGGCCTCATCTGAGTCCGATGTTCCAGTTGACAAACCATAAAAAGCGAGATACAGATTTATTATGGCATCGATCCCGTGTTCTTTTGATACCTTTTCAACCAACGAATCATATTCACGGATTATTTTTCCTGGATCACCACCACCAAATGTAAAACCAATAGAAATCTTCTCAGGAATCATCTTTGGAACAAAACTGTCACCATTTACTACATCAAAGTAATTCTGCTTTGTCTTCAATTTCTCAATGAATTCATTCCGTAATTGATTGCAAAAGTTCCATTCACCAACCACACTCTTTAGTTTAGCCCCTTTAATTCTTTCGTAATATCCTTGAACTGCACCCGCGAACCCAGTATCAGCTACATATACCCAGCCATCGGCAGGGATATGCATACGGCTGTTAAATCCACCTACACTAACAGACACCCCAGATTTTTCATCATACGTTGTTATAGCAATCTTCTTAATTTTCTGAAGGTTGCCTTTATTAAAGTGAACATTGTCATCAAAGGCACTACAGCCAGTTAATAAAAGTAAAAGACTCATTGCCAAATAACATAA
>JAFGPZ010000287.1 GCA_016935935.1 Deltaproteobacteria bacterium
GAAGGAATTAAATTTGTCAATGGTATTGAAGAAAGCAGGATCGCCGCCTAATTTTTTCATACACAACATTTGACAATAACTCTTTTTAGGAAGAAAAATATCACAATACTATAATAACTGCAATGTTATCTAGGAATCAATATGCTAGGCACCAGTATTTACAAAGGTTTCGCCATTGTTGCGAGATTTTTTTTGCCGATTTCATGGATTGTGCCCGGAATTGTGCCCGTTTGGGTTTCAAAGTAAGCTTCCTGCTTTCTGGCTGCAATTTTAAGATCCGCGTCACTTAGGATATTGTATTGGAGTGAGCCTTCTATACTTCATGACATGATCCTTTCTACCCTTACCGGGTATTGATCCTGTCTAATACTCTATCATATTCTGTGCAATCGGTGGGGTTCACTCCAATATCGTATTAATGGCATTCATATATTTGAATCATATGATACAGTTGTGATGCATATCCTACAAATAGCTAATCCGTTATATACATTAAACATTCCAGTGTTGTTTCAAAAGAAAAAATCGTGAAAGCATCAGTTTTATAAGCCAGATGCTTGAACATCCTATACAAACGTCTTTAACGTAATAGCAATATTTTTATGTATATTAAGGAGTTATAAAATATCTGATGGATGGCACGCTGTTTGCTGATTAGAGTTCAGCGGTACATGAAAGATCTTAAAAGGTTTGTGTCACAATTCATAAGTGGAACATAACCATTTGGCTGTGCGGCAGACAAGATGCGAATTAAAAAGACTTAAATAAAAAGGAGGTGATACCTATTTGTTATATACAGGAAGCCATCGCTGTTGATTGTCGTACATGTTTTACAAAAAAATTAGACCAGACGATCAATAAAATATAAACTATAGAGCATCACCTACTAAAGAAAGGAAAGGAAACAGATAATGGCAGGTAAAATACGTTTCTTCCCCGAAAAATTAAATGATATGAGTCCTGAGGAGAGAAAGGAACATAAAGATAAGCTCCTGAGTGCACAGGTTCAATATGTATACGATAATTCGCCGGAGTACTACCAGTTGCGCTTCAAGGAATGCGGTGCTGAACCCGGCGACATCAAGACACTGGAAGATCTTCGCAAGCTGCCTATAATGATGGACAAGGATTCAGAACGGCAGAGTGAGGAAGATTCTCTGGAAAAATATGGCCATCCCTTTGGTCTCCATCTTTGCTGCAGACCGGAAGAAGTCGTATCAACGGGAGGTACTTCCGGAACAACCGGCCATCCGACATATCCCTACACTCAGTCGTTGGAAGATACTCGTAAAACGGATGATATTGCTGCCTTCTTTTACCGTGAATTGTGCGGCGTCGGTCCTGGTGACCGCTGTTTCTTTTTATTTCCTCTGGGCGTTTACGCAACATCCGTTCTTCTCCCGGGTCTCCAGAAGACCGGGGTACTCCCCCTTCCCATTGATATCAGGCTTGGCCCGAAAATGGCTATGGAAATGGCAAAATGGACAAAGCCTACCTTCTGGTGCACCGGAGCCGCAATTGTGGAGTTCTACATAGATCTATACAAAAAACAAGGGATTGATCCCAGAGACTTAGGGTACAAATGCCTGGTGCTTACGGGTGAAATGGGGTGTGGAATCCCGGAAATAAAGAAGAAAATTGAGGATGCATTTGGTTGCCGATGGTATGATTTCTGGGCACCCTCATTGCTGAATTGGGCCATGTCATGCGATTCAGATGAGTATTATGGCCTTCATAAATTCGGTGAAGACTGGGATATCGGGTACGAAGACCTGGTCGATCCTGAAACCAAAGAACAGATAGAGATCAAAGACGGAGCGATTGGTGAGATCGTCGGTACCCACCTTACGAAAAAGGCAGCTCCTTATTTAAAATATGCTTCCGGAGACATTGTTGAAGTCTTTACCTCTGAATGCCCAGGCTGCGGGTTCAAAGGTATGAGGGCTAGAGTAACCGGTCGCTCCGACGACATGCTGACCGTTAAGGGGGTAAACGTATTCGGCGGTGCGATACGCAGTCGTCTCCAGAAGTTTGTACCCCGGGTAACGGGACACATGAGAATTATCAAGGAAGATCCATCACACAGAGTCACGCAGTTAAAACTCCGGGTTGAATATGCGTCCGGCATGGAAAACCAGCTCGATGGTCTGGCTAAAGAGATTCGAGATTATATGAGGGCTGAACTTAGAGTAAGTCCAGAGATAGAATGGACGCCTCCGGATTCACTCGACCGACCCGCGAGAAAACCACCGATTTTTGAAAAAAGATATTAATCTTAACGGGGTCAGATTCAACAATAATGTACTTCGCAGGGAGGACCTGTGCCATCAAAAGCAACTACAATGAGGGGATGCAGGTCTTCCTTCCACTAACAACTATATGACAAAGAGGAGTCGGAAATGAGCTTTGAAGAGCTACTCCAACAATTGGAAATAAAAAAGAAAAAAGCTATGGGGCAGGGTGGACCGAAAAAAATCCAGCGGCAACATGATCTTGGAAGACTGACGGCGCGGGAGCGCATAAGTAAATTAGTGGACTCCGATTCTTACCTCGAGCTTGGTCTCCTTGCCCATTCCGAATGGCCCGGCATGGCGGAAAAAACGCCAACTGACGGTTTGATTATGGGTTTCGGTAAAATAAATGGGAGGCGCGTTGCGGTGTCGGCTAATGATTTCACTGTAATGGCGTCGACTAATGCCAAGATAAACCTGAGGAAGCTGCTTCAGTTTAAAACCCAAGTCAACAAATTAAGAATTCCGTATGTTCATCTTGGTGAAGCTGGCGGTGCACGTATGCCCGATTGTCAGGGATCGGACAAAATATTCGAACTCGGGGGAGGCGGTACCGATACACTGGGGCCTGAGTATACTCACTTTCGGGAACATCCGTATATGTTTGCAGCCATGGGCGAATGCTATGGTGTGGCGGATTTTCAGGCTTGTGTTGCCGACTTTGTTGTTCAGGTTAAAGGAAGTGCTATCGCAGTTTCAGGACCGAGAGCTCTCGGAAGAGCAATAGGCCAAACCTTTACGGGCGAGGAAATGGGAGGATGGGAACTCCATTCCAGTGTGACGGGAATGACAGACCAAGTAGCTGAAAGCGATGAGGAGAGTCTGGAAGTCATAAAAAAATATCTCGATTATATGCCCAATCATAACAGAGAATTACCGCCTATTCGTCCTGTCCCGGAGGGTTCGGAAGAAAGAATGTCAAAAATTCTCGATGTTCTTCCTAAAAAAAATACGAGAACCTATGACATGCACAAAATCATCGAGTGTCTCGTAGACGGGGGAGAATTCCTCGAATTGAAACCTCTGTTTGGTCCCATGCTTATTACCTGCCTTGCGCGGATCAACGGAGAAGTTGTCGGAATCACCGCAAGCAATCCGATCGTAAACGGTGGTGCCACCGATACCGATGCACTGGAAAAGTCGACGAGTTTTTTATGTCTTTGCGATTCTTACAATATTCCTCTCATCTTCCTGGCCGATACACCGGGTCACCTTACGGGAAAGGAGGCGGAGCGGAAGAGGGTCGGTTCTCGCGTTGTAAATCAGATTCAGGCATTGTTTCAGGTTACCGTTCCGAAGATTACAATCAATATACGCAAAAATTACGGACAGGCGATGATAAATATGTGCAGTCTGGGATCAGGTCATGATTTTCTCGTCGCGTGGCCCACGGCAGAGATTGGTTTTATGGATCCCGCAATCGGAGCAGATGTGGTCTATGGAAATCTGCCTGAGGCGGAAAGGCAAAAATTGGTGCAGAAGATGGTGGCCGATACCTCACCCTATCCCGCGGCAGGATCGTACTGGATACAGGATATTATAAACCCGTATGATACCCGCGACTATATCATAAATGTCTTAAACGTAGTTCGAGATTCAGAAAATCAGGGTATGAGCAAACATTTATTGGCAAACTGGCCAAAGAAATTTTAGGCCATACATCTGGTTTGCCGAAACGCCTGGTTTTATATAGATGGTTAAACCGGACAATCAGTTACAGCGTTGAAACGTGCTGTAAGCACGTAAAGGAAACAGTGCGATATTGTTTCTATGCTCTTTGTTACCCTTGAGATCAAAGGTACAATGGAAGTAAAACACGAAAAGACCATGTACTATAGGTAAAACCTTCAGGAAAAACTCAACGCAGAAACAGATGTGAATCCGGCGGGTTCCTGACCTTCTCGCGAGATGGGAACCTGAGATCATTATGCTGTGCAGGTGCGAGATTCACTGAGCTTCTTTTTTCTTACTTCTCGGCATCGAGCATAGGTTCTTCATTTATGTAAGAGCGGTCACGATGAGGGAGGAAAATGTAAATTTTCGTAAGGCTGGGTGCAGGGTGTTGGTGAAGAACCATTGACATTTCGAAGTCGGGTGGTTTTGTATTCCCTCCTTTCCACCCGTCTTCGCCAGCCTGATCTAAGGATGTCAAGAAACGCCCATTATCACATGGGGAATAATTTTTTGAACAGACTTTCATTACACTGGCGGACCGGAGAAACTCTGTAGAAGTTCTTTATCTTTACTACCTTCCTATTATCAAAGCATATCATCATATAATGGAGCATATAATACGCAGCGGTAAAACATTAATAATATTAACTCCTTTATGGTCATTACCGGTAAACGAAACTAATATGAGAAGTCAAATAGTTCAAAAGCTGCAAATCAATAGAAGAATACTAAGTTCAATTAATCATAAGTTCAAGAAAATTCAACATGTTACGCCTCATCTTAGCGTGGCATACTCCTTGCGTTCTTTTCACAAAATGTATACCAATGGAGAAGGCCGGATAAACTTTCGCTTAAAGAGCAATTGTCAAAAACAGTATGGTTACACCGAAAGGGGGTGAGAAGAAAAAATAATAAATGTGGGATGGTTCATTGGGAGGTAGTGTGTGAATCGTAATGATAAAGTATTCCTGACATACTACTATAATTATGTAAAAACCATTACTGAGTAAAAAAGGAGAAATCACTATGGCTCAAATGGAACATTCATTTGCTACACCTGCTCCTGCAGGTCTGGCTGCGCTCGCTGTTGCTGCGTTCGGATTTGCTGCGGTATTTTTTGGCAAGGTAGGTTTGGGGGGATTACCGTTGCTTGCTGCGTGGCTCATTGGCGGCGGTATTGTTCAGTTTACTACAGCGGTTATCGAACTGAAAGATCATAATATCACAGGTGGGAATGTGTTTTTATTCTTTGCCGCTTTCTTTATGTTCGCCGCTGCATTGAGTACTCTTGCGAAATTTGGGATGATAATTTTTAAAATACAACCACTGCCACTGGTTGAAGGGTATATGTGGATGGCAGGTGCCACCTTCTTGACACTGGTAACTCCCGCTTATATCAGAAGCAGCAGTCTATTCTTTGTGGCTCTCATTGTAGCTGACGCCATCCTATGGTGTATCTGCCTTCTTGATATGGGAATAATAGATCCAAAAGCGTGGAAACCAGTTGTCGGATACCTTCTCCTATTCTTAGGATGTGCAGGTCTTTACCTGTCCGGGGCAACGCTCTGCAATACTGTCTTTGGAAGAGCAATATACCCCGTGCCCAAACCGCTTGTGAAATAGTCGACGGGCAGGCAATTTCGAAGTTCACATCTAGGGGGCAGTTAAGAGAAATCAAAACTGCTCCCTTTGTTTTTACGGTGGCACAGATTACGGAAAAAAGAAGAGAGGCTGTAGTAAAAATCAGCAAAAGAGAACGACCGCCAGACATCGTTAGTACGGCGTATTGATTTATAGGTGAAGATTTGGTATCAAGTAACGTTATTTTTTCAGTTTTCTCTTATGCTCTACACGATTAAAGGTATATGTGCTTCATGACAAAAGAAAATAAATATGAAAAAGATATCGATCGATATAAATTTGAAATTGAAAAGAAGGATAAAGTTTTATCCTCCATGAATAAAATATCGACGTTATTAACTCGCCCCATATCTCTCGATAAAATAGTTACCTTTATTGTGGAAGAAGCATCTGGTGTATTTGGCTTTACCATCGCTGCCCTGTGGCTGTTCAACGAAGATAGATCAATGCTTCAATTTAAATATCATAAGGGATATTCTCCCCACGATAGGAATACGGCAAGGACCCATCCCTTTATGATAGAAACGGATGACTGTGTTGAAACTCGCGTTTCGAAAACGGGAAAGATGATCTATATAAATGATCATTCCATCTATAATGGATTTACCGAATTAGACGTAAAAATAAACAAAAGGTGGAAACTCGCATCTTCACTCACTGTTCCTTTGAAAGTAAAAAACCACATATTGGGGTTTCTGAGAGTTGCGGCAAACGAAGGGAAATTAAATCTTACCAAAAGCGATATAAAGTTATTTTCAACCTTTGC
>JAFGPZ010000288.1 GCA_016935935.1 Deltaproteobacteria bacterium
CAGTCGTCCTTCCCTGTCCTTTTCCTCTTCCTCGGCATATGCCGGAGCGGAGGGTAATTTCATGGACTGAAAAAGAAACGCGTCGGCCTTGAAGGTGAACTCCCAGTCATCACTTCCTATACCAAGACGTATGCGGGCCTCCTTTATCTTTTTTCCTTCACGAAGCGCTGTTTTACCTTCCTTCAGATCTGCTCTGAATCCCTTGCACATAATGGTTTCGGAATAATCACCTTCTCCGGATTCGAGAATCAGTCTATGTAAAAAGAGAACTGTTATGTCACCGGTTCCGGGGATTAATATGTTGCCATTTCTCTCTTCGCTCTTGAACCATAGCCAGGTCAGAAATTCTCTGCCGAGGAACGAAAAATCCGTTGTTAAACTTTCCTTCATTATGTCTGCCTTTCCAGGGTTTGTATTAGTTTTATCGCATCAGGTTCAACAAAGGCGGGATTCCAGGGGACTGAGGGTATAAGTTTCAACTTGAAGGTTCTCTTGAAGAGGTCTTCAAAATCGTCGGCAACCTTTTCGGTGTGTGAACCGAAGATGACCCACTTTCCGGGAAGGGACCAGCAGACTTCGTAGAAGGATGGTACCGATGGCGTCTTCTTCAGAAGATTGAGACGAACGGCGTCTCTGATATCATTACGTTCGGCCTTGTAAAGCCGTTCCACACCTTTATCCTTCATGCGCGCCCGCTCTTCTTCAAGTGTTTTCAGCCTCAAGAGAGAGGCGGGCACCATTTTTCTGTCTATGCGCAGTGAAAAGACGATATAGTCGTCGAGGAGATAATTTGCGTATTCAAAATCAGTGTCGAGTACGTTTTCAAGACTTGTCCAGCCCATAATTTTTTCACTTTCCGACAGCAGATCCTTAAATGAGAAAAGTTTAATCTGCCTGTCGATGAAATCCCTGGGGTCTGATGGTAGATCGCCGGAGACTTCGTATCTGGAAAAAGTGAGTTGCCCCTTCATTAATCCCATTATACTTTACCTTTCGTTATCAAGCGCCTGTTGTGACCCGAAATGATGAAGACCGGGCTGCATGATTGCCTGAAGTTGTAATCTGTTATGCTCGAAATCCTCTTCGCCTGTTCCGGAAGTCAGATCCAGCATCTCGCCAAAACGCAGGGTTACCCTCGCAAAGGGTTTCGGAAGCATGAAGCGGTCCCAACTGTTAAAATACCAGCACCTGTCGGCGGAGATGTAAAACGGAACAATAAAGGCCCCGGTACCCTGTGCCAAACGAATAACCCCAGCTTTGACGATTCCCGCCGGTCCTCTGGGTCCATCCACGACGTGACCCGCAAAACCAGACTGTCCCATATAGAGGATCATCTCTTTCAGTGCGTTATTGCCATTTCTTGACGAGGAGCCCCGAACGATGTGCCAGCCGGTTTTCTCGGCAATCCCTGCGATAACATCGCCGTCTCTGCTTTGGCTGATCATCAGGCCAGGGTGATATACTGCATAGGTCTTGAAATGTCGAATGGCCGAGAAAAATTGCTGGTGCCAGCAGCAAAGGAGAATCCGGCCGCCCTTCTGCAAATGTTCCAACCAGGGCTTTTCGTTTTCAATCTGAAGACGGAATGTCCAACAATAGGCACGGATAAGATAATAAAACGAACTCTGAAGATTGTCCGTTAGTAAATATCGGTATTTTTTCAACGACAAATTATTCCTTTCAGCAGGCACATGAAAGAGCTTTACGGTGAGGTTTCAAAATGCATTCAATTACCATTGAAGCGGCACGGAAACCAATAGCTGATTCCGGGATACAACTATGCGGATTTTGGCCGGATGTCAAGACAGATTATGGTTTTATCGCCACTTTGATCGGACGAAGGCGCATAATCGGTATGAAGCCCGCAATGGCAAATACTGTCAAAATCATGAATGCCATCATATATTCTCCCGTAGTATCGAAGATATATCCCGAAAGAATAGGCCCAATTGTAGCACCTATAGTACCGACGAACAGTATTGCGCCAAAGAGTTGTCCGTGGGAACCCATACCGAAAAATTCAGCTATCATCGGAGACATGACAGTTAAAATACCGCCATGAGCGAACCCATAAACAAGGGCGAATATAAACAGCATCCAGGCGGCGCTGATAATTTGCAACAGAATAATACTGCCGATCAGAATGATGAAAGAGATCATCAGTGAGTATCTCCCCCCAATTTTATCATTTACGATACCCATCACAAATCTTCCAATCATGCTTGCCCCGCCTATGGTTGCGAGAACCATAGCGGCTATTGACGGTTCCATTCCTTTATCAATTGCGTGAGGCACGATGTGCACAATGATGGTAAAGATGCAGAAGTAAGCCGAGAATTCAGCAAGGCAGATTTTCCAGAATTGATTAGTTCTGACCGCTTCCAGCAAAGGGAGACTATTTTTTTTCATAAGTAATGTATTGCAATGTCTGATTTGCTGATTACCGTCAGGTAACAGACCTATTAGCGAGGGGTCACGTTTCATGAGTTGAGCGAGTGAGACCAGTAACACCAGGACGACACCACCGATAATAAGGTAAGCATTGCGCCACCCAAAGGCGGAAATCAGTGCCGAGGCGATCAAGGGGACTAAAAACTGCCCTGCACCTGTGCCCACTTTTGTAATTCCCGACATCATGCCACGGTATTTAACAAACCATCTTGCAACTGTGGACAGTGTAATGACATCATGGGTACAGAACCCGATGCCAGCGAACACACCGTAGAGAAGATAAAGTTGCCAGGGCATGTTCATCTGCGACATAAGTATGTATCCAAGGCCAGAGAATATCCCGGATACCGACAATATAATTCGAGGGCCGATTCTGTCGTTTAAAGTACCTGCAATGATTGCACCGGCACCCATAACAAGAAAAGCAGTGGAAGACGCGCCCGATACCAAGGCCCTGGACCAGCCGAATTCCTGCTGGAGCTCCTTGAAAAAAATACCGTATGTAAACATCGCGCCTATGCAGACTGCCTGGATCAGGAAGCTTGCAGCGACAATAGTGTATCCGTAGAAATACCTTGTTTTCAATAATATTCCGCCTCCGCTTGGTCTTGAGTGTCCGATGTCGCTTCTAATCTATTTTAGAATGTGATGTCAATTACATTGTACACTAACTGCAAAAAAGATCCTATTGCACATCAGAAAAACTTTTATCGAAGTATGGAATGATACGGTGGGAGAGTTATAGTCCCTCTCTAATAAAGAGACTGTACCTTTACAGATTCCAGGTTTTCTATTTTCAGGACATCATGGAGCGCCTGTGGTATGTATCGGATGATTTCGATTATCTGTGTCGCTGGTGTGGGACAGGCGTAATGGCCGGCAATACGGTTGATCTTCATGGCAGCCAGGGCTGCTTTTTCTATAGGCATTCCCGAATCGATGAGGACAGAGACTATGCCGGTCAAGGTATCGCCGGTTCCTCCAATGGCTTCCAGCTCCTCGGTGGCTGGCACACTGACCGTCCCAAGGATCCCCTGCACATTGGCCAGGTAGTCTGTCTCTCCCTTAACGAGAAGGTACCGCGCAGCGTTTTTATGCTTGTATGCCCGGGAAATCAGCTCAGGAATGCGGTTTGCTTCGTGCAGAATGAATCCTCTGGTATAGAAGGGGTGGGGTGCTTCTTCATCGGCTAAAAATGCAAGTTCTCCCACGTCGGGGGTAAATAAATCGTATAATAGCGCCTCACCGCTCATTTTTGCCGCGTACATGAACCCCGCGTCCGCGATGAGCCGGGGCCGGCACGTGAGAGTCCCAAGAATAACCTGCAGTTTTTTATGCCAGTGAACTATGGGCTGGAGATAGTGAAAAGTTATAGTTTCAAAGGTTTTGCATGGTAAAATATCAGCCATGTGGGCATAAAGATGCCTGCTCCCATTACCGGTTCCCGTGTCCCCGACAAGGTAAGTGAACAGCGGCTGCCCGAGCACATTGGCCGTCACTGCAGCAGCGGCGAGGAGCGCAGGCGTGCCCCTGTTGACATCAATATATTTTCCGCTGACTTGAAGTTTTTCATCTATCAGTTTGACATAACCTTCCAAAAGCGGAAAATCCTTTGAGGGAACTGTTCCGGCTACGCAGAGCATTGACGTTGAACCTCCTCATAGGCAAGTTGAAGCGCGTAACCGCAGAGGGTGTGGCCTATATCGCGGGGACTGGGAGCTCTCTCCATCGTCTTCCCTATCATAGCGGCGGCCAGATAGGGCACATCGGGACAACCACCTCCCGATATATTGACGATCATGAGGTTGGTTTTATCCACTGTCAGTTTCATGTTGGCCGCTCGCACCATGAGATGCGAGCCGAAATCCTTGGTCTGAAAAATGTCGACGGGTTGGAGCAGTGGACTGGTAACGGGAACAACCTTCAACGGAGGAATCCGTTCCTTCTCGAGAACGTTCACTATCTGTAGTTCTTCAATCAGAGGAAATTCAATGCAGAGGTCACAGCCCTGGCGGATCTCCGGGGGAGGTCCCATGACGCGGATATCCCATCCTTTTTGTTTTAAAGTTTTTTCCGCCTTGATGACCTCGCTGGTATTTTCGAACACGAGTATTCCCCGGTCCGCCTGATCGGCCGAATAGGGAGGTTCGCTTTTGCTGATAATTTTATTTAAAAAACTAAACGCGGACATGGGTTTTATCCTTTTTTGATTGCAATGTGATACTCAGAAGCAACCTGAGTGATAGAGGCAACCTCCCACCCTTTGTTTTCCGAGGCCCGTGAAACATTCTCTTTCGAAGCTTCGCTGTCAACCATTACTAAAAGTTCATTCTCTCCGCCCGTCTTGATTTCATCCAGTGTCATAAGGACAGGCTGTGGGCAGGAAAGTCCTCGAGCATC
This sequence comes from Deltaproteobacteria bacterium, assembly GCA_016935935.1. The sequence goes on from JAFGPZ010000288.1 coordinate 4,852, forward strand.
TATTGTTTTCGACATGGGTTACTCCTCCTTTTATGCAATTCTTTTTCTCATGGTGAATCCGATAAACAGGCATACAATGAAACCGATGATCACGGCTGGAATCCCGTAGGGGCCGACGCCGGTTGGCGAGCTTGCCAGGCCGAAGTTGTGAGCGATTCCAGCACCGACGATCATACCAAGCACGAAGATAGCGGCGTC
>JAFGPZ010000289.1 GCA_016935935.1 Deltaproteobacteria bacterium
CGGTCTGAAAGGCATTGATTGTTCAGTTATAGTGCTGTTATTCAGGCAACATTCCGAAAAAAGGGTTTCTGGAGCTCTTTCGGAAGCTGCATTTTTTGTTCTTTTTGATTCCAGAGTGTTCGAACGGGGAAACGGTAAAAATGATGCATGATGGCCCGTGCCATGACCCCGCCGTTGCCGGTGCCTTCCTTCTCCAGGGAATGGAAAGGAGGTGATTCACCCTTTCCTGTCCCATGACGAGAGACAAGAGGCGGGGCAACCAATAGGCAAGACAGATCATGGTGGTCCAACGCGCCAGTACCTGGCGTGTCTGCTGCCAGGCATTGAGCAGGCCAAAGATATTTTTCAGTTCGTTGAACATAGATTCCGTCTGCCATCGTAATCCGTAGATACGGATGATTGTAGCCGCCGGAAGACTGAGATCGGTAGAAAGCAGGAGATGCCAGTTGGTCCACTTTTCTTTGTGTAAGAAACGGCACCACACAACCCTGCAGAGTGCGCCATTGAGAAAACGTACCTTGAGATCCAGGGTGTAAAACTGGAAGAGATGCTCTTTGCCGTAGGCGACGATATCTTGTTCCATGAGCGGACAGAGTTCTTTGAATCCTTCGAAAGTAATGCGTTTCCCGTACTTCCTGGGTCTGCCCCGTCTCCGCTTTGTAACGAGAGGTGGAAGCAGATAGAGGGCGGTATCCCGTCGGACCTGACCGATTACGGCGACTGTGTCTCCTATGAGATCGAGCAGCAGCGGCCCTTTCATGTACCATGCGTCCAAAAGAAGCCTGACCGTTCGGCCTTTTGGAACCTGACGAAGGATGGTCCTCATGAGAAGACACGCCGCATCCAGCTTTGACGTGTTGCCGGTGGTTCGCGTGAGCTTCAGGAGTAGCGGAAAGGCTGCATACCTTTTCCCATGGGAACAGATGATTCCCAGTGCGACCCGCATCTGTCCCCAGAGGAACTGTGGTCTGTTTGCCCGCTGTGCATGATCGTGGTAGAGTTCTGTCGATGGCGCCTTCTTTGAAGCCCTTACGGAAATGAAGTCGTCTATGACAAGTGTGATGGTTCTTGAGGGAAAGATCTTCAGTATAAGTCTGAACCACTGTTGCAGTTGCAGAAGCCAGGAATAAGAGCCTTTTTCGATGGCCTTGTAATAGGAGTTCCAGAAAAGCCCCGGGCGTATGGCAAGAATCGCATCGGTGATATGACCTGTCCGAGAGATGATGCAGCCGAAGAGCAGTTCGAGAAACGTTGGCCGAAGTTTCGCCGGGAGTGCCTTCCACAGGAAGGTGATCCAATCGGCAAGAATAGAAAAGTTCTGAGTACATAGATTCATAGAGGTACCTCCAAAAGAAAATTTTCTTCTGGAGGCCCATTGATAAATGGGCCGCGCGAATGCGCGGCAAAGTCAAGTATTTTTTGTGAATTTTATCCATTTTTTTGCACGGAGACTCTAAACTCTAGTCAGACATTAACAAGCAGTTTAATTATTGTTCTTGAAAACATTTTATCAACAGTTTGGAAAGAGGGAAAAAGGAATGAGTAATGAGTGCTTAATCAGAAAAGTTATCTCGAGAATGATCTACGACAGCAGAGGTATCCCGACCATAGAGATAGATATTGTAACAGACAAAGGCATTGGAAGAAACGCCGCTCCCTTTGGCGCACCAGGCAGCAGAGGCATATACGAGGCAAGCGCATACGGTTCAGTGGGCCTGGAAGGTATGGCAGATGTCATTCAAAAGGAAGTGACTCCCCGATTAGTTGGGGTTGATGCCGCTGATGTGCACTTATGCGATCAAATTATAAAGGAAATAGATGGTTCTGAAAATTTCAGTCGCATTGGGGGGAATACGTCAAGCGCTTTATCGATTGCCATCGCAAAGGCGGCAGCTCATTTCTCGGGCAAACCGATGTTCCAGTTATTCAGCGAAGGTAACCCCACGTTGCCCTATCCGCTGGGAAACATTATCGGCGGAGGTGCGCACAGCATGGGAGCAGCGCCGGACATGCAGGAGCACCTGGTTATCCCTGTGGGAGCTTCCAGCTTTAGTGAGGCCGTAAAAATTAACATCCTGGTGCATGAAGAAACAGGCAGGATTTTTGAGAAATCCGATCCCAATTTTACCGGAGGTACTGACGACGAACGTGCCTGGACAGCAAATCTAACTGACTATAAAGCCTTGGAAGTTCTATCTGAAGCATGCAAAAGAGTCAAGAATGAGACGGGGGTATCCATCAGAATGGGATTGGATGTTGCAGCAGACAGATTTTGGGATTCTGACAGAAAAATATATTTATATGAACGGGAAAACGTCGCCCGCACAACTGAGGAGCAAATTGATTACATGCAGGAGTTGACTGAAAAATTCAAACTCTTCTTTGTGGAAGATGCCTTTCAGAGCGACGACTACGAATCCTTTGCCGAACTTACAAAGCGTGTGGGCTCCCATTGCTACGTATGCGGCGACGATCTTTTGGCTACCAACAAAGAACGGACAGAGAGGGGCATTGAAAAACGGGCAGTCAACTCGATGATACTGAAAGTAAACCAGGTAGGCACTGTTACTGGAGCAGAACAAACAGGTAACTTTGCCAAGGCTTATGAGATTGATACGGTCATTTCTCACCGCTCCGGAGAAACGGAGGACTATTCTATTGCCCACCTTGGAGTTGCCTGGAATTGCGCTGGCATAAAGACAGGTGTTATCGGCGGAGAAAGACTGGCTAAATTGAATGAGTTGATACGAATTGAAGAGATACTGGGAAGCGATGCCCGATTGGCAACATTGCAGATTATTCCAGAATAAAAAAAAGAATCGATCCTTGGGATTATGCAGTCAATTTTGATATTCGTTGTACTTTTTAAAAGCAAAATCGCCGCAGGCGTGGGAGGGAAGAAGTGGAGATCCAGGAACTGATAAAGTGTACAATCATGAGAGGGGGTACGAGCAAGGGTATTTTTTTGCACAGGAACGACTTGCCGACAGAAACAGAGATGAGAGATAAGGTCATCCGTCGCATCTTTGGGGCGCCCGATCCAAGAGAGATTGACGGCCTCGCAGGAGCCGATGCCCTGACAAGCAAGGTGGCCGTTATCGGCCCACCGACCCGGGAAGACTGTGATATAGATTACCTATTTGGCCAGGTAAATATGGTGGAGCCGATGATAGACTGGAAGTCGAACTGCGGAAATGTATCTTCCGCCGTGGGTCCCTTTGCCATCGATGAGGGATTTGTAAATGCCGTTGAACCTATTACCAAGGTACGGATACACCAGGTCAATACCGGAAAGGTCATCATAGCTGAGGTTCGGGTAAAAGACGGTAAGGCGGAGGTTGAAGGAAATCATGTCATCGCTGGTTGTCCTGGAACCGGATCCAAGATCGTTCTCGACTGGGCGGACAGCGCAGGGGCAATCACAGGGAAATTGCTGCCCACGGGGAATCTTGTCGATACGTTGAACGTGCCGGAAGAGGGCAAGTTTGAAGTATCAATCGTTGATGCAGCTATACCCGTTGCTTTTATACGCGCAGAAGCCCTCGGTCTTAAAGGAACAGAAAGTCCTCAGGAGATTGACGCCGACAGAGGACTGCTTAACAGAATAGAAAAGATTCGAAGTGTGGCCGCTGAAATAATCGGCCTTACTGACGATTGGAAATTGGCAACGAAGATGGTTCCATACACTCCCTTCATTGCCATCTGCGCAGAGCCCGTTGACTATAATGACTGGACTACTGGTGAAAAGATAAAGGCCGATTCCGTTGATATCGTCATCAAGCTGCTCTTCATGCAGAAGATGCATAAAACCTACCCGGTTACGGGCACTGTATGTACTGTAGCGGCATCGATGATTCCCGGCACCCTGACAAACCAGCTTTCCAGACCTGGAATCAGAGAGAGGGGCGAACTTCGCATCGGCCATCCTGCCGGAGTTATTATTCCCGAAGGAAGAGTTGATATTGAAGACGGAAATTATATCTTGAAAAGGGCAACGGTAGATCGAACGGCCCGCTGTCTGATGAGAGGCTATGCATTTATACCCAAAGGAACTATCATATAAAAGACAAATGGACGGGGAGATGGCAGTGTGTGCCGAAGGATACCTTAAAACTGATGTACTGATTGTAGGCGCCGGTGGCGCGGGCCTCAGAGCAGCCATAGAGGCCCATAATATGGGTGTGAAGATTCTTGTTGTCTCCAAGGGAGATTTTCCAACGGGTTGCAGCACGGCGCATGCCATGGGAGCCATGCTCGCTCACTTCGATAAAAAAGACAGCGCTGATTGTCACTTTGAAGACACCCTTCGAGGTGGCGATTTTCTGAATAATCCAAATCTGGTTAGAATACTGGTGGATAACGCAACCCAAAGGGCCCGGGACATAGATAAATACGGCACTGAATTTGATAAAGTTGACGGCAATTACAGTCTTTTCCCACTGACTGGAAGCTCCATCGCAAGAGGAGTCCTGGCAGGTGACCGTTATAGAGGAGGTTTTTTTAAGGGATTGGTAAAAGAGGTGGAAAGATTGGGAATCACAATTTTTGACCATATCATGATAATAGACCTGATCAAAGATCGCGGTGAGGCTATAGGGGCAATAGGTCTTGAACTTGATACTGAAACACTCCTGTTTATAAGTGCCAAATCTATAATACTTGCCACCGGTGGCGCAGGAAATCTCTATCCCCTTACGACAAATCCCTCAGGAATAACTGGGGACGGATATGCCCTTTCCTACAGAGCAGGCGCAAGATTGTCAGATATGGAATTCGTACAGGGAAGAGTCGCTATGATATATCCCGAAGGTATGCGAGGAACGCCACCTCCTGCAGATGGATGCGTTACCATCGGAGGCCGCTTCTATAACGGATTATGCGAGCGTTATATGAAGAAATATAACCCTGAAAAAATGGAACTGGTAAC
>JAFGPZ010000290.1 GCA_016935935.1 Deltaproteobacteria bacterium
ATGCCATACCCATGTTCATCAGTGTTTATGTCTCCTGGCTTATACCGAAAGTCATACTGTCAAAATATGATTTTCCATATAAGAACAAATACTGATTGATTGTATTTATTATACGTTTCTCGATTTGTTTTCTGCGGTGTCAACAAATAGAGCTGTCCGGTTTTACAGCACATGAGTTGTCCGCTTTCATGCCGATCAGAGAGGCTGCGGAAATTGGAGACCGATGCAGCCTCTCTGAGGAAGTGGCGAGCAATAAATATCGATTCCAATTTCGACGAATCTATAACAATTGGAACCATGTATTTGGAGGCATACCTTGAATATTCTAGTGTTCAATTGCGGGAGTTCTTCCCTTACATACAAAATCTTTGAAGTGAGTGACCCGGACAATATAACAACGGTTCTATCCGGGAAAGCTCACAGGGTGGGTTCTACGGGGACTGAGGAATCGTTTATTGTGAATGAGTATGGGGGTAAAACGGACAAAGAAATCACCCCTATTGAAAATAATGCAAAAGCTGCCAGGCTGGCTCTGCGGTATATCCTGGACAGGGATATACCGGTTGATTATGTGGGGCATCGTTTTGTGCATGGAGGAACTGAATTTACCCGTACCACTCTGGTTGATGAGGAAGTGTTTAAAAAACTGTCAGATTGTATTCCCCTGGCACCGATACACAATCCTGTTTCGTTAAGTGTCATCAAGGAATCCGGCGGAGTATTGAAGGATACCCCGCAATATGTTGCTATCGATTCCGCCTTTCACTCCGGGATTCCCGAGTATGCATATACCTATGCATTGCCGAAACGCATTGTCGAAGAATTCGGGTATCGAAAGTATGGCTTCCATGGTCTTTCCTATTCGTATGTTACAAAGGAGGCATCACGGTTTCTTGGGAAAGAGCTGAAAGAACTTAAGGTAGTGGCATGTCACCTTGGAACGGGAGGAGCGAGTGTAGCGGCGATCAAAAACGGTCATTCCATAGATACCTCGATGGGATATTCTCCTTTGCCCGGGCTTATAATGAGTACGCGGTGCGGAGACATAGACCCAATGCTTACAATATATATGATGTCCAAGTACGGATACAGACCCGATGATCTGATGGATATCCTCAACAAGGAGAGCGGGCTCCTGGGTGTTTCAGGCACTTCAAGCGATATACGGGATATACTGCACAATATTTCTGAAGAGAAACCACAGATAGAGCTGGCGTTTAAGATGTACATACATCGTTTGAAAAAATATATCGGCAGCTATATAGCGGCATTAGGAGGAGTAGACACCTTCATTTTTACCGATGATATCGGTGTTCATAACTGGCAAGTCAGAGAGAAGGTCTGTGAAAATATGGAATGGGCGGGAATCGTACTGGATGAGAAGAGAAACAAAGATGTTACCGATGATAAAACATGCAAGATAAACGCAGATAATTCCGATGTCCAGATGGTGACCGTTCCAACAGAAGAAGAGATTGTTATCTGTTTAGAAGGATTAAAGGTTATTTGACTGGAGGAGAGATGATTGTACTTTTGAGGCCGGTGCCGCCATTCATAGAGTTTTGTAAAGCGGAAAATGACAGTTTTTCTATTGGTAAAACCGTACTTGACCGGGAAGAATTCAGTAAGATAATCGACAGCAATGCCCAGATAGAGGGCATCGGATATTTGTTGAGCCATGGGGGCGAGGTTTTTACGGAAACGATCACGAGAGTGGGGAAAGATACCTTAGACACAATTGAAAAATGCATCGAATTTTCCCCGGAGTATAATGGCTTAACCTTCAAGGCAGTGAAGCTGTTCTTTGAAAAATTCCCGGAAGTTCCTCACTTTCTCTTTTGTGATACCGCATATTTCGCTCATCTTCCCGATGAGGCCAGTGCCTATGCGGTGCCCTATCACCTTCGCGAAAAGGGGATTAGAAGGTATGGCGCATATGGGTTGATTCATGAATGGGTTTGGGGGAAGGTAAAAGATATGAGCGATCAAAACGTTCATAAGCTTATAAGCGTTCACCTTGGAGATACTCCGAATATCGCGGCCATAAAAGACGGAAAGCCCATAGAAACCACTGTTGGTTTTACTTCTTCCGAAGGGCTGCCTTCTGCTCACGGATGTGGAGATGTAGATCCCACCGTTGTTTTTCAGCTTTACGCGAAAGGAATGCCCTTTGAGGGAATATATGATTTATTATCGAATGAAAGCGGGTTTACGGGTCTTGCCGGGAAAGAATGTTCGTATTTGGATGTTGTCGGAGATAAGGCCGACCCCGACCTATCCGGCGTAAAGCACATATTACTCTATAGTATAATCAGATATATCGGTGCATTCGTATCTTTACTGGGGGGTGTCGATGCACTGGTATTCGTTGCGAATGATGTGGAGCAATCGAGAAAATTTATTGGAGAGATATGCGACAGGTTCGCTTTCCTGGGTATATCCCGGGAAAGTATTGTCGAGATGGAGGAACCTGTTCAGGAAATCGGGGAAAGAAACCTGAATACACAAGTGGTATGCATGGAACAAGATCAATTGAACATTATGGTTCACGATCTTAAGAAAACAATAAACAGGGAGATGTAACATGACTGATGGAAAAAAGTTTCTGGAAGATGTTGGGATGGGAGACTTGCCGTTTCCTATGCGGGTAATATCAAAAGTGGACCCGGAAGGCCAGCAGACAATCGCTACGATTTCAATTAACGCCCGCATCATGCATGAATTCGAGGCAAGCTGGATCGATACGTTTATACAGGTTCTTCATAGCCACAGGGATAGAATCGGCACCAGAACACTTGCTATCAATATTATGGATTATGCCGAGCAGCTGAACGCTTCGAATGTGAAGATTGATTTCGACTACCCCTACTTCGTTGAGAAACTAACGCCCGTAGCCAAAGAAAAATGCCTGGTGAGATATTTATGTTCCTATTCCGTAAGGGTGAGCACCGTCGATAAACCGAGAGTTCATTTCAAGATACAAGTGCCGGCCATTACCACGTATCCCGTTTCCGCACTGGATCAACCCGGCGGCTTATTCGGTCAGCTGAGTCTTGTGGATATAGAAGTTGAAACAAAGAAGGATATATTCCCGGAAGATCTTATTGAGATCGTGGACAAACACGCGTTAGTTCCCGTGTATTCTTTTTTAACAAAGGAAGACCAAATCGAAATCATCAAAAAAATCCACTCTGAGGAAAAAAACAGCGTGGTCATGTTGGATGAAATAAAAGATGAACTGGCGCGCAATCACGATATAAACTGGTACTCTGTTCGTTGTTCCAACTTTGGAATGCTGCATTCTTACAGCACGCTCATCAGTACCGAAAAAAGCTACTGGATACCCAGTACGTTTGGTTAAGATCGGATAGTGGTGAAAACGAGAATAGCCGGAAGAAATTTCAGATCAATCTATATGTATACAGAGAGATGCCGTCAGTATAGAGAGAAAAATGAAAAATGACTTCCGCAAGCGTGTCTATGTGAGTTTGAGTGATTTTCTTCTCGATTTGCTCGGTTTCATCATAAACAGCTCCATATATGTGCGGAATATCAGGAACACACGAATCAGCCGTGAGTTGCGGGAAAAACTTATGGTGGCTGTCAGTGGTGTGCTCGGGTGTAAATATTGCACATGGCTGCATTCAGAGATGGCCCTTTCGCATGGTGTTGATGCCGCAGATATACAGAGATTGTTGTCAACGGAGCTGGGTAATTTTCCGGAGGAAGAAGCCGTTGCACTTGCCTTTGCTCAGCACTACACCGAAACGGAGGGTACGGTTCAAGAAGAGGCTCGACGGAGACTCTATGCGTACTACGGCCGGGAAAAAGCGCGGGATATCCTGGGGTATCTACAGATCATCTATTTCGGGAATCTTTCCGGGAATACGGTCGATGCCCTTCTTACGCGGCTCAAGGGCTCTCCTGTAAAAGGGAGCGTCTCATGGGTCGAAGTGGCGATCTTTGTACTGAGCACCCCTTACTTTTTTTGCATACTCCCGTTGATTGCTCTTACGGTGGGCCACACCAACAGGAGGGGCCGAATGCCGTCTGAGTAGCAACCGGAGCGCTACTATATAAAGGTTGTGTATGTGCAATGCTCACGTGCTGAACTGCTTGGAAAGTGCCTGAGTTGCTATGGCCTGTGTGCTGGTGCCGGGATATTTAACCCCGGTACACGAACAGGCACTGAATGAGCGCTGGTCAAGCACTCTGAATCCGACCTCGCTAGGGTCGGGGGCATTTACGAAACCGCCATGCTGTGTACATGCCCCCGGCCCTGACCCCTAAAATGATTCTATTTCCCATTCACCATCGCTGTTTCTCAGGAATTTGAATATATACGAATACGTTTTCCCATCTGTAACATGTCTGATATCGTATTCCGCGTAGTGGCCCCCGTAGACTTTTATCCTCTGGATATCACTCAGTCCTCGCGCTATTTTAGACCGCGTCTTTTGGGGAAAATGAGAAAACAGATCTCGATATCCCTTTCGTTTTTTGAGACAGAAAAAACTGACAGCCCTATCAATGTCGCCTCTGTCCAACGCTTCTCTCATTCGATCCCATTTCGATCTGATCACGGTGTCTAATTCGTCCAATTCTTGTTCAGTCCAGATTTTGTCCTCTTCACGCCTCACCTGGAATATATACTTCAATTCTTTAATTTGATCTTCCGATGCGCCTTGCTGTCTGGCCTCCTCAAGAAGTTGCCGCTCCTCGGGCGTTATGTCTTCTTTGCCCGCGGCGTGGATGATTTGAAACGATAGAAGTGTAACAAGTACGGTTGCGAAACAGATCCACTCTCTCATTGTGATCTCCTTAACATACGGGAGAACCTGCCGACCAATGTACCTCTCCTGTATGTGCTTCACTCCGGAGATGAAGATCCGACCGACTGACTGAGAGAGTGTGTGAGTGAAGATGCGTTGTCCCGCCGGCTACGCCGAATCCGTTTCTCCCGGTCGGGGGTCATCTCCGAGAATCAGCTCGGGCCGTCCACGCGCGCGGCGAAGGTGATTGATGAATCGGAGTGTGGAGCCGCGGGTGACGAGCCACCGTTCAAACCGGAATTTCCCGGGGAAGTTCATGAGAGCGATCCCGAGCAGGATTGTCAGAATCCCCTGGCCCGGAAGCGCCAGCATGATAATTCCCGACAGGACGAACACGACGCCGGCGAGATTCTTCCCTATCTGGAGCAAGAGCCATGCGACCGGCCGGTCCCGGTGCATCGTGGACATCCGGGGGCGTCTTCGTCCGGAGAAATAGTCTTCCGGAATCCGGACCACGACCCACGGCACAGCCGCCAGGGCACCCGCAAACACCACGAGCGAGATACCCGCTATCCCGAAAAAAAGCATCTCATGGGTCTGGATCCAAACGGGCATTTACCCTCTCTTGCTCATCAGCTCAAAGATAGCGCCCCCCGGTCCTCCCGCGTCGAGATAGGCAAAACGTCCCGGGTCATGGATGAGCAGATTGGCACCTTCCTCGACCAGTCTGGCGACTTCCGCGTCGACGTCGTCGACGAAAAAGCCGAGGTGATGAACCCCTTCACCCCACTTGTCGATAAATTTCGACTGGAAGATCCTCCCTTCCAGGCACTGGACCAGCTCGATTTCCACCGGCCCCACATAGGCGAAGGCCATACGGATCTTCCATGGCCGCCCCTTGACATCCGTCCCTCCGTTTTCCTGAAAGGTCCAGGGGCCGATCCCGTACAGCCGGGACCATGACTCGATAGTCGCGTCGATGTCGGTGACTGCGTAACTGATGTGATCAACGGATTGAATCTTCATAGTACCTCCTTTTAGTAACACCCGGCATGAGGCGCGGCGGCTTTTTTCCCCGTCGCGCTCAATGCCGTTGTTCGGCATCGTTCAGTAGCTCTTTGAACATTCGGATACACTCAAGCTTTATTCCATTGGGTAAATTGTGAAACGTCAATGCTTGTTCTAAATATCCGTGAGCCATATAAAAGCTTTTTGCATTCAGTGTGGAATGAATGGTGAGCTTGAGGATATTACTGCTTCGGGCGATCTTTTCAAGTTCATTAAGCAGCACCGATCCAATTCCCTTTCCGGCAGCATCGGGATGAACGTAAATTGCGCTCACTTCAGCGTTCCCAATGTCTAAAATTCCTAAACCCAGCAAATCCTGTTTTGCATTATGTACAACTAAAAAAACCTTTTCTTCCAAAGCTTGATCATAAATAGCAGGAGTGAGGACACTGGTCCAGGCGTCTAACTGTTCACCGGTATAGTGATTGACGCATAGCTTCCTGATTGATGCAACATGTAGCCGCGAAAGATTTTCTTTATCAGTACTGGATGCTTTTCGTATGTTCATGTGTATTCATCGCTGCTGAAAAATATGTATCCTTATCCTGATGAAAACTCCAACACGGCAAACTTGCCCAATACCCCCCACCGCAATAATCGAAAGCCCCATCTCTCATCGTGAGAACAGGGCTTTCGAGAATTCGATCATAATTTCCCCCCTCGGCTACGATTAAGAAAACATACATGAGACACGGGTAATGACTTAAAGATACCGATTTCTTAGCTTCATCATCGTATCCTGTCAAGAAATATTGCCGACGATATGAATGTGCGAGGCTATACGTAGATGTCGGTGTGAACACCTCTGGTACGCGCCGAGCCGCAATTCCCGCTCCGAAGCACTTTGCACGACCTGTCCGGATGCCGCCTGTCCCGCAAAAGACAAAACCAGGGTTTTTGAATGTGTGAGAGAAGAAAGATCCTTCATAGACAATTTTTTGAAATCAGATGTAAAACCTAGGCACACATGTGACCGTTGGTCAAAATCTCTTTCACCTGAGGTTTCAAACGGGTATTTTTGAAATATATGGTAGCATTCAAAGGAAATTCATGATAGGCGCTAGTATAAATTGAACGCGGGTCATTTTTTTAGCAGCAGGAGGTAATTTAGGTAAATCGGCTCCTTTGGCCATCAAAAAACGTATACAAAGAGGAGGAGGTAGATTATGTCGGTAAACCCATTGGTTGATTCACGTGATGTCCGGTTTGTTCTCTTTGAACTGCTGGAACTGGA
>JAFGPZ010000291.1 GCA_016935935.1 Deltaproteobacteria bacterium
ATCACCATGGGACTTCCTCCTCTCTCCATATTATACCCTGGCAGGAAATCCCGAAAATGTAAACAACGCTGGTTTATCTCACATCTAATAAATAAAAAGTTGGTTTTCATTTGCTATTGAAGGTATTGATTTTCAGATAATGCTGAAAACTTCTAAAATAATTCTTCTTATCTTTGTTTTACTGCTTCCCGAGTATTTTATATTCGAATCCCCTTATAGGCTAACATATGTTGCGATGAGCTTTTTGCTTCTTGTTTACGTAATTGATAAATTTGTAATTCTGGGGGAAGATCTCAATATTTCACGAGATACAAGGGTAATACTATTTTATGCTTTTTCTCTCCTTTTATATGTCTTTATTTCGGATGTAATTAAAAATGATCCGGCCGAAGGAGCAAGAATGTTATTGCCTAATTTGCTCATACCTTTGATGCTCCCTATATTCGAATATAAGAAATCAAGTGTAAACTTGTACAAAGCATTCTTTGCTATTTTCAGCATATCTGTTGCTTTCGCTGTTGTGCAGGCTGTAGGATTCAAGTGGAATCTCCCTATTCTTTTCCCTGGATTTGGATTTCTGAAGTCGGATCGGTTCCTTGATCCAATGATGCATCTCCATTGGCGGGTTTCAGGGGCCACCTTCAGTGTCATTGGTTTCGCGTTATACTTAGGCATAGCCATCATCATTCTATATTATTTGATGATTGAGAAGAAAAATAAATTTCTTATTATTCCTCTTTTTATTTTGGTTATTGTCCTATTTTTCACACAATCAAGAAGTACTCTTTATGGTATCGTGCCTACATTAGCTTTAACCAACCTGATATGTACAAAAAACAGTATAAAGAGTCTTATTAACACAACGCTGACAACAATTTTAATAATAATTGCGATATATTCTTTTTCCGAGATTATCAAAGCAAGTACTCCTCGGGTAACAAATCCTTTCGATGCTAGTGTCATCGAAAGATTACAAACAAATTATTATGCGACATTAGGTACATGGGAAACAGCTCCGATATTTGGTGTTCCAAGAGACAAAATATGGGATGTGATACAAACTACAGCAACGCGGAAAGGAATTGTGGTGGGAGATAAGTGGAGAATAACTACAACACATCATAATCAGTTGTTATATTATTTTAGATATTATGGTCTTATTGGTTTAGGCTTACTAGTTTTGTTATATTACAAAATATTTGTAGAAATCTTTAAGACATCCGATAAGACAAATCGAATGATTTTACTGGCAATTTTTATTTTCGATTTTCAATATTCCATGATGCATAACAACAAATTGATAAATTCTATACTGCTGTGGGTGCTCTTGTCCTTGGCTTCAAACAGGTATCCACAAGAAGATAAGATAAACAAGCCAGTGCCCGTGCCAGATTCTCGCGAATATTCTCATACTTTTCGTAATGGCTAATCCCATTCCGAAATCGATATTAATGGTCGGTAATTGGCATTGGGATATTTATGAGGATGCCTTATCAAGGGGATTTCAGTCCCATGGGTGGCAAGTACACCCATTTAATACCGACGCATACCTGCCCGGTACGAAGTGGGCTAATCTCTTACTCAGGGCTCGATTTCCCCTGGTCTTGTCAAGATTGAATTCTGTATTGCTGGAGGTATTCAAGAAGAGTTCACCTACGGTGGTTTTCTTCTATCGCTCCGATTGGATATTGCCAGGAACACTACGACGAATGAAAGAAATCACTCCAAATTCCATACTGATTCTTTATCATAATGATAATCCTTTTGTCGGCTTGGTAAATAAGTTTAAAATGCGGCATTACTTGAAAAGCATAGCTTGGGCTGACATAGCTTTGGTTTACCGACCGAGTAACATAGATGCTGCCCATAAATATGAGGCAAAGCGTGTTGAAATTTTTCCACCACACTATTTAAGTTATCGACATAGGCCGATGCTGTCAAATGATAGATGTGATGTTATCTTTATTGGTCATTATGCGCCTGACGATAGGGCTGAATACTTGGATTACTTAATTAAAAACGGGATTGATGTACGTGTCTACGGCACCGGCTGGGGAAAAGCGCAAAAGAAGTTCAAGGGGCTGAACTCAATGAACATAAGAAGTGTCTGGGGCGAGGAATACAAATCTATACTGTGTTCGGCAAAGATAGCCCTAGTGTTCCTTTCTAATAAAAATCGCGATGTATACACCAGGCGCTGTTTTGAAATACCGGCTTGTGAGACACTTATGTTGGCACCGAGAACACCAGCACTTGAGGGGCTTTTCGCCGATGGAAAGGAGGCGGTATATTACGATTCCCGAGAAGATCTGCTACGAAAGATCCAGTATTATCTTAAACATGATGAAGAGCGTTTGAACATTGCCAAAGCAGGGAGGAATCGGTGTTTGAAAGATGGTCATAATGAAATTGGACGAGCGGGATTTCTAATTGAAATTATCGAAGACATTATTACTGCGCGATTAACACTGCTGTCCCAACGTTGATTTTTGACATGTGTTATAACTTAATGAAATGTAATTTCTCAATTTAGAATTATTATCTTGGATGTGTCAATTCCATTGCCATCTTGCCCTTCAAAAAGGCACAACGCAAGCCTGAAACTGATTAGGGGGCAATTGAATGAGAATGTAAAGCTGGGAACATCAAAAGCTGATATAACACAGTTTTTAGGAGCCCAATAATGGTCATTTCTGCAAAACAAGAGCGCGTGTTTGAAAAGAAATATATCGAAAAACAAAAAGATAGATATTTAAAAACAAATGTAGTTGATCGATACAATAATGATATTGGATATAGAGAGAAAGTCGATACAATTATAAATTTCTTAAAAAGAGTTGATGCTAAAGGGTACATATTGGATGTTGGATCGAATACGTCTGGTGAATCAGAATTTCTTTTCCATCTTGGATATAAAATGATACCAACCGATATAAACGAAATTGCACTAAGTTTTTCTAAGAAGCGTGCAAAGCAAATGAGAAACGAAGAGTTGTTTTATTTTGCTGCAGACGCGCATGCGATTCCTATTGAAGACAATTCATTTGAAAACATAGTTGTGTTTGAAGCGCTTCATCATATGGAAGAGCCGAACACAGTAATTTCTGAACTACATAGAGTTCTTCTTCCGGGGGGCCATCTATTTACACTTGAACCGTATGCGTTGAACCCGTATAGAATATTATCTAGTATTCGTGATTATTTGCGCGGAACAATCGAAAAAAGTTTTTCAGTGTTTCAGCTAAGAAATCTTTTTACGAATAACGGCTTTGAAGTGATAAGCATACAGAAAGCAGTACTTCCGACCTCAACGTGGAAAAAACAAAGCATTGGGTCTGTACGATCTTTTTTAAGAGACATATATTATTCTTGCGCAAAAAACATACCGTGGCTTTTTGGTAGCGTTATTTTAGTTGCCAAAAAACCTGGGGAACTGGTTCTAAAAAGATTTTATTTGGAAGACCGTTTAATCTGCCCAATAACAAGAGCCCATCTATGTAAAGTTGGCGATTCTTACGTTTCCACTAACACAGCGGGAAAACAGTATAGTTATCCTGTGTATGAAGGTGTCCCCGTGCTAATAAAAGAAGATGCATGGGAAAGTTGTGTGTAAAAGTTGAACTCGTCTCGGAAGTCATCCTTTCCCCCTTTTGGGGTTATTGGTGTTTCCTGGTAAAAACATCTTACCCAAAGAAAAAACTGACTGTCGTTA
This sequence comes from Deltaproteobacteria bacterium, assembly GCA_016935935.1. Next base: position 3,713 of record JAFGPZ010000291.1, read on the forward strand.
CTGTTATCCCTCAAATCTAGGAAAAGTGGTCAACTTTTACAAATAATATAATACCGCGGAAACTAAAATAAAAACTCAGTATTTACTCCTATGGCAGACTCTAGCGAAGAATACATTTCTAATTTATTGATTTCCACTTTCGTTGCCCTCGAATCCGCAGGAATAAAGACCTGTATTCTCAGCGGGTATGAAGCATATCCTGATCACATTCCATCGGATGTCGATTTTGTTGTCTTACCGGAAGATTTGCCGAAGATACCAGCAATTCTTTTTGAGCTCCCATGCCTTCTGTTACAATGCCTCCAGCACGAATCTAACGCCTACTATTATGTACTTTGCACCACTGCGAGAAATGGCACACCCTGTTTTCTGCATCTTGATGTTTCGGGAGATTTTCGCCGAGATGGCCGCGTTTTCCTTACCGCGGAAGAGATTATAGCATCTCGGAGAGAATACAATAATTTTTGGGTACCTTCCCCCGATATCGAATTTGCTTATTACTTGATTAAAAAGATCGCCAAACGATCAATCAACGAACAACAGAGAGATTCTCTCGTATCTTTATACCAACAGGATCCCGATGGATGTAAGAACCAGATACGTCGTTTCTGGTCGGCTGAAGCAGCTCGAAAGTTAGTTTCAGTTATTCAATTGAACAAGTGGTCTACCGTTGACACTGAGATCGCGTGGTTCAGGAAGAATTTCTTGATTAAGGCATTCAAGAGAAAACCTTCCGTTACCTTGGCATATTGGAAAGACGATGTTCTGCGACGTGTAAGGCGTGTTTGTATTCCCACAGGGCTGCACGTAGTTATTTTTGGTACGGATGGTTCGGGGAAATCGAGTGTTCTTGAAAAGATCAAAACAACGCTGGCGCCGGCATTCCGAAGGACGTTGCTTTTACATCTTCGCCCTGCCTTCTTGAAAACAAGGGGGAGTTCAGGGCCGGTCATAAATCCCCACAGGCTTGCGAATTATTCATTTTTTATGTCACTGCTAAAATTGGGTCATTTTAGCTTGGATTATGTGATTGGGTATTTTGCCAAGATATATCCCAAGCTTGTTCGATCTACATTGGTACTTTTTGATCGCTATTACCATGACATTATTGTCGATCCCCGCCGCTACCGGTATGGAGGCCCAATGGGATTGGCCCGATTGGTTGGGAAAATCATCCCCAAACCGGATCTCTTTATCCTGCTGGATGCTCCCCCGGAGGTCTTGCAGTCGCGCAAGAAGGAAGTGCCATTTGAAGAGACAGCGAGACAGCGGGAGGCGTATCTCGACTTGATACGGAGGATGAAAAATGGCGTGGTGGTGGATGCGTCAAGGCCCCTGGATGATGTGATCGCAGAGGTAACCGGGGTGATTCTTGCTTTTATGGCAAAACGGACACGGGAGCGGTTTGAACGCTGATCTGATCACGCAGATTATCACCAGGGTATTCCCGTCAGGCTCAGAGCTTTTCTGGCAGGCCGATACGATTGAGCAGAACAATCGGTTCTGGATTATCCCCGGCAGGGAAGGACCTCGCTGGATCATTCCACACGACTCGATATATGGTTGGCCTGTCCTTAAACAGTGGCGGCCCTATGATCTGTCATCACGCCTGAAATGGACGGCTTTAATGGCCGCATATCGCAGTGGACAGTTAAGGTTAGTGCCCGGTGTTGTTGGCGTTGGCGTGGCATGGAACAAAAACTGGGATCATCTGGGCTGGATTGACGAAAAAAGTCCTGTCCCGGTAATCTATATAGGCACACCCGGACCTGCCCGAAAAGCCGTAGCGCACCTGGTGGATGCTTCCACCCGCAAACCAGTGGCCGTGGCGAAAGTTCCCCTCGGTGCCCGGGCTGCCGAAAATATCCTTCACGAAGCCGACATCCTGCAATTACTGAAACAGGAAAAACCCGGAGTAGCTCCCGCCATTAAATCCGTTAATAGAGCAATAGGTGTGAGCCTTCAGAATTTTATTGGTGGGCAAACTTCGTCTCGCACCCTGACACAATCTCATATAGATTGGCTTGCCGGTCTGTCCATGCCTGGAACTGAGGTATCTTTACGTGGACGGGCGGAGTCGCTCGGGAAATTGCTTTCTCGATCGGAAGGATTGGGAGATAAGAGACGATATTGGCTGGAAAGAATCCTTGAGCGGCTTGATGATCCGACACCGTTGCCGGCCTTTTGGGTACATGGTGATTTTGCTCCCTGGAATCTGAGAAGGGTGGATGAAGGAAAGCTGGTGGCGGTTGACTGGGAGGAAGCCAGACAGGCAGGGTTACCGGGGACCGATCTTATCTATTTTTGTTTGATCCAGGATTTCTTATTCTGTAGAAACACGCCTGATAAAACGTGGCGAAGGATACGGGAATTTTTACAGAGTTCTTTGGCACGCTCTTATATGGAAAAGATCAGGCTTGTGAAGAAGATCGAGACGTCCATTGTATTGTTCATTTTAGTAGAGATGCTGATCAGGCGCTCCCTGGCGGTAACCATGACATCTGATCTATTCTGTAAATTCCTGATAAATCTGATTCAAGAGGAACTCGGGAATCCATGAAAATCCTTCTCTCCGCTTATGCTTGCGAGCCAAACAAGGGATCCGAGCCGGGGGTGGGATGGCATTGGGCGATCGAGCTTGCACGGCTGGGCCATGAAGTATTTGTGCTTACCCGCGCCAATAACCGCCCTGTTATCGAAGACGCGCTTCGAAAGAAACCGGTAACGAATATCCGTTTTATTTATTACGATCTCCCGGATTGGGCAAGGTTCTGGAAGAAAGGACAACGTGGTGTACACCTGTATTATCTGTTGTGGCAGTGGGGTGCGTATCGTGTTGCCAAACTTCTCCATGCGAACGAACTATTTGATTATGTGCACCATATTACGTTCGGCGTTGTGCGACATCCGAGTTTTATGGGAAACTTAGGTATTCCATTCATCTTTGGCCCGCTCGGAGGAGGTGAGAGAACACCTTGGCGGTTACGATGGGGCTATGGATTGAGAGGGATACTTACGGATGCCTTGCGCGATATACTTAATTTACTGATCAAGATTGATCCATTGATGCTGAGGGCGTTTCAGCAGGCCAGCATTATTTATGTCAAAACACCTCAATCACGCACGGTGATCCCACGGAGATTTTGGTCGAAAACAAAGGTCATGATTGAGATAGGCGTAAATTTAGAAAGTTATGGCTATTTGCATACCGGGAATACGGATCATTCAACGCAAATCCGCATACTTTATGTAGGCCGCTTTCTTTACTTGAAAGGTATGCACTTGGGATTGCGTGCATTTGCAGAGCTACTTAAGATTTCTCCCGATGCGAGATTGACGTTGGTAGGAAATGGTCCTGATGAAAGACGCTGGCATTTTTTGTCAGATAAGCTGCCGATTGCAGGGCAAATAAACTGGGTGCCATGGATGCATCAGGATGATCTCAATAACTTGTATCGCCAGCATGATGTGTTTTTGTTTCCGAGCCTGCACGACTCCAGTGGTAATGTTGTGCTGGAGGCCATGGCCTTCGGGCTTCCGGTCGTTTGCCTGGACCTGGGAGGGCCGGGAGTGATTGTTGATGAAATATGCGGATGGAAGGTCTCAACAGAGGGAAAGACAGCGGATGATGTTGTGAACGATTTGGCAGAAGGTTTGATACGATTGGCAGGCGATGACGCTCTGCGTGAAAGGTATGGGAAAAACGCTGCTGAAAGAATCCAAACGCATTTTACATGGGAAAGAGTTGTGAGAAATGTTTATGCCGACGTCAGCGACCCTATTGACCAGATCTCCTGATAGTGATGCGTGTACTTTTCGTTCATAACTACTATCAGCAGCCCGGCGGCGAGGATCAGGTCTTTGCGGCCGAGTCTTCCATGCTTGAAGAACATGAAAACCAGGTTTTTCGTTATACGGTGCATAATGATCGTATCAAGGGGATGAATACCTTAACGCTTGCTGGGAACACACTATGGAACAGGGCTATCGCCGGAGAGTTGCGGCAGGCTATCAAAAAAGTACAGCCCGATATAGTTCACTTTCACAATACCTTTCCTCTGATTTCCCCTGCCGCCTATTACGCCGCCAGGGCGGAGGGTGTTCCGGTAGTTCAGACCCTGCATAATTACCGTTTGTTCTGTCCCAACGCCCTGTTTTTTCGTGATGGTCATGTGTGCGAGGAATGCATGGAGAAGCGTGTTCCCTGGCCGGGCATCTTACATGCATGTTATCGGGGGAGCAGAGCAGCCACGGGGGTGACGGCTGCCATGCTGTCGGTACATCGCGTTTTGCGTACCTACACCCGGAAGATTGATGCGTATATTGCATTGACCGACTTTGCCCGGCAAAAATTTATTGAGGGAGGGATTCCGGCGGAAAAGATCGCTGTCAAACCGAATTTTGTCGATCCTGATGCAGGTGTTGGCGAGGGGCGAGGCGGTTATACCCTCTTTGTCGGGCGCTTATCGCAAGAGAAAGGGATTGGCACATTGCTGTCCGCTTGGGAAAAGATGGAAGGCAGAATCCCTCTTAAGATCGTGGGTGACGGGCCTTTGGCTCCCAAAGTCGCACAAGCCTCACGGTGTATCCCCGGAATAGAATGGTTAGGCCATAAACCGAGGCAATCTGTCAGGGACTTGATGAAAGATGCTACAGTGCTGATTTTCCCGTCTGTTTGCTATGAAAATTTAAGCATCACGATTTTGGAAGCATATTCCGTTGGACTTCCTGTGATTTCAAGTAATCTGGGTAGCATGTCGTTAGTTATCGCACATGGGTGCACAGGTTTGCACTTTACCCCCGGCGATCCGGATGATCTTGCCGCGCAGGTGAGCTGGATTTTTGGACACACTGAAGAACGTGAACGGATGCGGATGGAGGCGAGGAAGGAATATGAAGAAAAATATACCGCAGGACGCAATTATGAAATGTTGGTAAAAATATATGAGAAGGCGATCTCTCAGCACACTCCGGTAAGTAACGGAGGCATGTAAATGCCGAAAACAGGACGAGTAATCGGAATGCCGGTTACTGTCGGCTCCACGGCGGGTATAGCGGAAACTATTATGCGGGTGGCACGTGAGCGGCATGGCGGCTACGTGTGCGTGGCCAATGTGCATATGGTAACCACGGCCCGGCGCAATGAGAAACTTCATCAAATCATGGAAAAGTCGCTTGTGGTCACTGCTGACGGATTGCCGCTGGTCTGGATGTTGAAACAGAACGGTTTCGGCGAGGCTGAGCGGGTTGTTGGGACAGATCTTACTCTGAGACTGTGCGAAAGGGCGGGTGCCGAAGGGATGCCGGTCTATTTTTATGGCGGTACTCCGGAGACCATCAGGCTGTTGGAGGCATCAATCGCGAAAAGATTTCCCACGTTAAAAGGGTTTTATGAATCTCCGCCCCTGTTGCCTGAACGGCCTGAGGTAGACCAGGATGTGCTGGATAGGATCAACGAATCGGGTGCCCGTATTCTCTTCGTGGGGCTCGGCTGTCCCAAACAGGAGTTCTGGATGGCAGCCTATCGGCCCCACCTGTCTGCTGTTCTTCTCGGGGTTGGAGCCGCCTTCGATTTTATCGCCGGGACCGTAAAACGGGCTCCGGGATGGATGCAGAGATGCGGCTTGGAGTGGCTGCACCGCCTGGCTGTAGATCCCCGGAAGACATGGAAACGGTACGCGACGACCAATCCAGTGTTCGTATGGATGGTGGTTCGGGAGTATTTAAAGCGAAAAGCGTATAGAGCAGATAAGGGGCAAGGAGTAAGGGGTAAGGAGTAAGGGGTAAGGAGTAAGGGGTAAGGAGTAAGGGGTAAGGAGTAAGGGGTAAGGAGTAAGGGGTAAG
>JAFGPZ010000292.1 GCA_016935935.1 Deltaproteobacteria bacterium
AGCCGTCGAACGGCGGACAATCTTGTCCGGCTCCGCTTCTCCGATCAGTGTGATGTCGATAAAGATGGCATGTTCGGCCTTTGTCACATTGCCGCCGATGATTGACGCCCCAAACGGATTAAGTTCCGCTATGAATCCACGGTACACCGCTTCCACGTCCGTTACGAGTGTGTCCGCTTTCAATCCAAGGGATACGAGTGCGTAAAGGGGCTGGCCTCCCATCGCCCCGATGTCACTTATATTCAGCGCCATCGCCCGCCGCCCCAGATCGAAAGGAGTGATAAAGTCGGGCATGTAATGCCGTCCTTCCACTATACAGTCACAGGTAATAAGGATTTCATGGCCCGCGCGGGGCTTGAACGATGCTGTATCATCGCCTATCCCCAGGGTTATACCCGGCGCACTAAGGCCTTCACTCTTAACAAGTTTATTAATACGGTCAATTAACCCGAATTCTCCGATATCGGACAAAGTTTCAGACATGGCATCCCACACCCCCTTAAGTTCCTTCATAAAGTGCCATATGGAGCGTTCTGGTGGCCAATTCGGGGTCATCCTGACAGCAGACGGCTGAAATAACCGCGATTCCATGAGCGCCCGCGCTCATAACCTCAGGCACATTCCCCGCGCTCACGCCGCCAATAACAATTATCGGCAGAGGAACGGCTTCAACCACCTGTTTCAACATGGGGATTCCGGTAACAGGGTTCGCGTCATCTTTGGAAGTGGTTGGATAGACAGGTCCGAATCCCACATAGTCCGCCCCCTCCGAAAGGCACTGCCCGGCCTCCTCGATGGTGGAAGCGGAACCGCCTATGATTACATCTTCCCCGAGTAATTTTCGTGCTAAGGGGATGGGAAAATCATCCTGTCCCAGATGAACGCCATCCGCCTCCGCGGCAATGGCAACGTCTACTCGGTCGTTTACGATGAATGTGACGCCGTTTTTTGCGCAGACCTCCTTCATCTGTCGAGCGGTCTCTATCATCTCCCGCGTTGAACCGCTTTTTTGTCTGAACTGGATGGCATCGGCCCCTCCATTGATCGCGAGCCGGGTGAGTTCCACGTGTGAGAAGCGAGTTTGCAGGACAGTATCCGTCAGTACGTGTAATTTCCCGATTGGTTTCATTGTTACCCCCTGTAAGAAAAGCCCGAAGGCGGAACATATTATTTATGAAAATTTACTTTTAACAGTTTCGTAAAAGTGACTTTTTACAAATACATCACTTTAACGCGGGAAAGTATAGAGAAATGGGGTTTCTGTGTCAACAGAAAGTGGCCTGAATATAGAGTTAAGACACAGTTTCAGGGTCAGGCTATTACAGCAATCAGGAATTTATAAGATTTTCGTTGACATTCCAATTGTTATTCTTCATAGATACACAAAGGTCATGCTATAGCGGCGACCTCATAGTAACCCGGAACGAATGGAACGAACAATTACTACCAAAGGATAACCGGAATTTCCCCACGAGCGACAACTCCAATCACAACTTATCACGCGGAACAAACATCACAAAATTAAGGTAAAAGTGTTTAACTAATTTGTTAACCCTAAAAGGAGGAGGTAATTATGAGAATTTTAAAAATTTTAGTAATATTCTTTTTATCAGTAACCTTCTTGTATGGAGCTATTTGTGGTCCTATTTGGGCAGCTGATTTGCCACGGGTCGTGATTGTCGCTACAGGTGGCACAATCGCGATGAAGATTGATCCAAAAACGGGAGGACCTGTGCCAGCTCTTTCTGGCGAAGACTTGGTATCTGCTGTGCCGGAACTCAACAAATTAGCCCAAATTGAGGTTGTCAATTTCAGCAATATCCCCAGCGATTATATGGATCCTGAACGTTGGATAAAATTGTCAAAAAAAGTTGACGAAGTTTTAGCTGATCAAGGAGTAACGGGAGTTGTCATTACACACGGAACGGATACATTAGAGGGGACCGCCTTCTTTTTAGATTTGACTCTGAAAAGTAATAAACCTGTTGTATGCATTGGGGCACAACGCAGTGCCTCTGAAAAAGACACTGACGGTCCGAGAAACCTTTTAAACGCGGTCAAAGTGGTTCTCACAAATGAAGCGATCGGAAAAGGGGTAATGGTAGTTTTAAACCACTATATCAATGCTGCACGTGAAGTCACAAAAACGCATACCAGCAATGTGGAGACCTTTCAATCAGGAATTTATGGATATCTCGGTTATGTCGACAAGGACAGGGTCTTATTCTTTCATGAGTCGCTGAAGCGGCAAAAGTTCCGCCTCCCGGAAAAGTTGCCACGAGTCGATCTTATTCCAATGTACCCGGGAGCAGATGGAAGCTATGTAAAGTTTGCGGTTGATTCAGGTGCGGCAGGGTTGATCATATCTGCGTATGGATGGGGTAATGTAAACGAACCTATGTATGAAGCTATCAAATACGCGATAGATAAAGGGGTTGTTGTTGGCATTAGCACCAGGGTATTCCATGGTAGAGTCCTTCCAGTTTACGGATTCAAAGGCGGCGGGGCCACGCTAGAGAAAATCGGCGCTGTTTTCTGCGACGATTTACAACCATGGAAGGCAAGGACTGTTTTGATGCTGGCGCTTACACAGACGAAGAAGCAAAAGCAACTCCAGGCCTATTTTGATAAGTGATTTTCTGCTCACGAGGATAGAATTTGGTCTCCGTGTATCGAAAACGGGGGCCAAATTCTTAACACATTTTCAGGGTCATGCCATTACAGCAATCAGGATATTTACGAGATTTCTGTTGACATTCCACTTTTTATTATTCATAGATACACAAAGGTTATGCCATATTTGCAAAGGCAGGAAAAGCGGCGGCCTCACACGAACCCGGAACGGATAGCGCGAATTCCTCCTCAAGCGATTACGATCAAAGGATAACCGGAATCTCATCACGAGCGACAACTCTGAATACAAACCCATTACGCCAAATGAACGCTACAAAATCGCCGGAAAAGTAATTAGAATAGTAAGAGATATTGAGTTTTAAGATATTATTTAGGTGGCGTAGAAACTTTTACATAGTTACAGAAATAGTGCCAAGATAAGCGAGAAGATCGCCGAAAAGGACGACATGCTGGAGAGAGCCTGGAGATATTATAAACACGCTGACGACTTGGTGGCAGGACGAATTAACTTTTTTCTTGTCGCCGAATCAATGCTGATTGTTTCCTTTGTTACCTTGGAAAATAAAATATTCTTGCAAACATGCATCGCACTCCTTGGCATCTTTTTTACTTTCGCTTGGTTTTATGTGAATGGCAGGCTGTCTCTGCGGATGGAATCCCTCGATAAGAACTACTTGAGAAAGCTTGATCCCCTCTATGTGAAATACATCAAGAGCACCGAGAACAACAAGTTCTTCAATATGGTTTCAAGCCGTGTGGTTCTCAACTGCATTCTGCCGCTGGTTACAATCTTCTTCTGGGTAGTTCTATTTTTTTACACCTTTTACACCTATCAAGAAGTACAAGTGGATAGTATGAAAGGGGCTTATAAAATCTACGGTAGTATTTCAAGTGCATTTCTTATTCTGTTTGGAACGTACCTTCTTAGTAGGAACATATTTAGAAAAAACATTGTGAGGCTTTTCAATTTTAGAGGCCAAGAAGCCCACTTGCCTCGTTTAATGCAATTTATTGTTTTTATTTTTGGCTATCAAAAAGCATTTAAAAATGGAGAGTTATGGAAAACTGAACATTATCCAACTTATTACAATTTTTCTCTTCGTGAAAAGATAAGGATTATCGAGCCCTTTTTAGGATTTGCCTTTATTTTAGTAGGAACTATCATCTCGCTTGTAATATGCTATATAAAATAAGGAACTAAGGGATCAAGCCTGCCCTTGACTCATTAGCTGAAATTTATTGATTGCCAGAAAACAACGACAACTAAAGAAATTAACAAGCTCATCAAAACTAAGATATAATAATGCCGCAAGCGACTTTGCTTTATCGTTGGAATGAAAGGAGACGCATATGAGAAATGCAATGGTAATTGTGGCTATGTCAATGTTGGTTTTTGTGGCGGTCGGTTATCATATAGAGCCGGGAAGAGCGGATACAAGCAATCGGCCTTCACCTCAAGAAATTGTTAACATGGCTCGTTCGGTAGAATTTGATAATGCCGCTGTGACTGATGAGCCTGTCCCCCGTGAGATAAAGCTATTGAATGCTGGATTTTCCATCAAAGTTTACTATCGAGCCGAAAAGGACATCCCCGAGTATCTTCCCGAGCAAGGCGCAGTCCTGTCAAGGGTGACGATAAGCGGTGTTCCCGCAGAACGAAATCTGCCGGATGGGGATTACTACCTCTGGATCGGACGAGACATTGATTCGTTACAGGCAGTACTGGTTAAGACTGATGGCACTGTCTCGACGGAGGTAGAAGTTCAACCCAAAACTAAGGCTGTCTCAGAAGAATCAATTGAACCCTCTCAGAAAATCCGTTCACTCGCGTTTCCGTTACCAGCGCCTTTCCCGCTGCCGCCTGGTGGCGTACACAGGCCACCACCACCTCGTAGAACCTGGAGACATATCTGGGTACCGGTTCCGAAGACAGATCATCAGGGCGGAGGCAGGTGGATTCGGGTCCCGGATAATTGAGGTCTAAAATCTAAAGGAGTTAGACCTGCCCTTGACTCATTGAACAAAATGAAAATCGAAGTTTTTACATACGGACTGTTTCAATTTTTGAGTGATTAAAACGAAAAACCGTTTGGAGAGGTAAAAAAATGGAGGCTTTTGGGACATTCTGGGTTATGGCAATAGCGATATTCTTTCTTGTCTTAGCTGTACTGGCAATTTTAATGCCCCTTTTTGTATTACGGATAAGGAATGAAGTGATCCTGATAAACAAAAAATTATCCTTAATTTCAGATTTGCTTCAGAAACAATGAAACAAAACTCGATTTATCGGGGCAAACCGGCCTGATAATCAATGATTCGACGGATGGCTTATGGTAGAAGGAATCAGTTATCGCCGTTTGTTATATTTGATTGTACTCTGTGTATTGATCGCGGCATTGATGAGTGGCTGTATGTCTCGAGGCGAAAAGATTATGAATGAAGAACAAGTATTTGTAGAAAAGATTTTAATCGAACCTGATTATGATTACGAAGGTTTTATCGACTACATCTATGACGGTCGTACCTACAAATTATGGTACGGCAGAATCGGCTCCGGCGGCTTACCGCCCGCGCTGGTTCTGCACGGCGGTCCGGGAGGCAATCATCATAATCTCGTGGCGTTTCAGGCATTGGCTGATGAGCGCCCCGTGATCTTCTATGACCAGCTGGGATGCGGAAAATCAGACCGCCCGGATAATCCATCCCTGTGGAATGCTGAACGATATTTTGATGAGGCGCTGGCGGTGCGGGATGGTCTGGGCTTGAAAAAATACCATTTGATCGGTCATTCGTGGGGAACTACCCTCGCTGTCGGATTTGCCGCCAAACACCCCGACGGAATATTGTCCGTTTCTCTCCATAGCCCGGTACTGAGTTTTCCCTATTACATTAATCATGTTGCCCCAAAACTTAAGCAGGGCTTGAGCTGCTTGAATGGAAGAGCCGGGCAGATCATCGATGATTTTGAGTTGAGGGGAAAGGGGAAAAAGAGCGACTACGACGAAGCTTGCATGGAGTTCATCAAGAAACATGTAACACACACCTGGCCATTACCTGAGGCGATGAAAAAATTGATTGCCGAACGGAATGCCGTAATCCACGATATTATGGTTGCAAGCGGTTCGGAGTTGAATGTGCCGGGAAATCTAAGGACGGTAAACGTAACCTCTCAACTGTCCAGGCTGGATGTCCCCGTTCTTATGACCTGCGGAGACAACGATTTGTGCACACCCGCCTATACTGAATGGCAGTCCGGATTTGCCAATAATCCTCAGTATCATATCATACAGGAAAGCGCCCACATGACCCCCGTGGACAGGCCGCTGGAACTCCTCAGGCTGCAAAGGAATTTTCTAAGAGAAGTGGAAAACTTACCGAACCGCCGCGCGCACGGGACGCGGTAAACCAAGCCTGTAACGCGGATCGTTAATTTTTGATTGACAAAAAAAGGGTGAACGAGTTAAGCCCACTTTTAACCTTTCAATGAACTGCCTGAAATTCGTCCAATAGCGACTTATCGCGCGGCAGGATAACGTTTCCCCATCAATTAAAACCAAAGAAAGGACTATTTCTATGCGACAAATAGACTTCACCGATATCGAGGACATCAAAGTAGGACACGCTCAGAATTTAGACGCGGGCACGGGTTGTACCGTAGTCATCTGTGAAAAAGGAGCGACGGCTGGAATCGATGTCAGGGGCGGTGCTCCCGGAACTCATGAAAGCGACCTGCTCAATCCCACCAACCTGGTGGAAAAGATACACGCGATCGTGTTGGCGGGGGGCAGCGCGTTCGGTTTAGACACGGCTTCCGGCGTAATGCAGTACCTGGAAGAGAAAAATATTGGTTTCGATGTCGGGGTAACCAGGGTTCCGTGTGCGGGGCGGTTCTGTTTGATCTGGTTATTGGCGATCACAGAATAAGACCGGACAAGGAAATGGGCTATCAGGCATGCCGGAATGCCACGAACGCGGGCTGCGCGGAGGGTAACGTGGGTGCCGGTACCGGCGCGACGGTGGGTAAAATACTGGGTATGGAACAGGCCATGAAAAGCGGTCTCGGCTGTCATTCCATCCAGGTGGGCGCGTTGAAAATCGGCGCGCTCGTTGCGGTAAACTGCCTCGCCGATGTGATCGATCCCGAAACCGGAAACCGGCTGGCAGGCCTTTTAAATGAAGGTCTGACGGGGCTGGCCGACACGGAGGCTGTCATGATTCAATCTTACGCCGACAAGAAAAACCTTTTCGCCGGCAACACAACTATCGGAATCATCGCCACTAACGCCGTTTTAACCAAAACTCAGGCCGCTAAACTGGCCTCCATGGCGCAAAACGGCTACGCGAGAACCATGCGGCCCGCACATTCCATGTTCGACGGTGACACCATATTCACCATGGCAACAGGACACGTCGAGGCGGATTTGAGTGTTCTTGGCCTGCTGTCGGCAAGGGTAATGGAGAGAGCCGTCATATCGGCCATAAAAAAGGCCCGTCCTCTCTTCGGGCTTAAATCATTCGTGGATTTGGAAGGCACGGACCTGAAATGAAACAATGGAGGAGTCAGATCTGCCTTTGATTCATTACAGCTGATTCATTACAGCAGACAAAAAAAGGTGCCGCGAGGCACGGCACCTTAATAATTACTGGTCGGGGTGGCAGGATTTGAACCTGCGACATCCTGCTCCCAAAGCAGGCGCGCTTCCAGGCTGCGCCACACCCCGACGGTATTGAGGGTCTGACCGGGACTTCAGGCCTTAACCCGTTTTTCCAGACTTATTTTAAGCTTATTCAGGGCCTTAGCCCTGTGGCTCATTGAGTTTTTCATTTCCGCGGAAAGCTGGGCGACGGTCAAACCGCATTCAGCCACCACGAATACCGGATCATAGCCAAATCCGGCTGTCCCTGCCGGTTCATAGCTGATCGATCCGCTCCATCTCCCCTCAAACGACTCATAAGTTCCGTCCGGCCGATAAAGAACAAGCGCGCAAACAAAAGACGCGCCCCTCTTA
>JAFGPZ010000293.1 GCA_016935935.1 Deltaproteobacteria bacterium
AGTTAACAATCAGTTAGTCTGCTCCTTCGCCATTCTCTTCGGCATCGGTTGGGGGGTGAATGCGCCCATATTCGTGTCTAGCGCAGCCGATCTTTTCCATGGAAGATCCTTCGGTCTGATATACGGCATAATGGAAGGAGTCCTCGGAATCGGAGGGGCGCTGGGAGCATGGTTCCCCGGTTTTATTTATGACCAGACACATAGCTACCAGTTAGCCTTCTGCTTCTCAATATTTATGACGATACTGGCCTGTTTGTTTATTTGGCTGGCGGCACCGAGTAAGGCACACAATAAAGGAAACATGACAGGTCAGGATAAATAGGGAAACACCCGGTTATTATGCTTATGAAATCTGCCCAATTATAAGTAGCATTTGTGCGCCTTATGCGATTTTCAATACAAAAAATATCGCGTAATTGCGCCCTTTATTCCCGCGTCTCGTCGCCTTCATCTTCATAAGATCTTCCATTAAAAAGAATAATTTGGTCCGGCATGTTTATTGCACTGTCAGGCGGTGGTTCTATAAAATAATCAGAGGAGGTGGAATAATGAGTGTTTTAGTGGGAGGTGTAGTGCGCTTCTGGGACTGGCAATGGAGATTGCATTACAGGGCAAAGGAACTAATTATGCGTCGTTCCGCTTCAGACCAAAATTCGGTATCTGGAAACTCCAAGGAAGAAGAAGTAAAGAAGGGAAACAGTGAGTCAAAGGTGGGCACCGGTGGTGGTGGCGTTACGCAGCCATACAAGTTGCGAAACATGATCGGTCTCATAGGCGGTGTCGTTGTAATGGTCATTGTATTAGCAATGCCTGCCTCTGACAGTATGTATGGTGTGGCAGGAGAAATATTGTTAAAAAAGGGAACTCCTGCGGTCCTCCAGGCGGGGGCTCAGGCAGATGTTCTGGTCCTCAACAAAAAGGGCAAAATAAGCGATATCCCTGATCCAGCAGCCTTCATGACTTGGGCCAAGCAGAAATACCCAGAAACATTTAAGGCAGTTACGAAAAAGGCCAATAGCATGAAGAACTGCCTTGCTGTCATGCTTATTATGATAATCTGGTGGATCTGTGAGTCAGTCCCCTGGGGCGTAACTGCCCTGCTTCCGGCAGCCATCTTCCCTCTGGCTGGAGTGGCCAATGCGAGCCAGTCGAGCACACCCTATGCCAATCCAATTATCATCTTGTTCATCGCCGCATTTTTCATTGCCGAAGCAATGCTCAAATGGAACTTCCATCGAAGGGTAGCACTCTTTATCGTTGATAAGATAGGAGCGAGTCCCCGGAGGATCATTTTAGGCTTCATGGTTGCATCCGCCTTTCTTTCCATGTTCATCTCAAACACGGCAACGGCAATGATGATGATGCCCATGGCTCTGGCAATTATCCTGCATACGGCGGAAGTCGGCAAACGATTGCAGGAGAAGGGCGAACTTGCATCGGTAAACTTTACCCCGGGAGTCTACGTTTTCGGCAGTTCTTTAATGCTCGGTATCGCCTTTGCCTGTAACAGCGGTGGTATGGGAACACTCATCGGAACACCACCCAATATAATATATGCCGGGCAACTGGCAATGCTCTTCCCCGATGCGCCAAAAGTGGATTTTGCACGGTGGCTCGTCTTCGGTCTTCCCCTGTGCTGGATTACCACCATAGTACTCTGGGCACTTCTGGTATATGTCTTGAAACGCCCGGAGATTAAGGAAGTTCCCGGAGGCAGTCAATTAATTAAAGAAGAGAGAAAAAAGCTGGGTCCCTGGAGCAGAGGTGAGATGGCGGTAGGTATCATATTGCTCATTACGGCCCTTGCCTGGATATTCAGAGCGGAAAAACAAATCGGTGACGTAACGATATACGGACTGTCAACGCTCTTTCCCTGGATACATGACTCAACAGTCGCTGTTTTCATGGCTATTTTGCTCTTTTGCGTTCCAATCAGTCTTGAAAAAAACGAGTTTGCCCTCACCTGGGATTGGGCGGTAAAGATTCCCTGGGGAATCGTACTACTTTTTGGTGGAGGTTTTTCTCTGGCGGCAGCCGTTAGCTCAACAGGGGCAGCAACGTGGATAGGAGTTCACCTGGCGGGGTTGGCTAACTGGCCACTCTTCTGGCTCATGATCGCCGTGACAGTTGTTATCGC
Source organism: Deltaproteobacteria bacterium (assembly GCA_016935935.1). The sequence goes on from JAFGPZ010000293.1 coordinate 2,138, forward strand.
GGGAGTCTCCACAGTGGCTACCAACACAGCGACAGCAACTGTCTTCATGCCTATTCTGGGTACTATGGCGCTGGCAACTTCCTTCGATCCACGCTTTTTGATGATCCTCGGTTGTTTGGCCTCACAGTGCGCTTACGCGCTGCCGGTATCGACAACGCCGAATGCGATTTGTTTCGGATCTGGGTACATCAGTATGGTCGACATAGTAAAGGTGGGGCTCATCTGTTCCATTGTCGCTATATTGATAGCTGTCGTCGGAACTCTCATCTTTATGGGGCCTGCCTTCGGCGTCTCACCGCACTTAATGCCGGCATGGGCCGTAGCGGGTTAATCTGAGTTGTCTTTTTGCTTTGGAGGTGCAGCCACTTCGACAAGGGGGTGGCTGCACTTTGGTGACATCTTGAACCGGGCGGATGCCAGGTAGCCGCTACTTGAGTGAGATTGACGAGCGAAGTAAAATATTTTCTTACCATTTAAAGTTCCACCCAAGGCATCACAGGAAGCTTGAATAATTATACACATGCAAGGAAGGAATATAAATGAAATTTAAACTTACCACACTATGTGAAAATACGGCAGGCAAACCGGGATTCGCCGCCGAATGGGGTCTCAGTATTCTCATTGAAACAGAGGATACCACTGTCCTATTTGACACGGGAAGAAGTTCCGTTGCCCTTTCAAATGCAGACAAAATGGGCATTGATCTCCGAAAAATAGACAGAATCGTGCTGAGCCACGGACACCACGACCATACAGGCGGGTTGCGAGAAGTTTTAAATCGGACGGGGGATATGGAGATCGTTGCACATCCGGCAGTATGGGAGAACAAATACACAAAACGACCCTATGAAGCAAAGGAGGCTTACTGCGGCATACCCTTTGCCCGTGAAGAACTTGAGTCATTGGGCGGCTCGTTCGTCCTTACATCACAACCCTTTGCCCTCTCCGACCGGATTACGACTACCGGTGAGATCGACATGACTGTTGACTATGAAACAATTGAACCATCCCTGTTGGTAAAGGAAGGAAATAAATTCATTCCGGACATTTTCAGAGATGATTTATCCATTGTGGTGAGAACAGATGAAGGACTTGTCGTCGTACTGGGATGCGCTCATCGTGGAACCATAAATACTATTCATCATGCACAGAGGATAACGGGAGAAGAACGTATCTATGCCATTATCGGAGGAACACACCTCTTCCCTGCCTCCGATGAAAGAGTGGAACGAACAATTAATGAGTTAATAGATCTTGACGTAAAGAAGGTGGGAATCTCTCACTGCAACGGCTTCTATGCATCCATGCGCGTCGCACAGGCACTGGGAGATAGATTTTTCCTGAATAATGCGGGAACACAAATTACTCTTCCTTGACAAAGCACACGTAGCGTTCGGAAGTCCCTGATATTTGCAGATTTGCTCTTATTCCTGTCTGTATTACAAATATCTCTTTATCTGCTTCCAGAGTTGATATGAAGGTTCACAGGAAAAGCCAAGAGCCCTTGTACAGAGACACAGACATGACGCTTTTCAGATAATCTTCTTTGCCTTCAGTGCTTCAATTTCCTCGTCGGTCATGCCAAGTTTTCCTTTCAGTACAAGCGCTGAATGTTCTCCCAACATTGGAGGTGGATTGTATTTCTGCTTATTCATCGAGGAAATCTTGATTGGATTTCCCACGTCTTTCAACTTTCCGGTGTGAGGAGCATCTATCTCTATGACCATGTCTCTCGCTTGCAACTGTGGATCGGCAAGAGTCTTGTCCAATGTATTTATGGGACCTGCGGGAACCTCTGTTTCCGGTCTATCGAAGATTTCGCACCATTCTGCCGTAGTTTTTTTCTGGAATGCCTCTTCTATCAGATTGTCCAGTATAACTTTGTTCTCAAGCCTTTTGGGTCTGCTGTTGAACCGAGGGTCATTGGGAAGATCTTTCAAATCCAGCGCACTACACAGATTTTTAAAAAAGTGATCCATGAAGGCTTCGATAACAATGCCAGAGTCTTTCGTTTTGTAGGCTCTGAGCGGCACATGGCTTACATGACCTGTACCCACCGGTTGAGGAACTTCACCGGCTACAAGGTAGTACTTTGCCCTGTAGGTATGGAGTCCGGTCAGGACATCGAGCATTGAGATATCGACAATACTTCCCTCCCCCGTTTCCTGCCTTTTCCAGAGAGCAGAAAGGATGCCAATGACGGCAAAGGCCGATGCACCGAGATCGCCTATTGGAATGCCCGTTCTGACAGGAGGACCTCCTGGTTCACCAGTATAGCTCATAACTCCACCCAAAGCCTGAATGATAATATCATAGGCCGGTCGATCTCGGTAAGGACCGTTCTGGCCATAACCAGTGATGGATGCCCAGACTATTCCACTGTTGATCTTCTTCAGATCGTCGAAACCGAGTCCCAGCTTTTCCATCGTACCGGGTGTAAAGTTGTTAACAACCACATCAGCCTTTTCGACCAAGCGGAAAAAAATCGCCTTTCCTTCGGGTGATTTCAAATCCAGGGTCAGGCTCTTTTTATTTCTGTTGATGGCAAGAAAGTAAGCGCTCTGCTGTCCTGAACCGACAAAATGGGGCGGTATACGCCTTGTCTGATCTCCCACCCCGGGGCGTTCAATTTTTATGACCTCCGCACCAAGGTCTCCCAGGATCTGTGTGCCATAGGGACCGGCCAGCACATGGGTTAGATCGAGTACAACAATTCCTTCCAGTGGCGCACTCATATAAAATCCTCCTCAAATATAATGCAAATAAACCGGTACTTTACGCTACCTTTGTCCTCTGTCTAACAAAGTCCTGATGAAAGTCTGATTATTCATCCAATACCACTTTGAAATATTTTCCTGAGACAGCATGGTTTTAGAAACAATCAGCCTTGAAAGGTTACCTAAAGGGGAATATTCCCGTGCTTCTTATCCATTTTCGACGGCTTTTTATTCCTGAGAATTTTCAGGGCATTTATGATTTTAGGCCTTGTTTCCTGCGGTTCTATGATGTCGTCTATGTACATCTTGCGGGCCGCTTCATAGGGACCACCAAAGACATTTTTATACTCATCAATGAGCCTGTCACGAATGTCCCCGGAGTTTTCAGCCTTCGCTATCTCTCTTCCATATATTACATCAACTGCCCCCTCGGCGCCCATGACGGCGAGTTCCGCAGAGGGCCATGCAATCACCAGATCCGTGCCCATTGGCTTGCTGCACATTGCCTGTTTGCCCCCCCCGTAATCTTTGCGAATGATGACTGTAATCTTTGGAACCGAAGCCTCGGCATAGGCATAGAGCATCTTGGCGCCATGACGGATGATTCCCAGATGTTCCTGGTGAATTCCAGGCAGATAGCCAGGAATATCGACAAAGGTAATAACCGGGATATTGAAGGCATCACAGAACCGTATAAATCGTGAACCCTTGTCTGAGGCATTGATATCAAGGGCGCCTGCCAGATAGGCGGGTTGATTGGCTATGATTCCGACAGGCCATCCATCCATTCTGCCGAATCCAGTTATAATATTTTTCGCATAATTTTTCTTGATTTCAAAAAAGTAACCGTCATCGACAACTTTTTTAATGAGATGCAGCATGTTGTAATACTTTCTGTCTTCCCGCGGAATAATAGAGAGCAGTCCCTCATCCTGACGGTCAGGATCATCAGATGGCGTGACTCGTTGAGGATGCGACATATTACTATCAGGCAACAGGGAAAGTAATTCCTTTATCCCTTTGATCATCTCCTCTTCGGTCCCCACAACAATGTCGCAAACACCACTCTTTTTGGAATGAACGTCAGCGCCACCGAGTTCTTCAAAGGAAACATCTTCATTTGTTACGGCCTTTATGACTTTCGGTCCAGTTATGAAAAGTTGGCTCTGCCCACGGATCATGAGGACAAAATCCATCAGTGCCGAACTGTATGCCACACCTCCAGCACATCTGCCGAATATAGCTGAAATGAGTGGGATTATACCTGAGGCTTGCGTGCAGGCATAGAAAACTCCATCGAATCCTATGCGTTTATTTCCCTCCTGTATGCGTGCACCAACAGAATCCTGAAGGGCAATAAGGGGGATTTTCATCTCCCGACATCCATCAATAATATTGACGATCTTCATGGCATGAACGTTACCGAGAGATCCCCCTTGAACTGTCTTGTCATGGGCATAGAGCCCCACAGCACGACCATTCACCTGGGCAAACCCGGTTATGACGCCATCGCGCGGAATGTATGGCGGGTTCGGCCCGAATTCAGCAGGCTGGTGTTCTGCAAAAGTTCCAAATTCCACGAAAGTACCTGAATCTACCAGAAAAGAAATCCTTTCCTCAGCCGTCAGGTATCCTTTATCTTTCAGCTTATCGATCTTTCCCTGACCGCCCCCCAGCGATGCCTTCTTCTTAATATCACGGTATTGCAGTATCGCCTTTTCCATATCCACGGCATAACTCCTCAGACAAAAATTTCTTTTCTTTCACAGAATGCATTAAGGACTCAATGATGCACATAATCATTTTCTCGTCAAATCATTTTTGAATCCTTCGTTGCATGTCAACAATCTTATGACATATGGCATCACACATCTCTTCCGTTGTTGCTTCGCCACCCAGATCAGGTGTTTTTACTACCCCTTCATTGATAACTTCATCAACACCCTCCTCGATATCCTGGGCAGCCTGCAACGCGGCATCATCCCCCTTCCTTTCACCAAGCCAGGCCAGAAGCATCTGTGCCGACACAACCATTGAGTAGGGATTTGCCACATGCCGACCGGCAATATCAGGTGCCGAACCGTGGGTAGCCTGCGCCATCGCATATTCAGGCCCTGCGGAAAGACCAGGAGCCATACCCAGACCACCTACAAGTCCCGCCGCTTCATCAGATAGAATGTCTCCAAAGAGACTTGTGGTTACAACAACATCAAAAACCTGCGGTTTCATTGCAAGATGCATCGCAAAGGTATCGACGAAAATCGACTCAAAAGTGATATCGGGATAGTCGGCGGCTACCTCACGGCATGTATCGAAAAAGAGACCACAGCATAGCTTATGGACCGTATTTTTATGTACTGCTGTAACCTTTCTCTGCCCTTTGCGACGACGTGCAAGTTCAAAAGCCGTTCGAGCAACAAATTCCGAATTTCTTTTCGTTATTACCCTCACCGACAGGGCGATATCGGGTGTCGGCATGAAATCTGCCATCCCTTTGTACATATTCCGGTCAGGCGGAAACCCCTCATTGTTTTCCCGTATTATTACCATATCGACATTTTTATGCAGTGAGGGAATAGCGGGATAAGATTTTGCGGGGCGTATGTTACTAACCAGATCGAATTGACGCCGTATGACGGGATGGGGATTAATCGCCTTCTCATCGTCCTTAGGATAGGCAGCATGCCCAATGGGACCCAGGATCCAGCCATCTAAAGCACTAAGGCGCTCCAATGTTTCCCGAGGCAACGTTTCCCCCGAATCTATGTAAGAGAGATGTCCAATGGGCAGTTCGCACCAGTCTATTACTATTTCTCTATATTTTTTAACAGCATCCTTGAGAACCTTCACAGCAGCGGGCACGATCTCCAGACCTATGTCGTCACCCATTAAAATCCCGATGCGGTATTCTGACACTATTACGCCTCCTTCTTGTCATTGGGCAGCCTGCGGAAAAGATCCTTTCACTTGCATCTCCGGGCAGGTCCTTCACTGGGGTCGGGGCGTGCCACTTGGCACATCACTTTTCTCGCACTCTCTGGATAAAAGACAAAGTCAGATACCCAAATTGTTTTCAGGTATGAGTTGTTCTATCTCCTTCGTCGAATATCCCAGCTCGGCAAGAATCTGAGCTGTATGCTCGCCCAATTTCGGGGGATCTTTTCGCATCACTCCCTCCCATCCATCCACAATAAAGGGTAGTTTGGGCAATAGAGACGAGGTCCCATCGGGAGCCGTCGCTTTAGAGAAATGCTGCCTCCCCTTAAGGTGAGGGTTCTGAAAGAGATCCATGGGGGTATTGACCGGAGCATGTGGGATGTTGGCCCGTTCCAGTCGTTCAATGACATCCTGAAAGTCAAGTTTTTTAACGATCTCTTCGGTACGCTGATTAAGACGAGAATAGTCTTCCCTCCGCCCCGCATTCGTTCGCAGGGTTTCATCCTGCCACAGATCATTGATTTCGAACTCTCTGCAAAATCTCTCCCAATGATTGTCAGCGGTGACGCCTATGAAAACCTGCCGTCCATCCTTTGTGTCAAAGATTCGGTATATTCCCCATCCCAAATCCTTGCCGGCCCCGCGTTCCGGCATGGGCGGAGGAACTTCTCCCGAAATGCCCGCCTTGGCAATATGCTGTGAGACGAGGAATACAACAGTCTCGAAAAGGCCAACACTCACCTGCCGCCCGCGGCCTGTTTTTTCTCTCTCATGAAGCGCCGACAAGATGCCGATAACTCCAAACATCGCACCGGCCATGTCGATAAGCGAAGCTCCGGCACGAAGAGGCATTCCGGGAGGTCCAGTCATGTATGCAAGACCACCCATAATCTGTGCGGGTTCATCAAGAAGAGTCCGCTCTTCATAGGGTCCCGGGAGAAAGCCTTTGATGCTGCAGTGGATGATCCGGGGATTGATCTCAGACATCTCGTTAAAACCAAAACCCATGCGTTCCAAGACGCCGGGACCATAATTGTCTATGATGATATCCGATTTTTTTAAGAGCCGTATAAACGCATCTTTACCCTTGGTAGTTTTCATGTCGATAGTGATACTGCGCTTATTCGTGTTGAAGGCCAGGAAATAACCCTGATTCCCCCGGCTGAACCGGGCCTGATCGCCAATACCCGGTCGCTCTACCTTTATCACATCGGCGCCCATTTGAGCTAAGAGAAGACTGGCCGTAGGCCCCGCTACAATGTGCCCGAGTTCAAGCACCTTAAGGTCGGATATTAAACCCTCTGTTTGTTGTGAAACCATTCTTGATCTTCCTCCATACAAATATACTTCATGAAGTTCTATGTCGCATTGTGATCGCCATTGAAGAGGGCCTCATTGCAACTCAATACGAATCTGGTCGAACGAGGCCCATCTTACTCCCCCTGCTAAAGGATGCTTATTTGCGAGGCAGCTCAACAAGAGCAGAGCCATTCGTAGCAACCTGTCCTGTCTGGTTAGTACCGGTAATGGTTATCTTAACTGTACCTTTTTCTTCATTCTTTTCGGCAATCGTTCCCTCATAGACGACAACATCTCCATAGATACCAGGTGCCGCTACTTTAACATCAAGTTTTTTCATAAAGGCGTTATCGCCCATCCAGTTTGTAATCAGGGGTGCCACCCAGCCACATCGCATAACACCATTGTCAAAGGGTCCCGGCATACCTCTACCAGCAGCAAGGTTGAAATCCTCATGCTGCTGCGAATATTTCACCGGGAAGTTCAATGCAGGATTAACGGCTACCGAGTGTGGTGCCTTCAGCGTGTCCAGGAATCCCCAGCGTCCGGCCTTGTATGAGGGTCCAATGGCGGCATTCCAGGCCACCATATCGCCAATGGTGAGTGGACCGCGCGTTATTGATGGAATTTTTTCTCCCGCCTCGACATCTTCGAAATATATCGTCTCTGCACCGGTACGCTTTTCTGCCTTGAATGTCTTTTCCAGCTCTGCAAGCTCCTCGTCAGAAAGACGATGGATGGGACGTTCAAACATAACGGTCCTTCCTACCTGTGTCGCCATGATCATAGTACCTATAGCCCTTCCCACCAGTTCATCTTTTTCATCCAGGTAGTCGACCCCTGAAATAACAAAGTTTAGACGACGGCCCTGTTTGTTTTTTTTCTCAAAAAAATTGTCCTGTTTTGAGATGGCATGGAGCCTGTCACCAACATAGATAGGTCTGAACCATTCGTAGGCCACTCCACCGATGAGAGAGGCAAGGGGTGCCACCATGGGTTTTCCGTGAAGTATGGGATAGAGAACGGACATGAGGTACCCCGGCGGGGCTATAAGCTTGCCATATTTTGTTTTTGCAGCATACTCGGGATCAAGATAAAGGGGATTGTCGTCATCGGTGCCATAGCAGAAATGCTTTATGGTATCGGGGGTCACATCGTGGTTCCATGTCTCCCGCTCCCGCGCCTCTTTGCCTGTCATTTTATAGGTTTCTTCTACCCATGCGTCTATCTGTCTGTTTATTTCATCCATGTTTACTTCATTCATGTGTTTCTCCTTTCATAATATGTTCTAATTGTTTCTCTATTATCCGATCCATTCAGGGGATGAGAATTATCTTTCCCACATGCCCGGCGCTCTCCATGAGGCGATGTGCCTCAGCAGCCTCTGAAAGCTGAAAGGTTCTGTCAATCCTCGGCTTTAACTCCCCTGCCTCAATCTTCGGCCACACCTTCTCCTTCAATTGTCTGGCAATTTCTTCCTTGAAGGAATCAGGGCGACTGCGGAGTGTAGAACCAGTATAAACCAGCCTTTTCAACATGATCGGCATTAGATTAATCTCAACTTTCGATCCAAGATTGAAGGCCAACTGCAGTATACGACCATCAGGCGCCGCGGCCTTGATATTGCGTTCAATGTATTCACCACCTACAATATCAAGTATTACGTTGGCGCCCTTCGCTTCATTCCTGACAATATCTACAAAGTCCTCCTCCATGTAGTCAATAACCCTGTCAGCGCCGAATTTCCTGCATGCCTCGCACCGTGCCGCAGGGCTGTCCGTTGCAAAAACACGTGCACCGAAGGCCTTGGCAAGCTGAATCGACGTTGTCCCAATACCACCGGCACCACCATGAACGAGAAAGACCTCTCCGGCTTTCAGGCCAACTCCCATAAAAACATTACTCCATACAGTAAAGAATGACTCGGGGATGCCCGCCGCTTCAATCATCGTCAATCCCCTTGGCACAGAAATGCAATGAGGCGCCAAAACAGAACAATATTCAGCATAACCACCTCCATTGCTAAGCGCGCAAACCTCGTCTCCGAGAGACCAGCCTTTGACACCGTCACCAATCGCCACAATGGTGCCGGAAATCTCAACGCCGAGAAGATCGGATGCCCCCTTAGGCGGCGGATATAACCCCTTTCGTTGCACTACATCAGGACCGTTCACTCCGGCAGCTGCAACCTCAATCAAGACTTCCTGAGGTTTCGGTTGCGGTACGGACCTCTTTCCGATTGAAAGGACTTCGGGACCACCTGGTTCTCTGATCTCGATGACCTGCATTGTTTCCGGTATTTTTGATGTCATCTTCGTATTCCTCCATGTCTAAATTAAGGTACCCCGCCGGTTGCCCCGAAGGCTTTTCGTTTGTCTATCTTCGAAAGCTATAACATGATATGCCTATTCCATAAGAGACTTTAAATCCGGTGTGGGGTGTTAAAAATTGTGAATGAATGGTAAATATTCTACTGCCTGTTTTTTCCATCTCAGAAATCAAGTCATCCTTTTTCTAGTAACTTAGCCGCCAAGTTAACGTTAAAACTGCCGCACCTACACACCCTTCCAACTTTGCACGCTGCCTGCTTAGGCTCCATTTGATTGGAACGCACCCTTTCTATGAGGTTTTGTACCAAACGAGGTGATATCCGCATATGCCCGCATAATGAAACTACTTGTTCTATTGTACCTTCGACTTTTCTGTTTCCATGGACACCCAGGTCAAAGTTGAAAGCATTGGGCATTATTTCCAGCTCCGTAACTATTTTTTTTATTTTTTGATGAGGTGCCAACAAACTAACTGACAAACCTAACTTTCTTGCTTTTAATAATTTTATAACGTTATAGACATCATTTTCAGAGGAGAATACAAGATGCATTTTTCTGCAATCTTCATTTATCTTGCCAATTAGCTCTTCTTTGCTGCACTGCATTGTACTTCCTATTTCTGATATACCAAAGGTAACCGGATTATATTTCTTAGCTAATTCTATTACCTCCAACATTTTTTCTTTTATTTTTACGTTATTGATGCCGGTTACGGCAAAAACAAAAAGTACGAAATCTTCAAAGTCTTTGGGGGAACTTCTAAAAAGCGTATGGGTCATTAGCTTAACCCGAATCCTAAGTTAAATTTTACATTTTTATTGATAAATAAACCATCATTTTGCAGAATATTGTAAAGCCTATCATAGATTTTATAACTGCCAGCAAGGCTGATAGAACAACGAAGTGTATTTTTTGCAATGTAATTAGCAATTTCCCTAGTTAACTCGGGAGCTTTCTCAGGAATTGTTGAAATTTCCAACATAGCAGTTAATATATTCGTGCCAAGGATTTGAGGTGTAAGGTTATTACATAACAATTCTTGATGTCGCTTGCTAATCCGAACATCCCATTTTTTGTTCAGATATTCCCGGAAATTTTCCAATTCGCTTATTTTTAATCCACCAAATGGTCTATTTAACTCTAAACGCACTATCACTTCATCATCGGGAAGAGTATCAGTAACATCGTTCGTTTTAACTTCATAATGTCCACCTCTCCGGCCTGCATTATCTTGGTCTTTCTCGCCAGGCATGTATTCGACGAGTCGGCCAAATAGCCTTTTAATCCGGGCTATTTCATCATATTCCTCTTCAATAGCGAAAAATTCACAAATATTTATATCAAGACAAACTCCACATTCAACGCAGACATCACGATTTATTGCAGCCTTATTGACATTTATTGAAATAGCGTTTTGTGGGCAATAAATAATACAGTCACCACAACCAGTACATTTGTTATTGATTTTCATATGATACATTTCCTCACAGTATGGATCGGATTGACCCTTCGATTATGTGAAGCAATCTTGAACTTATCACAATGAACAAGAATTCATTTAGGCTTCCATAGTCAACCGGATAATCCTCCTGCGCGTAATGATAATGTCGATAACATCAAAGAACCTGACCAAAAAAACTCATATGCAAAAGCTTAAACGGAAATTAGTGACCAGTTATGGAGTTCTCTGCAAAGTTTTTCGTCTTTTTCTTCTGTACGATCTAACAGCGGGAATGACAAAAGTGGCAAGCGCCAACAACAATAGAACCAAACTGATTGGATTAGTCAGAAATATCATATGATCTCCACCTGTTATGGACAGGGCTCTCCGATAGTTGGCCTCTATGATGAATCCCAGAACAATAGCCAGCACGGCAGGTGCAAGAGGAAATCCAAAGCGTCTCATTATGTATCCCAGAGCCCCGAAGAAAACAGCCATAATCACATCAAAAGTGCTGTTCCCTAACGCGTAAGAGCCGATAAGTGAAACGCCGAGAATAAGCGGCGTCAGCGTGCTGCTGCGTAGTGAAATAAGCCTGACCCAGAGAGGAATGCCAAACAAGCCTATAGCCAGCATGAAAAACTCAGCAATAAAAAATCCCACATAAATGGTATAAATTAACTCCGGGGAGTCTGTCATGAGAAGAGGTCCCGGGTTCATGCCGTGCAGCATAAATCCTCCAAGGAGAATGGCTGTGCTGCCCGACCCGGGAATTCCCAAGGTGATGAGGGGGATCATGGCGCCACCCACAGAGGCATTGTTTGCCGCCTCGGGGGCACAAACTCCCTCTATTACACCTGTCCCAAATTTTTCGGGAGTTTTTGAAGCCCGTTTAGCTTCATTATAGGCGATCAGGGAGGCGATAGTTGCCCCAGCGCCAGGAACGGAACCCACAATAGCCCCAATGGCCGACGAACGAAGGAGGTTCACTGTAAGACCCTTGAGCTCCTTCAGAGTGGGGAGTTTGCCGGAGATCTCTGCCTCCACCCTCTGGATAACTCCCGATTCTTCTATAAGCTTGAAAACCTCTGAAATGGCAAAGAATCCGATCAGGGCCGGAACGAGATGGATGCCGTCGAGAAGACCGATTGTACCAAAAGTGAACCTAGGATACCCGCTCAGGATGTCTACGCCTACAACACAACAGAGCAGTCCGATAATCACACTGATAAATCCCTTCAGAACGCTTCCTTCAACTAGATTCCCCACTATGGAAAGACCGAAGACGCCCAGCGCGAAATACTCCGCCGGTCCGAATCTAAGCGCAAATGTTGAAATGGGTCCGCAGGCTATCACTAAGATAACAGTGCCGAAAATACCGCCCAAGGTCGAAGAGACGATTGAAACACCCAGGGCCTTGCCTGATTGTCCCTTTTTCGTTAGAGGGTATCCGTCAAAGGTCGTTGGAACGGCAGGAGGAGTCCCCGGAACACCGATGGCAATTGCTGTGATGGATCCGCCATATTCTGCGGCCATATAGAGAGAAATCATCATCAAAAAAGCGGGAATTGGACTCATTATAAACGTGAAGGGTAATACGATCGCCAATCCTGTTGTTGAACTGAGCCCGGGCATGGCCCCGACAAAAACTCCCAAGGCAACACCAAAAGCAATAAGCAAAAGATTGGTGGGAGTAATTGCCATGTGAAGTCCTAGCATCAGATGTTCTACCATTTACAATACTCCTTATTGTATTCAATCCCCGGCAAGCATGTCTTTAAAAATAGATTGTCGGAAGCATGACGTTAAACATCTTGTAAAACACAGCATACACGAAGAGATCAAAAATGAGAGGCACGGCGATAATAGCCTTTATGCTTTTTTCCCCCATAATAATCATCGTAGCGCCCAGCAAAAGGGGCATCATAATGAAGACATCCCATATGTCCAAGAAGATCAGAAATATGATGATCAGAACAAGGTCAATGCCAACCTTTCCGACCATTTTCCAGTTAGTCGTTTCTTCGATTACTTTTTTGTGCAGAAAACCATTGATAAAGAGAATTACAGATAAGATGACGAGACATAATGCTAGAACATTTGGGAAAAGGGATGCTCCCGGAGCGCCTTCTATAAGAGGCTCCGGATATGATGACGTTTCGTAGAAAATATAGATACTGACTGCCATTAATAGAGAGGAAATTACGAGATCTGCCTTCTTCAACTTTCTTCCTCCTTGAAAAGGAGTGAACCACGAAGCCTCGTGGTTCACTCCATCCTTAGACTTGCTATTTCTTCTCTTTCTTTCCTAATAAACCCAGACTCTTCATTAACTCGTGATTTTCCTTGACCTCATTTGTGACCCATGACTGAAATTTTTCCTGGCTTTCCATTATTGCGAACTCGGCACCGGCGTTCTTCATAAAGGCTTTGAACTCCGGATCCGCAACTGTTTGTTCCATGAAACCCCTGATCTTCTTCACTACATCTTCCGGCATGCCGGCAGGGCCCATCAGTCCTCTCCAGTGGGCAGGGGCTGTCGAATACCCCTGCTCCGTATAGGTCTTGACATTGGGAAGAAATGAAACTCGTTCCTCTGAGGATACGCCAAGGATTTTCATCTTTCCTGCCTTGACATGTTCCCCGATGACAACATAGTTTGTGTGCACGGCATTTGTGTGGCCTCCCAGGCAGGCAACGGCGGCATCTGCTCCTCCTTCATAGGCAATCCAGCGGATATTGGGATTTCCTGCCTTCAAAGCGAGCCTTTTAAAGGCCAGGAAATGTGCCGACGCAGTTCCAAAACCTCCAATAGAAAGCTTGCCGGGATTTTTCTTTGCGTAATCCATCATATCGTTCAGATCGTTGAAGGGGCTTTCAGTAAGAACTGCTATCAAGAAGGGTTCCTGCTGGATGCGCATAAGGTAAGTAAACTGGTCGGGTGTGAACGGAAGCTTTCCCTCAGCCATAGCGATAGGCATGCTTGAAGTAGTCGTCAAGAGGTTGTAACCGTCTTTTTTCTGCTTAAGAAGGTGCCCCATTGCAACAGCACCGCCCCCACCTTTTTTGGTAAGGACATTCATGGACTGGCCGAAATACTTCTGTCCAACCTTTGCAATTTGACGGGCAAGAACATCATTGGGTGCGCCGGGGCTCGACCAGCAGATAACAGTAACTGCCCTCGTGGGATAATCGGCGCAGAGAACAGCCTGGGCCAGAAAAATGGTGGAAAAAAGGGAAACGATAATCACGACTGACAAGCGAAATTTTTTTATTCTTTTCATAATGCATCCTCCTTTTTAAAAGTATTTAAACGAATACTATAAAATCCAGGCATATCGTTATAATCTATAGCGCAAATATATTTTTTAACAACTACACCTGAAATCTTAAAAGCTTTTCGCGATCCAATGCAACTCCCAATCCCGGGCTCATCGGTACCTTTATCCATCCATCATCGACTTGAATAGGTTCTAAAATGATATCCTCTTCCACCTTGAGCATGCCCGTCGTTTCTATGGGCATCATGATATTGGGCAAAGCCGCGGCAAGGTGAATCTCGCTTAATGAGTTTATGCCAAGGGTAAATCCATGTCCCAATACGCATTTTAGCCCGAGCGAACCGGCAAGCCAGATCATTCGGCCTGTTCCGTAGAGTCCCCCGTTTTTCATCACCTTGACTTTAACGATATCTGCGGCCCCCTTTTCCACCGCAAGCACAATATCCTTCGGTGTTAAGATACCTTCATCGGCCATAATCGGGACGTCCACCGATTTGCGCACCCGAGCCATTCCGTCCCAATCTTCCCGTGGCACCGGCTGTTCACAATATAGAATCTGATAGGGTGCAAATCCTCGAATGGCCTTGATTGCCTTTTCGGGCGTGTATCCTTCATTTGCATCGAGACGCAGATACACTTCCGGTCCCACTGCCTGCCGTATGGCACGGATACGTTCGATATCTTCTTCCACCCCCATTCCTACCTTTATCTTCAATGTCCTGTAACCCTTCTCTACCCACTTTACAGCCTTGTTCGCCCCTTCTTCAGGCGATATATGACCTATCCACGATGGAATGATAGATACCCTTTCACAGACAGGACCCCCGAGCAGTCGACATACCGGAATCCCCAAGTCTTTGGCAGTAAGGTCCTGAAAAGCCATCTCCAGCGTGGCTTTCGCATGATAATTCCCCACCACCGCTCGTTCCATATCATTCAGGCGAAGGACTATGTCACGCGGGTCCTTATCTATAACAGCCGGGATAAGCGCTCCATTCAGGCAGGTAACGATTTCTTCAGTTGTCTCTGTTGAGTATTTTGGAGAAGGATCTACATTCCCCAGGCCGGTCATGCCTTCGTCGGTACACACCTCGACAACTACCGATTCCTGGTGTGTTCTCGACGACTGGGACGTTGTAAACTTCCCCTTTAACGGGACACGCACCGTGAAGACATCTACGTTGATAACCTTCATAGATAAGCCCCCCAACTGGCAATCTATATCTGGCTTATAACGTGTTTCATATTGCGCGTGATATATATTATCATACCTCGCAATATATAGGCTAATTAATTTTAACTGATAAGATCAATTTCTTATTTTGTATTATCGTGATCAATAGCGTATATAAAGTCAAATTATAAATCATAATGAACGCCATAATGGTATTTTATGCATACAGATCAGTACGGCACCGGCGGCAGTGAATATGTAATCTGCTGTCGAGAGTTCTCACCTCGTACTGGCTATTCAGTAAAAATCTTCTCCAAAAGATCTTCAGCACTGGAAAAGATGCCACTGCCTGCAAGTATCTCCAGAAAAGTCCTCACTGCCTTCGGGAAGACCTTGTTTTTTACGTATACCATATAGATATCAACAGATAAATCCAATTCGGGGAATTGTAATTTCTTCAAGATACCACACTCTATTTCTCGCCTTACCGTTACCTCAGGTATAATCGTTATACCGTAACCGTGCTGGACAATCTGTTTTACTGCCTCAACATTTTCAATTTCGAGAGATATCTTCGGATACTTTTTATCGAATTTCTTTTTAAAAAACTTATCCATGGCAGCTCGATTCGATGTTCCCCTTTCGCGGCAAATAAACGATGCTTTGAGCAGATCATCTGCCTCGATGAATTCTCTTTTGGCAAGATCGTGATCGACTGATGATATCAGAAGAAGACGTTCCTTGTGTATGAGTTGCTTGGAGAGTTTTGGATGGGCTCCT
Source organism: Deltaproteobacteria bacterium (assembly GCA_016935935.1). The sequence goes on from JAFGPZ010000293.1 coordinate 18,097, forward strand.
GCCTTACCGGAAATACCTATGTCGACCTCGCCTTCAAGGATTTTATCGATCACATAATCGGAATTGCCCAGACGCAAATCAATCTCAATCCCTGGATATTGATTGTTGTAAAGCCTGATGATTTTCGGCAGATAGTATGTTCCCATTACGTTTGAGGAACCAATAGCTATCTTACCGTGTTCCATGCTCTTTTCCGATTCGAAGATGGCGAGGATTTCCCCGTAGAGATCAAACAATCTGTCTGTGTAAGACAGAAGGGTCTTACCTTCATTGGTAAGGCGGACTTTTCTCCCCTGACGGTCAAAAAGCGTGATGCCGAGGGAATATTCAAGCAACTGAACTTGTTTGCTAACAGCAGGTTGAGTAATATGAAGCAATCTTGCAGCCTTGGTAAAACTGCCGGTCAGTGCAACCCTGTGGAATGCCTTTAATTGATCAAAGTTCATAAAATATCATTATGTCTTACATCAGATATAATAATTGCATCTTATATCAAATCCCTAAGGTTGTCGATATAAATTGGCAACACCTCCCAAAAATACCAAAATACACATTGACTTATATCACGGTATATGGATAAATATCGCTGCATTATATTCGACGTCACGGAGGAAGATAAAAATGCGGGAACTGGAATTAATGAACTCTGCAGACAGACTGGTTCGAGAGGTAATCGGCGTAACAAGCAATGATCGGGTGCTTGTTATCGCAGATGCCGACTCATTCGTGGTTGGAAAAGTTTTTTCACTTTCATGCAGGGCCTTAGGCGCTGAAACGGTTATTTCGATGGTCCCCATGACAGGCGAACACGGAAGCGAACCACCTTCAACCATTGCCGCTGCCATGAAAGCGGCAGATGTCGTTTTTGGAACGACAACTCACGCCATAACACACACGCAGGCTAGACTGGATGCTTTTGCAGCTGGTGCCAGATTTATAAGCCTTCGAGGAGTGACTGAGGACATGATGATAAAGGGAGCGATGACTGTAGATTTTCAAGAACTAAGGGAAAGAACGGAGCAGGTAGCCCAAAAGCTAACGTCCGCCCATGAAGTTTCTGTTACTTCCGCCTTCGGAACAGATGTCACCTTCAGTATTTCCGGCAGAACGGCTTTCGTTCTGGATGGTTATTTCCATGAAGACTACGGGTTCGCCACGCTACCCCCTGGAGAGGCACCCACCTGCCCGGTAGAAGGAACAACAGAGGGTGTCATTGCCTTTGACTACTCCATGGATGGCATCGGCAGGCTGAGTCAGCCCTTAAAGCTAACAGTGAAAAAGGGAAGCGTGACATCCGTCAGCGGTGGAACGGAAGAAGTCCGTTTTCTCGAAGATCTCTTTGAACGGATTCCATTCGCTCGCAACATCGCCGAATTTGCCATCGGGACAAACCCCCGAGCGCGTCTCATTGGAAACCTTGGAGAAGATAAAAAGCTGTACGGCACAGTTCACTTCGCAATTGGCGACAATAAATCTCTGGGCGGCAAGGTGGAAAGTAACATTCACCTTGACGGACTGATATTGAAACCCTCTGTTTATCTGGACAAGAAACTACTAGTCGATGAGGGAAAGATTCTGTTATGACTCTTTAACACCATTATGCTTCAAAACTACCTTAGGTAGACATCTTTCAAGGAAGGAACAACCATAAAAGTTACGTTAACGACACTCTGCGAGAATACATCTGGAATACAGAAGTTTGCCGCTGAATGGGGTCAGAGCATTCTTATAGAAACGGAAAGTGTCTCTTTTCTCTTTGATACAGGCAGGACCAACGTAGCCCTCGCGAATGCCAACCATATTGGTTTTGATCTCTCGAAAATCAGTGGAATCGTCCTTAGTCACAGTCATGTGGACCACACAGGCGGTTTGAGGGGAGTATTACAACGGACGGGGCCTAAAACAATCATTGCTCACCCGGCAGTATGGGAGAAAAAATATACGAAGCGACAGCACGAAGACCGGACGGTTTTCAACGGGATCCCTTTTGCA
>JAFGPZ010000294.1 GCA_016935935.1 Deltaproteobacteria bacterium
CTTGTCGGGGCGAAAAGAGGAGAATCCGGAGGGCAAGTGATTGATGTTTCCTTGTATGAACCCCTTTTCGGATATCTGGGAGGTGAGTTTCTGATTTATACCCTTACGGGAGAAGTTGCCGAACCGATCGGAAATGAGTTGAGAGGTGCGGCTCCAAGAAACAATTACAGAACAAAAGACGGAAAGTGGATTGCAATGTCCTGTTCTGCTCAAAAACCCTGGGAGACACTGGCCAAGGCCATGGGTCGGCATGAGCTGATCGACGATCCGCGTTTTAAGACCAATATGGACCGTATCCAGCCGGAAAACCGTAAGCAGCTTAATGATATTATCCAGGAATGGTATCTGAGCATGACGCAGGAAGAAGTTCTGGCCATTTGCCGCCGCGAAGGCATCACGGCCGGCCCGATCCCGAATATGGCAGAGATTGCGCAGGACGGACATTATAAAGAGAGAAAGACCGTTATTGAGATGGAAGATCCCGCAACGGGGATCATGCTCAAGATCCCCGATGTACCCTTCCGTATGATGGGAAGTCCCGGGAAAATACGTTTTCCTGGTCTGCCCCACGGGTCGGCCAATGAGGTTATTTATCGGGACCTTCTGGGACATTCGAATGAAGAAATAAAAAAGTTTAAAGAAGAGGGTTCAATCTAAGACGAAAAGATTTTATTAAGGAGAGAGGCACAATATGAATGAATATGCCACGTTAAGGACTCTGCTGTTTGTCCCCGGAAACAGGCCCGAAAGGGTTGAAAAGGCTGTCAACGCAGGTGCCGATGCCGTTATTATTGATCTTGAAGATGCCGTTCCTCTGGCATTAAAGGAAGAGACGAGGCCGCTTGTCAGGGAGAAAGTTCGACAGCATGGGAATGTTAATATCATTGTTCGTGTAAACGCATTGGAGTCTGGATTCCTGAAAGGTGACTTGGATGAGATTGTTATAAAAGAACTGCGCTGCATCATCGTGCCGAAGGTGGAAAGTCCTTCCAATCTACGGGAGATAAACAGTCTACTCCTTGAGGCGGAGATGAGAAAGGGACTCGAGGCAGGAGCTATATCCGTTATCCCCCTGATAGAGTCGGCGAAAGCGGTACAAGAAATATATGAGATTGTTTCCGAAAAAACATCTCCTGAAAGACTTTTTACTGTAGCCTTTGGCGCCGCCGATTATACTCTGGATATGGGTATTGAAATGACGAGAGAAGGAAATGAACTCTTTTATCCCCGTTCACGAATTGCCGTTGCATGTAAAGCCGCACGGGTGGAACCTCCCCTGGACACTCCTTTCATGATTGATGTCAAGGATGCGGAGGGACTGAAAATCGACGCACTGCGGGCGAAGACGCTGGGATTTCAGGGGAAACTATGCGTGCATCCGACCCAGGTAGTTCTGTGTAACGAAATATTTTCTCCCACTGCAGATGAGGTACAGTACGCGAGGCAAGTTGTAATCGCCTTTGAAGATGCCGAAGCCAGCGGAATGGCCGCAATACAGTTGAATGGTAAAATGATCGATTATCCCGTTGTGGAGAGATCGAAGCGTATCCTCAGGCTTGCCGAACGTATAGGGGGGTTAGCAAAATAAAAGTCTTGTTTACACAATAATTTTAGATCAAGGGAGATAGATTGTATGAACAAAGCGTACAGTATGAATCGTTTGGAAACATTAATCGTGTCTAATCTTGAAAGAATACCCCTTGTGTCATTCTATGTGAGAACACGTGGTTGGCATTATGTCCTGTCATGGTGCCACAGAATCACAGCTATTATCCTTGTCCTCTACCTCTGGTTTCATCTCTACACACTCTCTTCTCTCCATACTCCGGAGGTGTATAACTGGAAAATGGGCATCATGTTTATGCCCGTCGTTGTCTTCTTTGCCTGGTTGTCCTCTGTTCCGGTAATTTTCCATGCCCTCAACGGGGGAAGACTTATACTCTATGAGAGCTTCGGCGATAGAAACGACGAGTCTATGGTCAGGTGGACTCTGTACCTCTGTTTCGTCTATGTGGCCATTCTTGGCATATTGATATTCATGGAAAACCAGACCGTATCGGCAATTTTTTTCTGGCTTGTTATGATTGTTGCGTCTCTTGCCGTTACCTTTGGCGTTGCGGCAAAAATCTGGAAAAGCCAGCATACCGTCTTCTGGAAAATGCAGAGAATAACAGGAGCTTTTTTACTGATTGCCGTTCCGGCCCATCTGTTATTTTCTCACCTTAATCCATCCGTCGCCATAGATGCACAGATGGTTATCGCAAGGATGCAGAACTGGTTTATCAAGATTGTTGATTTACTCTTGGCTTTCTCTGTTATCTATCACTCCGGGTATGGTCTTTTTTCTATTGCCGCCGACTATATTAGATTACGTATACTCAGGATCGCGATTGCCGGAGTGATTGTTCTGTTGTCCGCAATATTTCTGATTATTGCATTGAGAATCGTTTTTACAATTTAATAGTGAGGGACATTAGTAATGGCAAATAAACTTAAAATAAGTACCAATTTGGATTGCGATGTTTTGATTATTGGCGCCGGTGGTGCGGGGCTCCGCTGTGCTGCCGAAATCCTTGAGAAGAGGCCCGGAGCAAGGGTACTGGCAGTAACGAAGGTTGCCCATCCTCAAAAGTCCCATACATCAACGGCACAGGGTGGTGTGTGTGCCGTTGATCCATCGGACCCTCACGATAAGCCCATCTATCATATGTTCGATACCTGGAAAGGTTCCGATTGCAGCGCTGATCAGAATGTGGTTAAAAAAATTGTGGAAAGCGGGTGGGAACAACTTATGTGGCTTGAGAACAGGGGCATGCATTTCACGCGACTTCAGGGAGGCGCCCTGAGCAAGCGGACCTTCGGGGGTCATTCATCGGGTTTTGGGAGTGTTTCAGCCTTTCGGGCAGTTTTCGATGCCGACCGTACAGGTAAAAGCATGATGGATACATGCTGGCAGGAGGCAGTGAAGGGAGGCATCTCCTTCGTTTACCAATCTGTTGTCACGGAACTGCTCTTCAAGGAAGACCGTTGTATCGGTGCCATACTTTTCAGAGACAAAGATGGGGAATTTATCAGTGTTTCGGCTAAGGCGACTGTGCTCGCGACAGGTGGCTGCGGTCAGGTTTTTAGAATAACGACAAACTGCCGGGATAATACCGGCGATGCGCTTGCTGTGATTCTCAGCGCGGGGTTTCCCGTTATGGATGCCGAAGCGGTGCAGTTTCATCCCACGGGGATTGTGGGACCGGGGATACTGGCCAGCGAAGCCTTGAGAAGCGAGGGGGGGATATTGCGGAATAAAGATCTGGAGCCATTCATGGAAAAATACGCTCCCAAGATGAAGGAACTGGCGCCTCGTGACATCGTGAGCAGGGCTATGGAATCGGAAATCCGAAATGGAAACGGCGTTCTTAATCCCGATCATAATATTGAACATGTCTGGATTGATTTAAGGGAACTTCCGGATTATGTCCACGATGTAAAACTTAAAGAGATATCTGGTTTTTTCAAGACCTTTGTAAATATCGATCCCAAAAAGGAGCTCTGTCCCGTACGGTCGAGCAACCACTATCATATGGGAGGTATCCCTACGACAGAGTTCGGCGAGGTGCAGAAAACGGCTGACGACATCGTTCCCGGCCTCTATGCCGTCGGCGAATGTGCCAGCGCCAGCTTTCATGGATTCAACAGGCTCGGCACCAATTCACTGCTCGAATTATTCACCATGGGTAAATTCGTAGGTGACAGGGTAGTTGATTACATAAAAGACAGCACTCTCACAAAACCGTTAAAAGGGGCAGGTGAAATAACATTTTCTCAATTTTCGAAATATCTGGAGGCCAGGGGAGAGGGGAATATAGGACTCATACGGGAAGAGATGAGAAATCTCATGACTGCCAAGGTCGGTATATTCAGAAAAGGGGATGAGATGGCGGAAGCCATGGAATCGCTCAGAGAACTTAGGGAGAGGGCCGAAGCTGTTGCCTTGACCAGCAGGACTGTTAAGATGAATCAGGAGCTTCGTCAGCGGTGGGAACTCGATAATCTCCTTGATGTGGCCATGATTATCTCAAAGGGGGCTTATGAGAGGAAGGAATCGAGGGGAGGTCATTACAGGGATGACTATCCCGAGAGAAGTAAGGAGTTTGATTATCATACCCTTGCGTATATGACGAAGTATGGAGAAGTGAATCTCGGAAAGAGGGCTATTGATATGAGTATCTTTGAGGCTGGCGGAGAGCATTGTGAATACTTTAAGATGATACCGAGAAAATATTAAAGCATCTTCAGGAAGTCTTATTTGACGTGATGCACTTAGTAAAAGAATCTGTTTCTAACATAGAGGATATCTGATAGTGAGTTAAAGCATTGGAGGAAAAGATGGCTGCCAACTACGATATAACCTTGGAAATTAAACGATTTGATCCCGATACAAAAAAGACATGGTTCCAGAGTTACCAGCTTGAGGCGGGGCGTATACTTCGATTTGTCGATCTTTTCAGGAAGATCAATAACGAGCAGGATCCCTCGCTGGCCTGGGGTTCATCATGCGAGCATGGTCAGTGTGGAAGCTGCGCTGTTCGAGTTAATGGAAAACCACTTCTGGCTTGTGAGCTACTCGTCGAAAATGCCGTCAGGGATTTTGGCACGACAAGATTCCGGGTCGAACCTATACGGATTGCCCCCGTTGTCAGGGATCTTGTCGTCGATCTGGAAAAGGCCTATGAAAAGGTACACCGGGCCAAACCCTACCTGATCAAACGAGCGCCATTACCGCCAAAATCGAGCTATTACCAGATGTCACCCAGAGAGATCGATCGCTATGAAGATGCGACGAGATGCATCAATTGCTTCTGCTGTGCCGATGCCTGTATCAGCAGTCACAATAACTTTATCGGGCCGAATGCGGTGATGGCCAGTATCGTCAGGCTCATGGATCCCAGAGAGGAGGAAAAGGAGGAACGTCTCAAGCTGCTCTACAGCGAGGAAGGGATTTATCGTTGTCATTCATCCAAGGCCTGTTCTTTCGTTTGTCCCAAGGAGATAGATGTGGCTCACTTTATAGCCCTTGCAAAGGAAGGGGCCTTTAAGGAGGCTGATGTCAAATAGACATCCTCTTTTACAACTCATAAATTACAGAAAGGAGAGAGCGGGTCGCCGTTTGATTGCATCGTAATTAAGTAAAAGCAATCCGGCGAAACGCTTAAATACCCATGGAAGTTACGAGAGAATTAGCCAATTTCGTTCACGATACGGAGTTTGAAGATATACCTGCCGGAATCGCGGAAAAAGGGAAGGAGTGTTTTTTAGACTGGCAGGGGGTAGCCTTGGCGGGGACAACAGATCCGATAGCAGATATCATTACTGCTTATGTAAGAGAGGCCGGAGGCAGGGAAGAGGCGAGCGTTATCGGATCGAATATCAGGACAAATCGAGCTAATGCTGCGCTGGCAAATGGTGTTCTTGGGCATGCCCTCGATTTTGACGATTACCACGATGAAACCGTCATTCATGCTTCTGCCGCCTGTGTTCCCGCAATTCTGGCGGTGGCTGAAGAACAGTGCCTGAGCGGAAGGGAAGTTCTGAATGCTATGATCATCGGGATCGACGTATGCATTCGCGTTGGTCTCGGCCTGGGAGATTATCATTATCAGCGTGGGTGGCATACTACGGCAACGGCCGGGGTTTTCGGTGCCACGGCAGGCGTTGCCAAGCTTTTGAGACTCGATGTCGACCAAATTGTCGATGCCTTTGGTATCAGCGGAACACTTTCAAGTGGACTGCGACAGGTCTTTGGGACTATGACCAAACCATTGCATGCCGGAAAGGTTTCTTTGGATGGTGTCATGGCAGGACTTCTTGCCCAGAAGGGCTTTACCTCTTCAAAGGAAATTATCGAGGGAGAACTCGGATTACTGGAGGTATTTACCGACGCCCCCCACGAGGACCTTATTCTCAAAGATCTTGGATCGAATTATTATGTCTCCCATCTCAGTATAAAACCCTATCCTACCTGAGCCTGAACGCATTCGACGATGAATCTCCTGGAGGAGATCAGGACCCGGGTAAATCCCAATATTGATGATGTTGAAAAGATAGATCTGGACATAGGTCCCGTTGCTTCAACGGCGGCTTCCATGTACAGGGAACCGAAAATTGGCGTGCAAGGTAAATTCAGCGTCTGGTTTCTTGCAGCCATTGCCCTTGCAGAAGGTAATGTTACAGTTGATAAGTTCACTGATGAAAAGGTGAACGATCCGCGACTGGTTAATTTGATTAGGAAGATTACGACAAAACTTGATCCCCGGATAGGATTCGGCGCTCGTCTTTATCTCAGGATGAAGGATGGGAGGGAATTCAAGGAATTTCTGGCGAAACCGAAAGGCGATCCCGATAACCCTCTGACCTTTGAGGAACTTGCGACAAAATATCGGAATGC
>JAFGPZ010000295.1 GCA_016935935.1 Deltaproteobacteria bacterium
ATACTTGCCCTTGAGGCATTACGATGCGGCCTAAGGGGAGACACCCTGAAGAAGGCATGGGAAGCCAACAAAGACTGGAAAAAATAAAAGTAATTGACGGATTAACTGTGCCACATTGCAGCATTATAAATGGAAGTAACCTGCGCTTATGGAAAATGTGTTCTTTGTGTCGCGCTTTAAAGAATGCCAAATTATTACAACATATTGGCAAGTTTAAGTTACTTAGAAGTATTTAATTTGTTTCTGCCCCTGGGATGTATTCCTTGCATGTCAGGGGCAGAAGCGCATATGCCTGTTTTGAGTGTGCAAAAATTTTTGAACTCCTGAGAAAACTTTTCACCATACTAAACTGGACAGCGAGCGCATTCACTACTGCTTGCGGCGGGGTTAGCGAGCGAATAAAAAATAACAAATTTCCTTGCCAGTCGGAGATTCTCCGAAACTTGTTGCGGGGAGCTTCGAATTCCATCGGAAGAAATCCAGAATATCCATCGTTTTGGATATTGACCGCCACTGCGGTAAACTGCAGAAAATTCATTGAAGTAATTGGTATGATAACATTTTATAGAAAATGCTTGACAGTATACGATAATAGAGTTATCAATTTTGCCAGCTGCAATTCTCAAAAGACAAGAGATAGGACAAGTATAACAGCTTTACAAGAAAACCTTGTTCAGGGTCTGTGAGGAATTTTTTTTCAAGGTATCAGTATCGAGATATAAATGGTGCCGGGGAAATTCTATCGCTCATTTAATGATATTTTCACGTGTTATTCTGCATCGTAAAGGTATAAGGAATTTATCTGTAATGAAGATAGGTATAAGGCATGATATTGTTACAATGTGAAAATATAGTTTTGGACTTTATCCGATGCATGATGCCCTCTTTTTTTGTTTTGTTTACTAAAGATGAAGTTTCTGTAAGACGTTTCAATGGCTTAGTATCTAGGGTGAAACTTCAAAATCCTAATGGCATAAGATTCTGCCCCACGGTCGATCTGTCTGCCCTACCGGAACAGGCAGCAATGACCAATTCCCCCTGTAGGACTTTTCCCGAAGTGTTAAGAAATAATATTCACAATATAATATCACTTACGCGATTATTGCGTAAATACACCATATTCAATATGGAAGGAGAATTTTAATGTCGGAGTTTAAGAGAGATGAGGAAAGGCCGTGGTATAAATGCTGGCCTTCCCATATTCCTCATTCGCTGGATTATCCCAATGTGCCCGTATGGTGGATGCTGGAGAGAAACATCGAAAAATATGGAGATAAAGACGCTGTCATATTCATGGATTACAAGGATATGAAAGAAATAGATCGCCTGACCTATTCCAAGTTATACAATAATGTCGTGGCTTTATCAGTAAGTCTCAGGGAACTGGGAATAAACAAGGGTGATAAAGTTGCTACCGTGCTTCCCAATAGTCCCGAGATGATAACGACATATTATGGAGCACTGATGGCAGGCGCCACGATAGTTCCGAATGACCAGTTTGCAAAGGGGTCAGAATTAGGAAAAACTTTTAAAGCATCTGGTGTAAAGTTGGTTGTCGTTTCTGATTTCATGCTTCCTGATGTAAAGGAAACCTGCCAGGAAGCGGGCGTCAAAATAGTAGTTGCTTCAGCGGGATATGAAATCGAAGACATCCCACATGATGTCTGTCGTTTCGAAGAACTTATAAAGGACAAGAAAGAACCTCTTTCCGATTTTACGATTGACCCGAAGGACGATGTGGCGGTTATCCTTTATACTGGAGGAACAACAGGTGAACCAAAGGGAGCAATGCTCACTCATAGAAATATTGTGGCCAATACCATTCAATATGCACGATGGTACGATTTCAAGCCGGGTGAAGAGGTCTCGGTCTGTGTGATTCCCATGTCGCACAGCGGCGGCATGTCCGGAGTCATGAATGTTCCCCTCTACAGTGCCGCCACACTGCTGGTTATGCAGCGTGCAAATCCCTCCTTATTAGGCAAAGTTGTTGAAAAATATCGGGCCACTCGCCTGTTTGGCGTTCCAACACTGTGTGCGGCCATATTGAATAGCGAGGAATCTTGTAAATGTGATTTCTCGTCACTTAAAGCATGTAGAACCGGTGCCGCTCCACTGCCTGTACAGATAAAAGATGCCTTCGATAAACTGGCCAAAAAAGAGGTACTTGTAGAGGCCTATGGTATAACCGAAACGAGTCCCCTTTCTGTGGCCAATCCCATCGATCGTCCAAAGTCCGGTTCAATTGGACTACCGCTCACGGATACTGACGTAAAGATTGTAGATATAAAAACAGGCAAAGAGGTTGCTTCAGGTGAAGAAGGAGAATTGTGGATACGTGGGCCGCAAGTTATGAAAGGTTACTTGAATAAGCCTGAAGAAACAGCTAAGTCTCTTACGGATAGATGGTTTCATAGCGGAGACATTGCACGCATGGATGATGAAGGATATATTTATATCGTTGATAGACTGAAGGACTTTATAAATGCCTCCGGTTTCAAGATATGGCCTCGCGAAGTTGAAGAAACACTCTATCAATATCCGGGAGTCAAACTTGCCGCCGTTATAGGTGTTCCCGATGCATACCGGGGTGAGACAGTCAAGGCCTTCCTGGTTCCGAAAGATGATGTGAAAGGATCACTCAATGTTGATGATATCCTGGCTTTTTGCAGAGAGAAGCTTTCATCCTTTAAGGTTCCGAGGATTATCGAATTCCGTGACGAACTCCCCCTTTCGTCTGCCGGCAAGATATTGCGTCGTGCACTCAGGGATGAGGAAAAGGCGAAGCTGTAAAGTAAATATCTTAAAATATATGAAGGAATGAAAAGGTGTTATGCAAGACTGTCATGGGAGAGGTCCACCAATCTATAGAGGAAAAGGTCGAAGTCCTCCGGGAGCTTGCTGACAGGTAGAATTAGACGTCCTGGTTATTATGTAGCAATATAAACAGTTCGTTCCCATTATGAATGGGTGGACACTCTTGCCATAACAAAAAAATGTAAGAAGGGAGCACATCATGAAAAAAAGAGTTTCTGTTTTAATGGTAGTATCGATTCTGGTAATGGCTTTTGCCCTCCTGGGTTTTTCTGTGGCAGTGGCGGCTGACTATCCCGACAAGCCGATTCGCGTAATGGTGCCCTACGATCCGGGCGGAGCAACGGATTTTCAGGTGCGCATTGCGACCATGAAGGCTCAGACCTATATTGGTGAGCCAATAGTCATCATCAACAAACCCGGTGCCGGCGGCATGGTAGGTTGGAACTGGATCGTAACGTCTGCCAAAAAGGATGGCTATGATCTCTTTTCCTACAACCTGCCCCACTTCATTGCCCAGTCCATTGCCTTTCCCGACAAGGTCAAGTACAATATTATAAACTTCGAGCCCATAGGCAACTGGGGTAATGATCCCGCTGCCCTCGTCGTCGCCAAGGACAGCCCCTTCAACTCGGCCAAGGATCTCATTGAGTTTGCCAAAAAGAATCCCGACAAAGTTACCTGTTCCGGCGCCGGTCTCTATGTTGGTCACCACATTGCACTACTTCAACTGAACAAGGCGGCGGATAGCAAAATCAAATATATCCCCTATACCGGTGGCGTTCCCGCATTGTTAGCCGTTATTAATGGTGAAGTAAAGTGCGGTTTCAATAATACCTCCGACGCATTTCGCAGCAAGGACAGATTGAAGATTCTCGCCATTGCCGACGTGGAGAGAGATTCTTTCATCCCCAATGTCCCCACATTCAAAGAAGCGGGCTACGATGTGGATGATACAAGCTGTAATATGCGTGGTCTCGGCGCGCCGCAGGGCACACCACCCGAAATTCTGGTAAAACTGGGGGATGCCTTCGTCAAGATGTGCAATGACAAGGGGGTCCAGAAACAGTTGAAAGCCACGGGATGCGGAATCAAGATAATCAATCGGGATGATCTTAAGAAGGTCTGGGAGAAGAGAGAGGCCTTATTGAAAGACATGCTGGCAGGATTAAAGTAATGTTTACCTTGGTTGGAGAGGGCCGAGCCCTCTCCAACTTTTTTTTGTATTTTGATTGGATTATTTTATAAATAGCCAAATTTATAGAATAATCGGGTAAAAATATATATATCGGTGAGGTTCTAGCATTATGTTCGATGGTTTTATTGGTGTTGTCAGTCACTTGGGGAATCTTTTTACATTTTACAACATGACGATTCTGATTATAGGTGTCGTTGGCGGAATTATCCTCGGGGCACTTCCTGGCGTGAGTCCTACGCTGGCCGTTGCCCTTCTGGTCCCCTTTACCTTTTACATGGAACCTGCAAGCGGGCTGATCCTTTTGGGCGCTGTGTATACTTCATCCGTTGCCGGCGGCGCTATCTCGGCAATACTTATAAATGTTCCCGGTGCTCCCGCCAACATTGCGACATTGCTTGACGGCTATCCCATGGCGAGATCGGGGAAGGCGGAGCAGGCTCTCTATACGTGTTTCATCAGTTCCTTTATCGGAGGACTCTTCGGCATGGTGATCATGATATTTTTAACCCTGCCGCTCGCAGAATTCGCCCTTAAATTCCGTTCCACGGAGATATTCTGGATTGCCATCCTGGGCCTGACCGTGGTTGCCGGATTGGGAACGGGAAACATGACAAAGGCGCTCATCTCAGGTGCCTTCGGTTTATGGCTGAGCACAATCGGCAGTAACCCCGTCACGGGGGAGTTCCGTTTTGTATTTCATGATATCCTGATGGGCGGCATTAACATACTGCCGGCGCTGATCGGCCTCTTCGCCATACCACAGGCATTTTCGCTGGCCGAATCTTATGGCACCCTGCGTACATCCTTTAAGATCCAGCGTGAAAAGGGTCTTTTCGCAAAGACCTTCATCCAGATGCTGAAAATGGTTCGTGTCCAGACTATCGGCTCCATAGTGGGGTCAATCATCGGTATCATTCCCGGCGTCGGCGGACAGGTTGCCGGCATCGTCGCCTATGATCAGGTGAAGAAAATGTCCAGGCACCCCGATAAGTTCGGCACCGGTATTCCAGACGGCGTGGCGGCTGCAGAGTCGGCCAACAACGCAATGGTGGGTCCCTCGCTTATTCCTCTACTGACGCTGAGTGTGCCTGGCAGTCCAACGGCCGCCGTACTACTGGGCGGGCTCCTCATTCACGGTATCTTCCCAGGTCCCGACCTTTTCCGGCTCCACCCTGCAATTGTCCACACATTTATCGGTTCACTGGTGCTTGCACAGATCGGGATGTTCATCTTTGGGACTATAATCGCCCGGTATTCCAGCTGGGTCGTCAGGGTTCCCGACATCTACATGTCCGTATCAATAATCATACTTGCCACCTTCGGTACCTATTGTGTGAGCAACAACTTCCAGGACGTCATAATTATGTTCGCCATAGGGGTTATTATGTACATCGGGGATAAATTCGGCTTCTCGGCGCTGCCCGTGGTTATGGGCGTTATCCTTGGAGTCATTGCAGAAGGCAGTTTTCTGAAGGCCTATATGATATCCACATCGGCCAGCGGATTTTTTACCTACTTTTTCACAGGCTGGATCAATGTCATAGTTATGCTACTCTGCCTTATCTCCATTGTCTACGGTATTTACAGCGGTATCAAGGGCAAAAAGGCTCAACCGAAGAGGAGTGATATCATAGTTTCTATCATAATGATGGTTGTGGGAATATTGCTCTATCGCTCGTTGGATGCAGAGGATCCCCTGTCATGTATCTTTCCAAATGCTACGCTGTTGACTATGATATTTCTGTCGGCATTGTTGTTCGTTATGACCCTCATTTCTATTAAGAAAGGGACCATATCCGGCGCGATCGGTGAGCCAAGCCTTACATTCTCCAGGGCGAGAGTGATTATCACTATGACCCTTGTCTTGGCATATCTCTGCCTGTTGGAGATAACAGGGTTTTATTTCACTTCAATACTCCTTTTCTTCG
>JAFGPZ010000296.1 GCA_016935935.1 Deltaproteobacteria bacterium
TAAAGAAGTTGATTGAAACAACTCCTGATCAGTTCGAAAAGGCCTTTCTATTGTCCGCCGGAACCGAAGCAACGGAATGTGCTTTAAAACTGATGAGGATGCACGGTCAAGCAATAAGCCCCCAAAAGATCGATATAGTTTCTTTTCAGGGCGCCATGCATGGCAGGACCATGGGTGCTGAAATGCTCAAGGGCGACCCGCACCAATCGGCCTGGATCGGCCACCGGGATCCCCATATGCACCATTTGCCCTTTCCCTATCCGTGGGCCGCAAAAGATCCTTCAAACGAAAAGTATGACTGGAAACACCATTTCGCAGAAGATATGCATGTCTTGGAAGAACAGGGATTGCGCTTCGATAATATCGCGGGCTTTATTATTGAATCCTACCTGGGATGGGGCGCCATCTTTTACCCTGTCGCGTATATCCAAGCACTTGCAGACTTCGCCAGGGAACATGGTTGCTTGATCGCCTTCGATGAGATTCAGGGCGGTTTTGGAAGGACCGGGAAGTTGTTCGTCTATCAGCACTATGGTGTTGAACCCGATATGCTCTGCCTTGGGAAGGCATTGAGCGGGAGCTTGCCCCTGTCCGCGGTTATCGGCAGCCGGGAGATAATGGACCTGCCGGAATTTGGTTCCATGAGCAGCACGCATTCCGCGAATCCTCTCTGTTGTGCCGCAGGGCTGGCCAATCTAGAGGCAATTGAATCAGGGAATTTAATTGCGGAATCAGAAAGAAAAGGGGGCATGCTGCATCGAAAGCTCGGCGAGCTCAAGAAAAAATATGCAGACAGGATCTCCTGGATTTTTGGCAAGGGGCTGCTTGCCGGTATCCTTTTCAAAGATCCGGAGACCGGAGAACCGGATACTTCTTTTCCAAGCCGGGTATGCGAAAAAGCCATGCAGAAGGGATTGCTTCTCGTTCATACCGGCAGGGAATCCATCAAGATCGGACCGCCACTCACCATACCGGATGAGGCTTTAGAGGAAGGCCTTGATACTTTTAATGAGTCTATTGGAGAAGCAATCCGAGATATATAATGATTAGAGACGTCCGCCATACCGGAGTGGTAGTTGCCGACTTAGAGGCATCCCTTCATTTTTATCGGGATCTTCTCGGGTTTCGGATTGTAAAACAGATGGAAGAGACGGGAAAGTATATCGATACTGTTTTATCATTACGAGATGTCGAGGTTACAACGGTCAAACTGAGTTCGCCATCCGGCCAGATGATAGAACTGTTGAAGTATCATTCGCATCCCGCAGTGCAAACGGTCCGTGAAATATGCGAGATCGGGATTTCCCATATAGCGCTTACCGTAGATAATCTGGACGTCGAGTATAAAAAACTGAAGGACCAGGGAATCCGATTCAATTCCCCCCCGCAGGTATCGCCGGACGGTTATGCGAAAGTTGCCTTTTGCAGGGCCCCGGAGGGGACTTTTGTCGAACTGGTAGAGGTGCTGTAATGTCTTCAGAGAATCCACAGAGGGATTACGTGGCTGTGACATACAATGAAAGGGACAGGCCTTTTACTCAATATCCTGATAAATTGGCCCGCTATCTGTCTTCGAGATATCGATTATCAAAGGGAAGCAAACTGTTAGATCTGGGGTGCGGTCGCGGCGAATTTCTGAGGGGTTTTATCCGATGCGGTCTCGATGGATATGGAGTGGACCAATCCTTGATGGCTCAATCCATCTGCCCGGAAGCCGAAATATTACAGTCGGACCTGGAAAACGAACCATTACCTTACCGTGATGATTCCTTCGATGTCATTTATTCCAAATCGGTACTTGAACATTTTTATTATCCCGAAAAACTGGTCAGGGAAATATATCGTGTCCTTAAACCGGGCGGACTTGTCATTACTATGGTACCCGATTGGGAAGCTGTTTATAAGACATTTTATGAGGATTATACCCACAGAACGCCTTTCACTGTTACGTCCCTTAGGGATATATTCCTTATACATGGGTACGATGATGTAAAGGTTGAAAAATTCAGGCAGCTTCCGTTTTTATGGTCATTTCCCTGGCTGAATCCGTTGTGCTCCCTGGTTGCACTCGTAGCGCCCCGGTCGTTGCGGCCTTACAGCAAGCTTGTACGCTTTTCACAGGAAATCATGTTACTTGCATCCGCGCATAAGCCGGATGACAGATCACGAGGTGAGAAATGAACAGATGTTTTAATGGATTGTACTGCCTGCATCTGGAATTGACCAGCAGATGCAACAAGAATTGCTGGATGTGCGGAAGAAGAAAGATAGACAGAGACTATCCCGAAATAGCAGCACAATATGGCGATATGGATTTCGACCTGGTTCAGAAAATCGCCGATCAGGTGCCGGGGGGGATCGTCGTTCAATTCCATAACAATGGGGAGCCGTTGCTATACCCCCGCTTCGGCGAGGCGGTGGGTCTCTTCAAAAACCAGATCCGGTGCGTTGACACGAATGCGAAGCTTATTGTCGCCAAGGCGGATGAAATTATCGACAATCTGGACACCATAACGATTTCCATTTTTGAGAGAGATGAAGAGGGAGATGAGCAATACGAACTTGTAAAAAAGTTTCTTGCGATCAAAGGGAATAGAAAACCGAATGTAATATACAGATGTCTGGGGGATGTCGATACGGACAAGTGGAAACAACTGGATGGAATCGTGGCCACCAGAATCCTGCACAACCCTCTCGGAAGTTTCAAGTATACCAAGAACCCGACTGTTCCGGAAATCGGAATCTGCCTGGAAATATTGAATCATATGGCCATTGACCGATTCGGAAAGGTTTCCATATGCGTGCGGTTTGACCCAAAACGTCTTGGGGTAATCGGGGATGCGAATACAGATTCCCTGCTGGACATCTGGAACGGGGACCAGAGAAGAGAATGGTTGCAGTGTCATGTTCAGGGGAGAAGAGACAAGGTCCCGCTATGCAGTTATTGTGATTTCTGGGGAGTTCCGACCGGGCTGTAAGGAGGATCGCCCTTACCTAATGAGAGCAGCAGGGATTTAGGGCGGGGTATGCCAACTATTGAAGGGAGTACGGGCCGGAACGGAGATTTTCCCTGCCGTGATGAACGGCCATCGTGTCCCGGCGGAACGGCCAAAACGCCCATCGGGAGAGTATCCTAGGTGTACGATATTGCTATCATCGGTGCCGGACAGATCGGAAGCCGCCACCTTCAGGCAATTGCCAAATTGGAAGGAACGGCCAGGGTGCACCTGGCAGATCCCTCCGAAGAGTCTTTGCGTGTCGCGCGGGAACGATTTTTCGAGGTGTACGAGAGAGATCCCGGGGACGTTGAATTGGTGTGCAGCAGAGGTATCGACACGGTGCCTGAGTCGGTCGATTTGGCAATTGTCGCTACCTGTTCCAATATACGGGCCGGAGTTGTTAGAGAACTCGTCGACAAGAAAGAGGTTAACAATTTAATATTGGAAAAGGTTTTATTCCAAAAGGAGGCTGAATATTACGAGATTGGCGAGTTGCTGAAAAAAAACAATATTCCCACATGGGTGAACTGTTACATGAGATCGAGAGATTTCTATCAAAAGCTGAGAGAAGAAATAGATCCGGATCAAGAAGTTGAGATGCGGGTCGAAGGATCTCTGTGGGGGCTGGGATGCAACAGCATTCATTTCATCGACTATTTCGCATATCTGACGGGTTGCGCCGATTTCAGTTTTACAGCCTCCCGCCTCGATCACGACCTGATTGATGCGAAAAGGCCGGGGTTTAAGGAATTTTCAGGGGAGTTAGAAGGCAAGAATTCTCACGGGCATGCCCTGATTCTCATGTGCCGCGATCGGGGAAATGACCCGATCAAGATTACCATCAATAATGGCTCGCATCACCATGAGATTATCAACCATATCGACCATGTTATCCATAGTACATCTGATGGGAGGCACAAAACCGAACAGAAGGCAAGCATCCCTTTTCAAAGTCAGACGACGAACCGATTAGTTCAACAGATCCGTGATCATGGCGACTGCGATCTCACGCCATACCGGGATTCCATGAACCTGCATCTTCCCCTGATCAAAATCTTTCTTGATCATATACAAAACCTGTCCGGGAAAAGCGAAGAGATATGTCCGATAACATGAGTGGAAAGAAGGCAGTTCTTTTCGGGGCCGGGAATATGGGCCTGGAGTACTCGAAAATTCTGGAGCATGTGGGCGTTGATTATTCTGTTGTTGGTCGAAGCGTTACCGGCGTTGAGCGATTTAACGGCTTAACGGGCCTGAGGGCTGTATCAGGTGGATTTCCTGGATGGGAGAGGCAGCGTGATTCCAATGTAGAGTATGCCATCGTTGCGGTGAGTGTGGAAGAATTGTCCCCAATGACCATGAATCTCATGGATTGTGGCGTGAGGAAAATACTGCTCGAAAAGCCGGCAGGGTTAAATGCCGGGGAAATCAAACAAATCAGGGATAAAGCCGAAGAAACAGGAACAAAAATAATTGTTGGCTATAACAGGCGGTTTTACGCCTCGGTTTTGAAGGCCCAGGAGATTATTCGGAAAGAGGGAGGGGTCCAATCCTTCAATTTTGAGTTCACCGAATGGGTGCACCTGATACCGGAAGGCATCCATAATGCCGTCAAAAGGAACTGGTTCCTGGCCAATTCCACCCATGTAATCGATATGGCCTTTTTCCTGGGCGGAAGACCGAAGGAAATAAAATCCTTTGTGTCCGGGGGGTGTGACTGGCACCCGGCCGCTACGGTGTTTTCGGGGGCCGGGATCTCGGAGAACGGAGCGTTGTTTTCATACCAGGCCAACTGGTTTGCCCCCGGACGGTGGGGGGTTGAGATCCTTACCAAAGACAGCCGTCTTATCTTTCGCCCGCTTGAAAAGTTACAGATACAGCGCAATAGGTCCGTAGCCATTGATTTCGTCGAGATCGATGATCGTTTGGACAGGGATTTCAAGCCGGGTCTTTTTCGTCAGACTGAGTTTTTCCTCAACGATGTCGAGCACCCTAACTTTATAACCATCGATGAGCATTATGACAATGTGGTCAACTATTATCAGAAGATAATCGAACCAGTATGACGGGAGCAGCCTCGATATCCGAGTAAACCCTTGCACAGTGTCATTTCGAGGAACGCAGGCGAAAAGAAATCTATGAGATTTTACCATATTGAAGATTGCTCATCCCAATACATCAGGATTCGAAATGACAGAATCGGTCGTTGTGCAAAAGTCTCAATGCGAAGATTGATTTTTTTGCAATTTTTGCAGTGTGGAGTAGCAGGGTGTGAAGGCTGAAAAGATTGATGTCATCATATTAGCCGGCGGTCTCGGAACGAGGCTGAAGGGAACGGTGCCCGATCTGCCCAAGGCGCTTTCTCCCATCCGCGGCAGACCGTTTCTTGATTATGTCCTCGATGCTTTAGAAGAATCGAATGTAGTCAAAAACGTGATCCTCGCCGTGGGGCATATGGCGGATCAGATAGTGGAACAGTATACTGACGGGGACGAATACAGCTTCGATATCCTCTTTTCAAGGGAAGAGACATTGCTCGGAACGGGCGGGGCCATTAAGAAGGCCCTGCGGCATGCAACAACGGACAATGTGATGGCGCTCAATGGCGATTCCTATGTAGATGTTCGTCTGGAAGACATACTGGCATTTCATGGGAAAAAACAGGCCACGATCACCGTTATTGTCAAGAAGATCAAAAATTCCGGCAGATACGGGCTTGTCGCCTTTGATGATAATCATATGGTTGCATCCTTCAACGAAAAACAAGAGAACACCGGGGAGGGATATATCAATACGGGGGTATATATCTTCAAGCGAGGTATCTTTAATCGCGTGGAAGAAGAAAAAGTGATATCGCTTGAAAAGGAACTGATGCCCCTTTTTATTCACAATGGCGGCGTGTATGCTTTTGCCACGCATGGAAAGTTTATCGACATCGGCATTCCCGAGACATATCTGGTTGCTGAACAATTTTTTCAGGGGGCGTTCGATCATAAGTCGAGGCTGGCCCAATAAGATCGGGAGGCGCGTATGGCTGCGAAAGCTTTAATCACCGGCATAACGGGAATGGTCGGCTCTCATCTGGCGGACTATCTCCTGGAACATACCGACTGGGATATCTATGGGATGTGCCGCTGGAGAAGTCCGCTGGACAATGTGGAACATCTCATCGACAGGGCCAACCGGAAGGACCGGGTGTTTTTTATATTCGGGGATCTCTGCGACTATGTATCGCTGCAAAATGCGGTCGAAGAGAGCCGGCCCGATTATGTCTTCCATCTCGCGGCGCAGAGCTATCCCCTGACCAGTTTCACATCGCCCATATCAACGCTTGATACTAATATACTGGGGACAGAGCGGCTGCTTGAGGCCCTGAGAAGATGTCGGGGCATCGATCCCCTCATCCACGCGTGCTCATCTTCAGAAGTGTTCGGGCGTGTCCCCAGGGAGAAACTGCCGATCAACGAAGAGTGTTCCTTCCATCCGGCGTCACCCTACTCCATATCGAAGATCGGCACGGATCTCATCGGTCGTTTCCACGCGGAGGCCTACGGGCAGAAGGTAATGACGACCAGGATGTTCACGCACACCGGGCCCCGCAGGGGAGACGTCTTCGCTGAATCCACCTTTGCTAAACAGATTGCCATGATCGAGCATGACCTGATTCCTCCGGTTGTGAGGACCGGGAACCTGAATTCTCTCCGCACCTGGTCCGATGTGAGGGACGCGGTACGGGCGTATCACATGCTTCTTACAGTCAACCCGATCCCCGGCGAATATTACAATATCGGGGGGACATTCTCCTGTACGGTGGGTGACATGCTGGATCACCTGATATCACTTTCTGTTTATAAGGACCGCATAACGATAGAGACCGAGGAAACACGATTGCGCCCGCTGGATGCCGACCTTCAGGTGCCGGATATATCAAAATTCAGAGAACACACGGGATGGGAACCCATGATCCCCTTTGAAAAGACGATGCAGGATCTGCTCAATTACTGGCGCGAGAGGGTCCGGTCGGGGAAGGTATTTTTAAATAGGTAGACATGTCCCGCCAGGACGACCCGCGACTCTTTTTCCCCCAGTGCCATGATTTGGAACCGGTCACAACTGTCCATGTGAATCCCTGGTTCTCGGTCAAAAACAGAGGCGGTTATTTTACGGTTGAATGTAATGCGCCGCAGGTGTTGGTCCTGCCCATTGTAGATGCGAGAGCCATCGTGATGGTTCGTGTCTACAGGCCGGTGATAGCGGATAACACGCTTGAACTGCCCGCAGGGGGGATCGACGGAGACGAGGCGCCTGCAGTTGCTGCAGCCCGAGAGCTGCACGAAGAAACGGGAATATCGCTTGCCGATCTCAATAGATTCGACATGCTCCCTCCCCTTGTGCATATGGTTCGAAGCCCGACCCTCCCCTATATTTTTCAGGTCCGCCTCACCCAGCGGGAATACGATCTGAGAAGTGATCACGACCATGAAATCGCGGGTGTTGAGTGTTTTCCTTTCAGCGAGGTGCTCAGAAAAATAGAACAGGGCGAGTTGTATGTAGGGCTTCAGATCGCTGTCATAATGAGATATTTCATATGCAATCAGATTATAAGGCAATCCCTCGATGCCGTTTGAATACATGGAGACCTTTGCACAATGTCATTTCGAGAAGCGTAAGCGACGAGAAATCTATGAAAGGTTACAGTTTTGAAGATTTCTTGCCCCGATACATCGGGATTCGAAATGACAGGATCGGTCGTTATGCGAAGGTCTCACATGGAGACCATTTCCGGTGTGGTCAATATCCACAAACTATTGATGTAAGGGAGAGAACCCGTGGCACACATAAAAACAGAACAGCACGATGCAATCATTCTTTCGAGCGGAGACGAAAAGGCGACCCTGAAGGCGCTTGTCGATCATCTGACGGCATCTCCTCTGCCCGATGATGAGGTTTTGCCGAATCTGGGATTGTTTCTCACGTCCAAAGCCCTCTCAAGGATCCTTTTCTTTTATGAAATCTACAAAAAGATACTGCACAGCCATGGCATTATCGCGGAATTCGGCGTGCGATGGGGACAGACACTCGCCGTTATGTCGGCACTGCGGGGTATCTTCGAACCGTTCAATCGCCACCGTAAGATTGTCGGGTTTGATACCTTTACCGGGTTCTGCGGAATAGGGGAGAAGGACGGTGATCGGTGCCAGTGTGTCGACGGGTCATTTTCCGTAACGGATGACTATGAAACATATCTCAGTAGACTGCTCGCCCTCCAGGACAATCTTAACCCGATTGCGCATTTGAAGAAATATGAACTCGTGCGCGGGAACGCCATGGAAACCATTCCCGCTTATTTCTCAAAACACCCGGAGACGATAATTTCCCTGGCTGTCTTTGATTTTGATATCTATGAGCCGACCCGCGTTGCCCTCGAAGCGGTTAAACCACATCTGTGCAAGGGAAGCATCCTTGTGTTTGATGAACTATGCGATGACATTTTTCCGGGTGAAACAATTGCAGTACAAGAAGTCCTCGGCCTCAATAATATCCGGATTCAGAGAATGCCCATGACATCGAGAATTTCATATGTGGAGGTTACATGAAAACAGTTTGCAAAGATATCCGAAGACAGATTCTGCATGCGGCAAAGGAGAGCGGACACGGACACATCCCAACCTGTTTTTCGATTGTCGAAATACTATGGGCCGTCTATCAAGTGCTCCGTCATGACCCCCGTAACCCCCTGTGGCCTGAACGGGATTTGTTCATCCTCAGCAAGGGTCACGGTGCATTGGCTCTCTACTGTATCTTGGCACAATTAGGCTATCTTGACCACGATAAGATCAGGACGATGGGCCTGTTTGAGTCAGACCTGGGGTGCCACGCCGACCGGTTCAAGGTGCCGGGCATCGAGGCCTCAACCGGTTCTCTCGGGCATGGGATCGGATTGGCTGTCGGGATGGCCCTCGCGCTTAAAATCGAAGGGAGTGACAGGCGGGTGATAACGCTGATCGGGGACGGAGAGGCAAATGAGGGGTCGGTCTGGGAGGCCCTGCTTGTGGCGTCAAACCTGCAGCTTCCGAATATGACCGTCATCTACGATGACAACCGTTCTCACTCTCGAGGTCTCCAGATTGCGAATCCAGGGGAAAAATTCCTGGCTTTTGGCTGCGACGTGACCGAAGTTGACGGCCACGACACAGAGGCGCTCATAGAGGCGAATCAGTACCGGGGGGCGCGGGTGCATGTCATCATTGCCCGTACCCTTAAAGGTTATGGATGCCGGACATTCATGGAGAATCCGTACGAGTGGCACAGGCGGTCGCCGAACGAGAGCGAATACCGGAGTTTGTTGGAGGAATTAAATGCGCAAACAGTTTAAAGACACCGTCATGGATTTATCACTCCATGATGACCGGATTATCATGATCTGCGGGGATGTAAGTGTTTATCTGTTCAACGCATTCAAGGAAAAATACCCTGACCGTTTTTACAATATGGGTATATCAGAAAACACGCTCATCAGTGCGGGTGCCGGGCTTGCCTCGCAGGGGTTCCATCCATTTGTTCACACCATCGCTCCATTCATTACGGAGAGGAGCTATGAGCAGATCAAGCTGGACATGTGTTATAACCGGTTCGGTGGCAATATCGTTTCCTGCGGGGCTTCCTTTGATTATGCATGGGATGGAGCGACGCATCATGCGTACACCGATCTTGCGATCCTGAGACTTCTGCCCGGAATGGAAGTGATTCAACCCGGTTCGACGAAGGAATTGGATATTCTGCTCAGGAGCCAGTACAGAGATGGGAATCCGACCTACTTCCGCCTGAGTGACCATCCCCACACGATTGATATCCCGGTTGAATTCGGGCGGGGAGTCGCGATAAAGGATGGGGGATGTGACGTGACAGTTATGACGGCGGGGCCGCTGTTGGGAAACGTCCTGGAGGCATGCCGTGATCTCCCGGTAAATCTGGTATATTTCCACACCATTAAACCTATCGATACGGAACTGATCCACCGCTTCCGCGATACACGGATTATCGTCATTCACGACGCCTTCGGTTTGAAAGAGGCCGTCTGCGAGGTGCCGAATCTTTCCGTCTCCTACCATGGAATGCCTGACATGTTTTGTGGCTGGTATGGGACCTTGAATGATATCAGGAAGAAATTAAGGCTTGATCCTCAATCGATGAGGGAAATCGTGGTACGACATCTCGAACAATCTTAATCACAGAAGAGGTGCACATGTTTTATCAAGGCAAGAAGGTGCTGGTCACGGGAGGGTCCGGTTTTGTGGGGACGCATATTCTTCAGGAGCTGCTCAAGGAAGGTGCAAGCGTGCGTGTCCCCATCCACGAGAGACCTCTGGTTATACAGGACGATCAAATCGAGGTAATGAATGCTGACTTGACCAGGCGGGAAGATTGTCTAAGGGCAACAAAGGATATTGATTATGTCTTTCATGCTGCAGGTGCTGTGGCAGCTGCTGGTGTAAACACGAGTAATCCCATGGCTGCGATTACGACAAACTTGATCCTCAATGCGCAGATGCTTCAAGCCGCGTGGGATTCCGGGGTGGAACGGTTTCTCCTTTTCGGAAGCAGTACCGGGTATCCGGTAGCGGATTATGCAATCAGGGAAGAGGAAATGTGGAACGGTCCGACCCATCCAACTTACTTCGGGTACGGATGGATGAGACGGTACCTGGAGAGGCTTGCAGAATTTGTGGGATCAAAGTCAACAATGAAGATGGCAATTGTCAGGCCTTCTGCCGTATACGGCAGGCATGATAATTTTGATCCTGCTGCAAGCCATGTTATCCCTGCATTAATAAGGAGGGCCGTTGAAAAAGAAGATCCTTATGTTGTCTGGGGTACAGGAGATGAAGTGCGAGATTTCCTGCATATTTCCGACCTCGCACGTGGTTGTCTGCTCGTGCTCGAAAAATATGCTGAATGTGATGCGGTAAATCTGGGGTATGGCAAGGTGGTGACCATCAAGGAGATAGTCCAAATGGTGCTCAAGGCTGCAGGACACCACAATGCAAAGATTATCTTTGATTCAACAAAACCCACCACCATCCCTTTCAGGATGATAGATACCGCCAAAGCAGAGAGGTTGTTAGGATTTAACCCAACGATCTCGCTGGAAAAAGGAATAACGGATACTATCGAATGGTATCTGTCAACCCAAGCATAATATGGGGTCAATAAAAAGGGGGGCCGTCAGCGATGAATGCGATTCTCGATAATCCTCATTTTAAAGGCACAAGGTTTGAAACAGTATTTCGAGAGGACCCTCTTGGATTTGTAGATATTGGCTCATCGGGGGGGATATATCCCCCTATCCTGCCCTTTGCCTCCCTGACCCATTGTACCTGTTTTGAACCCGATAAAAAGGAATATAAAAAACTCAAACAGGCATATAAGGCGGGAAAACAGTTTTCAGAGATCACGCTTTTCAACATTGCCATCGGGGAGAACGCGACACGCAGAAAACTATATGTGACTAAGAGTGCGGTAAACACATCCCTGTTAAGGCCCAATGAAGAATTGATTGATCGATATAATCTGGAGGGACTTCAATTAAAGGAAATAGAAACGGTACAAACAGAATCCCTCGACGATATTCTTTTTAAGAACAAGCACGGGAGGAAGCGCCTCGCGGAATTTATAAAAATGGATTGCCAGGGGGCGGAGTACGAGATCCTGAAAGGTGCAGAGAAAACTCTTCAGGAACAATGTGTGGCGCTCTACATAGAAGTCGAATTTATGAAACCGTATAAGCGACAAAAGATATTTTCGGAAATAGATCTTTTCCTTCGAAAGAAGGGGTTCCAGTTATACGGGCTCTATCCGCATTACATATCAACGAAAAAAATAGATCGTAGAAAATTTGAAACCGAGGAACGCATTATTTGGGCAGATGCGATGTATTTTCGAGATCCCATTGAATTGGTGAACAGAGAGAGAGAATATTCTCAGCGGGATATTAATGTTCTGCTGCTCGTGGCTATGTTAACGCATTACTACGATTTTGCGCTTGAAATGGTGGACCTGTATTTTAAGGAAGCCCCTGATGGGGATCGTATAAAGAATCTTGTTTTTTCCTTAGCAGAGACACGCAAAAGGGGTATCGAGGATGATATGGAAAGACTCCTTGCTGATTGTATAAGGGAACCAGAGAAAAAATACGTGCTTGCGAAGAAATTTATTGACAGGCATAAAACCAACAACAGCATAGATTTTCTTGTCCCGTGAAGATTTTTTGCCAAGAGCGGAGAGTTATACCCTTCGACCGTATATCCAAGTGAATACAAGAGGAGCAGGCATGATAAGCGATCAGATTCTTAAGAGTTTCAAGGGCACAAATGTTGTCGTAACAGGCGGCACAGGTCTCATAGGGAGGCAAGTGGTCGATATGCTCTGCGAGAGCGATGCGAATGTAAAAATAGTCTCTCTTGACAGGGTAAAAGTCCACGACAGGGCAGAACATATAATGGGTGACCTCACTGACTTTCAGTTCTGTAAAGATGTTGCAAGAGGCGTGGATTTTGTTTTTCATCTTGCCGGCATCAAAGGGTCAGCAGCAGTTTCAGAGACCAAGCTTGCAAGTCATTTCGTGCCGACGTTGATGATGAATACAAACATGTTGGAATCATGTCGGCTTAACAGAGTAAAGAAAGTTGTATATACGAGTTCCATCGGAGCGTACTCAAACACGGATTTTTTCGTAGAATCTGATTACCGTCTAGAGAGTGTGCCTATGGACTTTGCGGGGTGGGCGAAGAGAATGGCAGAACTTCAGATCCACGCCTACAATGTCCAATATAAAATGGAAAACATTGCTATCGTGCGACCCTGTAATGTCTATGGACCGGGTGATAATTTTGACCCGGATAACGCCATGGTAATTCCTTCGTTGATGTATAGAATATATCATAAAGAAAACCCTGTCGTGATATGGGGCGACGGAAGTGCAGTCAGGGATTTTATATACAGCAGGGATGCTGCGGAAGGAGCAATCCTTGCCCTCTATCACGGTACCAAGGGCAGTTTTGTGAACTTGGGGAGCGGTAAAGGCTATTCGATTAAGGAACTTGTTGAAACATTGAAAGGCTTCATAGGGTTCGAGTACCAATTTGATCCAACGAAACCAACGGGATTCCCGAAACGGGTTATGGATGTGACACGTGCGAAAGAGATGATTGGTTTCACACCGACGACATCCCTCCTCGACGGTCTGCGGGAAACCTGGAACTGGTTTGTAAATAATCAGGACGAATATCTGAATAAAAAGAATTATTTTAAGGAGTAATTATCCGGGACAATAGGCGAGAATTACTCCATGAATTTTCAGATGACTGTTAGGATCTGGCACGAAGGGAAGAGAGTCCTGGCCCAGCAGCAATTATAGAGGCTTGTTTTCGGGTGCCTCTCAAAGAAAACGTATTATTAGAATGGAGCTTTCAATGATTGATGCCGTAGAAAGACAAGAGATCCTTGCCAAAGGAAAACCCGAACCCAAGGATGTACCCTGGTGGGGCGAACCCAACTTTGGCGCCTGGTACACGGAAGCAGAAATAGATGCCGTTGTGGGCGCTATCCGGAGTTCGATGCACTGGTCAAAGGGTTTTGGGCACGGCGGTTCTTCTGATGAGATTGAAAAGTTCGAGGAGGCCTTTGCCGAATATTGCGGCACAAGGCACGCAATCGCCATTACCAACTGTGGCGTGGGCCTGGATATCGCGATGATGTGTCTCGATCTGGAGCCGGGGGACGAAGTCATCACGCCGGCGATCAATTATAAGGCATCCCAGATGGCAGTCATTGGGCAGAGAGGGAAAGTCATTTTCTGCGATATTGATCCGCGCACGCTCAACGTCGACCCTGAAGACGTAGAAAGGAGGATAACTCCGCGCACCCGTGCCATATGCCCTGTTCACCTGACAGGATTGTCCGCGCCGATGGATGAACTCTTTGAGATTGCCGAACGGAATCCGCACCCCAAGTACGGACCTCTGAAAGTGATCGGGGACGCAGCCCGGGCCTGTGGGGGAGGCTATAAGGGAACAAAGATCGGCGCCAAGGGGTGGATGACCGCCTTCAGCTTCCACAGCCAGAAGCTTATGACCACGCTGGGAGAAGGCGGGGCGATTGTTACGAATGATTCTGCTCTCGCCAAGCGGATCGTCGATATAAACCATTTCGGCGGAGAGACCGGATGGGGTTCCAATTACAGGATGAACAAGATCCAGGCAGCCGCGGGACGTGTTCAACTTGGCCGCCTCGATGAGATGAACGGCATGCGCCGCAAGATCGCCTTTCGCCGGAATACCCTGTTGGGAGGCGAACCGGAGATTACCCTTCCGTATGAACCGCCTGACTGTGAGCATGTGTACTATGTGTATCCTGTCCTGGTCCAGCCCGAATGGGCAGGCGAAAAACGTGACCGGATCCTTTCCATCATGGAACAAAAGTTCGGCATTGCGTGCAGTGTGACAAATCGGCCAACATATTTGCGATGGCCGTATATAGCCAGAATGTGTGGAAACCCCGGGCTGAAGGTATCCGAGGATATCGGGCGACGGTTGCTTTGCCCGCCGCTTCATCCGCTTTTGAATGAAGAACAGGAACTCTATATCTGTGCCAGCCTGCTGGAGACGATAGATATGATTAAGAAGGGGCGATAAATGCCGGTTGCCGATACAGAGGAGGCCTTGAGAGATCATCTGCAGCTCAACCCCGAGGTAGTGTCCGTGGGCGAGGTGGCGGTTGAGGACAATATTATCCAGTCCATATTCCTCGAAACCAGAACAATAGGCGGGGTCACGGTTCGTCGTTTGGAGACGGATGACGCCCCTGGATTGTTTGAACTTTATTCTCAGGGACTTTCCGAAAAACCGCGGCGACTGTTTACCCCCTACCCTCTCTTTCACACGCCACCGGCCTCTGCTGGGGAACTGGCCTCGAGAATAGCGAATTGGGGAAAAGAGAGCGATTGGACAGCCCTGGTTATGCTCAAGGATGAACTGGTTATCGGCTTTGCCCTCCTGAAAAGATTCCATACCGAGCAGGTGACAAGCGGGATTGCCGTCCGGGATGATTTCCTGAAAAGAAGGCTGGGATATTTGCTGCAGAGTATTATCGTTGAACAGGCACGCCTGCTTGCCGTACGAAAATTTCATGTCAAAGTAGTATCGGACAATATGGCTTCCATGCGCCTTCACGAAAAATGCGGATTCAGACAGACCAGGATCCTTTCACCGGATCTCTACAAGGAGATGTTCGCGTATCTCAGCGGCCGCGACCAGAGGGAGGGCAAGGAGGCGGTTGAAAGGCAGCTTGTTGAAATGACCATAGACTTACATGAGACCACAGGGGGAGACTCTGCTTGAGCATCGGAAGATAGGGGAGGAGCGAGATTATGGAAGTCATGAAAACAAATTTGGACAAGGTTCTGCTCATCAAGCCTCCGACAATTTTCGAGGACTTCAGGGGGACGTACGTCGAACTCTACAACGATAAACTGTATCGCGATGCGGGGATTGATGTGGAATTCATTCAGGACGATATCTCGACGTCTTCCAGGCATGTCCTGCGCGGCATACACGGCGACAGCACGACATGGAAGCTGGTCTCCTGCCTCCATGGGAAGTTCTATCTGGTTGTTGTCAATTGGGACGAGACGTCCCCGCAGTTCAGACAGTGGGAATCATTTGTCCTGTCCGATCAGAACAGGCTTCAGGTCTTGATTCCTCCCAGATTCGGGAACGGGCATCTCGTCCTGAGTGAACAGGCGATATTCCATTACAAGCAGTCTACATATTATGATTTTGCCGGCCAATTTACGTTGTTCTGGAACGACCCTGGTCTGAATATATGGTGGCCGGTCAAACATCCCATCGTTTCCAGAAGAGATGCAGGCTGGAATACGGATAACAACCAATAATGGGATTGCACATTCGACAGGCGACGGCGGAGGATATCCCGGGGATGGTGGCGTTGTTTAATGCCAACACCACCCCACCCAAATCAGATTACTTTTTCCAGTGGTGGAACAGCATACCGTCCGTCACATTCTGTGCGATACATGGAGAACAGTTAGTCGGCATGTTCGTGGTGCTGAAGAGGAAGCTCATTAACGGTTTAAGGTGCGGAGTGTTAATGGGGCTGCTTGTCAACAGCGAGTGGAGAGGGAAGGGTCTTTTCAAGGAATTGGGTGTGACGGCAATGGATTACTGTAAAGAAATGGATCTCTTCTGCTGTCTGACAAATGCCATCGGGGAAAAGGCCCTTGAAAAAAACTTCAAATTCAGAACTGTTGGCAGTATAGAAACCATGACCCTTCCCAGTAAGGTGTCCCCAGATTGCCTTGATTGTACCCGTATCCCGATTACACGGGATACGAGATTTAATGTTTTCGGTATGGAAGGACGGAGCCCCTTGATGTTCCTGGCCGACGAGGACTTTCGTCGATGGAGATTTTCCGTACACCCCCGGCACGCATACGATATCGTCCGGATGGGTTTGGATGAATACGCTGTCGTCAACAGGTATCAGGAAGTGAACTCCAATATACGGTACGGGGATATAGTCGATTTTGAGATTAAAGAGCTGGGAGAAGAACGGTTGATGAACCTGTTGGATTGTGCCGCCGCAGGTTTGGGAAGAGATGTGGATATGATAACCGTTCAGGCAATACCCGACAGCCTGGTTTACCGGGTCTGCAGAAAGATGGGTTTCGGAGAGAGCAGTGCGAGACATTATTTCTGCATCACCGTGAGAGAACCATCGAATAAATATCTCTATGATTCCACACGGTGGCTCATAAAATGGGGGGATTATTTGCGATGATCATCACACGGACACCATTTCGCATGTCTTTTTTCGGAGGCGGTACGGATTATCCTGTTTGGTATACAGACAACAATGGCGCCGTCCTCAGCACGACGATCAACAAATATTGTTATATCAGTTGCCGGTACCTTCCCCCTTTCTTTGATTACAAGTATCTGTTGCGGTATTCGAGGCGCGAAGAAGTTGCGGCAGTCGATGAGATTGTACATCCCTCCATACGTGAATGCCTCAGATTTACCGGCATTGAAAAAGGGGTAGAGGTTGTCCACACGGGCGATATCCCCGCTCGCTCCGGTATCGGTTCGAGCTCTGCCTTTACGATAGGGCTGTTACACGCATTATATGCGTTATCAGGGAAGATGGTTACCAAGAGACAGCTTGCGAGGGATGCCATTCATGTCGAGCAGGATCTCATAAAAGAAAATGTCGGATCTCAGGATCAGATAGCCACGGCATTCGGAGGTTTCAATAAAATAGAATTCAGCGGAGCAAACGATTTCTATGTCTATCCCTTGACCATTCACCCCGATAAACTGGTCTTTTTCCAGTCTCACCTCCTGCTTTTTTTTACCGGTTTTTCGAGAACTGCGTCGGATATCGCCTCTGAGCAGATAAAACAGACGCACAGGAACGAAAGAGAGTTGAGAACAATGATGGAAATGGTGGATGAAGCCATCGGGATACTCAATCGAAGTTCCGAAGACCTGGCTGATTTCGGGAGACTGCTCAACGAATCGTGGAAGTTAAAGAAAGGATTGAATGGTCTCATCTCGAACAGCAAGATCGATGATATCTATGAAGCCGCTGTTCAGTCAGGGGCGCTGGGCGGTAAACTGCTGGGTGCCGGTGGCGGTGGATTCATGCTTTTCTTCGCGCCCCCGGAACGTCACCAGAAAATTCGCACAAATCTGAAGGAGCTGTTGTATGTTCCTTTTGGCTTTGAAAAACTGGGTACCCAGGTTATCCTGTATTCCACTCAGGATTTTTATTGAGTCTTCTGCTGTTTTCCTGGTGATGGGATGCATATAGGAAAACCAGAATTTCTCAACGAACCTGGTTGAGTTCACATTTTGGGCAACGCTGATGAACGTACATATTATACAGCCGCTGATCCCTTTATATCGTGTCCCGTTATTTACGATGCTTGCCTCTTGCGATGACTTGCATGTAAAGGTTTCAGCCAGTTTGACTCATCCCGGCGTAGAGGAGGGACTCTCCTCGGAAAAAAGAGGCCTTGCGTATGAAGATTTGGACCACCCGTGCATCACTTTCGGGGGGGACCGTTTCATGTGGCAGCGGGGCCTCCAATTGGACGCAGACATGGGTCCAGGCGATGTGCTCGTAATCTCAGGAAATTTAAGGTTTCTGAGCAATATCCCGCTGATATGGAAGGCACGAAGACGCGGGGTGGGCATCGTCTGGTGGGGACACGGATTTTCCAGGCGGCGCAGCCGGTTTTGGGATGCGATCCGGCGGGTGTTTCTCCATTTTGCAGACGTGATATTGTTATATACGGACAAGGAGGTAAGGGAATACAGGCGATCAGGATTTCCCGGCGAGAAGCTGTTTGCGACAAACAATTCGATCGATCAGGCATCTGTTCGGGAGGCAACTGCAGCATGGAGTAAAACGCGCCTGGAAGAATTTCGAAAACGTGAAGATCTTATCGGAAAGCAGATATTACTTTTTTGCGGCCGACGCACCAACTCAGTCTCTTTGGGACTGGTATTCTCCGCAGTAGCCAGATTGAGGAAGACGCACGGTGAATTGCTGTATGTGATTATCGGGCCGGATGATGAGAATCAGGCTCTTAAAGCACAGGCGGCCGAACTCGGAATAGAAGGCTGTATTCGATGGCTTGGTCCGATATACGATCAACATGCCCTGGCACCATGGTACCTGTCGGCAACCTGTTTTGTTTTTCCCGGATCGATCGGTTTATCCCTGATTCATTCTTTCTCTTATGGATTGCCGGTCATTGTCCCGGATTGCTGGCATTTCCCTGAAATTGCCGCCTTTCGTGATGGGGGGAACGGTCTTTTCTATCGAGAAGGAGACGTAGGGGACTTGGCGGAAAGGATTTCCTCTGTTATCCGGGACCCGGCATACCGGCAGAGATTGTCGGCTGAGGCATTGCGATCCGTCGAGAGAGATTATAACATGGATAATATGGTTCAGAGATTTCGTGAAGCCATATATGCGGCCGCCGGCTGTCGGGGGGAAGGCCCTTTGTGAACAATGCGCGTGGCATTCAGAGGTCCCATCGGATTGTTGGGTGCTGCGTATATCAGAGCAAAGTACAGTATCTTGTATCTCAGATATGGAGAAAAAGTTTTTCTGAAGATTTCCTGAACGGATTCACGTCACTGACAGGTGGAGAGCTTTGCACAAATGCAGCAACCTGTCATTTCGACCGACTTTCCTGTCATTTCGACCGCAGGGAGAAATCTTGAGAGATCAGATTCGTTAATATTTCCCCCTGACGGGGACTATAGCTCGTCGCTACGCTCCTCGAAATGACATTGTGCAAAGGTTTGAGTTGATGATAACCGGATCAAAGACGACGAACAATCTCAATCAAGTCAACAGGCCTTTTTATTAAGAATTGTGAAACGACGGTAGAAACTTTTGGAATGCCCTGATTTTTCAATTCTGCACCTTACGGAGTCGATCGGTCCTGCCTCCGGAGGTGTGGGCCCGGTTGCTGTTGGAATTTGCAAGGCGCAGAAGCAATTGGGTTGCAACTCTGTGATATGGTCTCTTGATTCTTCATCCGTGGTGCGGAAAGCGGCACAAACCAATGGATTAAATCTCAAAGACGTACGATCTTTTGACGTGCTCGGTCCCCGCCGGATAGGGTACAGCCCGTCCATGGAGCACAGAGTACTGACACAAAAAGAATCTCGCTTCGATATAATCCACCAGCACAGTATCTGGCTCGCAATTTCACGTGTCACGAATCGTTGGCGTGACGCGTCTTCTAAGCCGACCGTTGTGGCTCCGCATGGAACCCTTGAGGCGTATGCCCTGAAGAGGTCATGGTGGAAGAAGCGTCTTGCCCTTTGGGGATATGAAATGGATAATTTGACGCATGCGGCCTGCTTGCATGCAACGTCTAATACCGAGGCGACGAGTTTTCGTAATTTTGGCCTCAAAAATCCTATCGCTGTTATTCCCAATGGTGTCCCTGGGGAATGTCTCAAAAGGCACGGTGACGCCGCCAGATTCCGTTCACGCTTTTCGATTCCTTCCGATAAACGCTTGCTGCTGTTTTTGTCTCGGATCGACCCGAAAAAAGGGCTGCCGCTTTTGTTTAAAGCAATGAAACAACTGGACGGGGAACTGGAAGAGTGGCTTCTTGTCATCGCGGGGTTTGAATATAAGCATGGATATCGGAGGGAAATAGAGCAATTAGGAAAGAGACTGAAGATATCGAAGAAGATCATATTTACCGGACCGCTTTTCGGACAGGACAAGGACGATGGTTTCGCGGCTTCCGACATGCTGGTTCTGCCCACACACAGCGAAGGCTTCGGGATGATAGTTGTCGATGCCCTTGCCGCCGGCGTGCCGGTTCTGACGACTCATGGGGCGCCGTGGGAGGAGTTGATCTCTCATAATTGTGGATGGTGGGCAGAGATTAATGAGCAAGGTATCTGTAATGCCTTGCAGGATGCAGTAAATCGCCCGAAACAGGAATTAATCGAAATGGGGGCCCGCGGCAGGGTGCTAGTGGAAGAGAGGTATATCTGGATTCAAGTAACCAAAATGACTATCGAATTATATCGCTGGTTGCTGGGATGCGGCAGCACGCCCTCTTTTGTGTTTAAGGATTGATACAGTTCCGGGATTACAATGCAATATCACCCCCTGAAGGGTTGGAAGTAAAGAGAGCTTTGGACCAATGCAGCAACCTGTCATTTCGACCGACTTTCCTGTCATTTCCCCCTGACGGGGACTATAGCTCGTCGCCTGCGCTCCTCGAAATGACATTGTGCAAAGGTTTAATTAGATAATGTACTCGTTTCCGAAAAACACTAAGATCACCTCTTCCGACAAATTCTATTTTACCTGTCCGTCATACGGGTTTATCTCTCCGGTTTTGTCACTCATCGACGATGTGATCGCGCATAATCCGGAAATCACGATTGTCGTTATGGACGAGCACATGAGATCGTTCTGGGACGGTTTGGTGAAAAATAAAGACCTTGATTGGAACATACTTTTCTTAGACACGACCCCTCCCGGCCGTTACAGGGATGTCCTGTCGTGGTTCAGGGCAGGAGCCGCGATACAAAAGCTGTATGAAGAACATTTTCGATCTGTTGAAAATGCTTATTTTTATTGTTGCGGCCATGCTTCCGACCTGATCCTGTTTTCCCTGGTAAAACTGATATCAAGACGGAATAACGTTGCTTTTCTCAATATTTTATATCCGGGCGCCCACAGATGCTACAGCCTGAAGGCGCTGATACTGTTGCTTCATACGTGGATATTCTACAGGCTGAATGTTGTCATCAAACGGTTTGATTATAAGGAGACGCCCTTTATTTTTTTATCGGAACGCTATTTCAGGAAACTAGGCATACAACTGCACGAATTTCAATATCATTATGATGTCCGGCTTTTTCAAAAATACAACCCGATTCCTGCCTGTTATACTGCGGGTAAGAAAATAGTGTGGCTGGACGATGATTGTTCGCTCTATGGCAGTGAAATGCAGGACCGGGTGTTCGACTCTTTAAAAGAAATAAAAAGTATAATTGACAAAAATTTTACCCCACAAGAGATCTTGCTGAAATCCCACCCCAATCCCATCTTTCACGCGAAAAACCTTGTGCCGATTTACAGGGATTATGAGGAGTTGCCTTCTTTCATGAATGCGGATTTCGTCATTTCAACCCCGGACGTTCGGTTTATTCTGGGCGGCAATTCGGCCGTACTCAGTACCGCTGCCATACACACCAATGTCGCGGCAATATCATACTTGAAGTTGATGCCTTTTCAGGATCAGAATACTAAAAGAGATGTAATTGATTTTTTGATGAGATTAGGTGATCAAAAGATATTGTTCGTCGATTCACTCGAAGAATTGGATCTGTTGTTTAAAACCGGAAAAAATTCATATTGACTGATTATGAGTAAAAAGCTGCGATAAAAACTTCCAGTACTGAGAATGATTTAAGGAGTTCATGTGGTATCAAATATCGGAGTGATGGAACTGCACGCAGATCCTGAGAACATCTTTACTGAGGCATCGCTTGCCAGGTATTGCGGCGCACATGTTACGATTTTTACCACAAGAGAGTTGTATGAGAAGGTATTGCCATTCTTCGGGGAATTTAAGAATAGCTGTGCGTGGGTTATCCAACGGGAAGGGGAATCCCTTGGAAAGTTTTTAAGGAGAATCGAAAGATGTTGTTCCGATGGGATTGATGTGCTGCTCCTCAATACGTTTCTTGCGTTGCCTCACCACCAGATCTTATACCATGTATTCAACCCTGATTGTAAAGTCGTTCATGTGGTTGGAAGAATAGAACGATTTTTTGGCAAGTGGCATCCGATCAGGTATTCATCCATGAAGCAATTCACACTTTCCGTCTTAGCGAATGTCAGCCAATATATCGCAAACAGAACATTTGAAAGATTTGACGCCATATGGGTTGAGAACGAAGACGCCTACAATTATGCCCTTTCCGCCGGGTATAAGAAAAAGATTTTTTGTCTGCCTTTTCAGTATGCGCGTAACCAGATTCAGGATCATCAATATAATGGAAAATTACGATTCGTAACAATCGGCACACTCTGCCATTATCGCAGAGATTATAACGGCCTTCTCGATGTCTTCGAAAAACTGTTTGATGCGGGCAGAAGGAATATAATCCTGACCTTATTGGGTGCTCCTGTCGACAGAAACGGGCTTCAAACTGTTGATAAATGTAAGAAATTAATAGATAAAGGTCTGAACATTCGTTATTACACCGAATATATTCCCGAAGAAGTCGTGACCCAAGAAATATCATCGGCGGATATCATCATCAGTCCCAGTGAGGTGGGCGCGTATGGGACGGGAACGTTTGGATCCATAGTAAAAGCGATGCAGTTTGCCAAGCCCGGTATTTACCCTGTCAATAGTTTGCATCATGAAGGGCTTGCGTCGAGTTCCCTCCTTTATGAAAAAATTGAAGACCTGCCGGGTATCATAGAAAATCTCTTAGACAATCCTGAATCTTTAAAAGAACTGTCCCACAATGCGGTTTCAAATTCCCGGAAATTTTCATTCGAAACGGTGGCAGGTAAGTTCCAGGACTCTATAATAGGATTGATTGAGCCGTAAAATTTCAAAACAGGCCATCGGCTTCTATATCAAACCTTTGCACCACGTCATTTCGAGAAGCGTAAGCGACGAGCCATAGTCCCCGAAAGGGGGAAATCTATGAGATTTTATTGTATTGAAGACTTCTCATCCCGATACAGCGGGATTCGAAATGACAGAATCAGTCGTTATGCAAAGGTCTCATATTGAAAGCGGTGCTGTGAGGCAACGGTGTATAAAAGAACAATCAAGGTCTTGTTGATAAATATTCTTGTATTTATTGTAATTGTATCCATTGCGGAACTGATATTCGGCGATTGGTTTCTGGATAATGTATGCTGCGAAGGGATCGGGAGGAATAGCCATATCTACTGCTACGACGAAGATACATACTATAATTATTGCCCAGAGATAGTAAAAATCTTGCAGATACACCCCCCGGATGGCCGGGGAAAAATATATAACTGCATCAACAAATCGGCAATCAGGGTTGAGAACTGTGATGAGATTCATCAGGAGACAAAGTTTGAGGAATATGATGTTATCAATATAGGAGATTCATTTCTACAGGCCGATGAAGTCCACTTTAATGAAACGCTTTCTTACATTTTCTCCGGACGTTCGGGTGTCTCTGCCCTGCAGATTGGTTATGGCAGTTGGGCGCCGCTGACCGAATATAATTTCATCAGGAATAAGAAATTGAAACCGGGAGTGGCGGTGAACCTGTTCGTGATGACGAATGATTTTACGAAGGCATATTATAGATCGAATATCCAATATCATACCTCCTTTAAAATTGAACGGGCCGATGGCAGGGTCAAATTTCTGGTAGAGGAAGAAGAAAGGGAACGGAAGAGTACGGTCAGGCGCGGCTGGATCAATTACGTGGTCCAGAGATCGTATTTTCTGCGTGAGATCATGTATATATATCAGCAATTCAAACTGAAGGAAGTGCAGAATCCCTCCAAGTATGATTCCCTGGACGGTGACTTTTCTACGTTATCCAATGACTGCACGGCATTGAATAACATTATACGGAGAAATATAAATCCAACAACAAAGGATTATCTTGAACTTTCTTTTAGCAGTTCTTGCTGGTCGAATGAAACCATCGCTGCGGTGGATAACGCAATAGGTGATATCAAAAAGATGATTGAATGTGTAGAAGCCGTGGGGGGGAGGGTGAATGTCTTGCTGGTCCCTGCCGGTTTTTCATTTGCCGGTGAAAATATGGCAGGGAAAAAACACTTTGATATGTCTCCAGAGACGACTATTACCACCGATGGATTGGCCGACTATCTGGAAATGAACCTCCCAACCACCTTCGTTTCACTTGAAAAAGTCATAGACACCTTGAAGAAAAACGGGCGAACAGAAAAATGGTATTTCCCTGCCGATGGACATTGGAATAGACATGCCCATCATCAGATTGGCATGTGGCTGGCAGATTTTCATGCTTCAACCATGGAGTAATCGAAAATGGCTGAAATTTTAAGAAATCGCTGTTGCCGGGCAATTCGCTTATGTCCGTTTCCTGATAAGATTTCTGACATGACAGGATAGATGGGTTGAATTTTCTGATAACCATAAAAAAAGTCTTTTCGTCCCTGTTTACCTCAAAGGAAAAGAAGCGTTTTATTGTCCTTGCGGCGGGCATGATGAGCAACGGTTTCCTGGAGATGTTTTCCATTGCGGCAGTCATGCCATTTCTGGGGGTTGCGACGAATCCGGAACTCATCGAACAAAACCAATATCTTCATTCGATCTACACCACCCTTCATTTCAGCAATAATCGAGAATTCCTCCTTTTTCTTGGGTTGGGACTGATTGGTATTCTTTGCTTGGCCAATTTTTCAAACGCTTTCTTTACGTGGTTTAATCTGCGTTTTGTCTGGTCGGTCAACAACAGCCTGTCTGTTCGATTGATCCAACGGTACCTCAATCAGGATTATCTCCTTTTCATACAGCGCAACAGTGCTGACCTGCAAAAGAATATTCAGACAGAAGTCACGGAAGTTACCGCAAGCATTATTGAGCCCACGTTAAATCTTCTTAATAAAGGAGTTTCCGTCTTACTAACCACCGTCTTACTGATAATGATAGATCCGGTTCTTGTTCTGCTCATTGGAACAGTATTCGGATCAGTGTACTTTGCTGTTTACTCCATCACGAAAAAGACCCTTTCGCGAATAGGCTTGGGTTCTCTTGAAGACAATGAAAAAAAATTCAAGGCAATCAATGAAGCGCTTGGCGTATTCAAGATTGCCAAGCTCTTACATCTGGAGCCGTTCTTTATCGACCGGTTCGCACAGGCCTCCCTCCGTTTCACGCGTAATCAAAGCAGGAGACTGGCAATCAGCCAGTTGCCCCGCTTTATAGTTGAGACCATCGCCTTCTCCTTCATGATCGGTGTCAGTCTCTACATAATAGCCTCTCAACCTAATTTCACGGAAGTCATACCCATCCTTGGACTGTATGTCTTCGCATCGTATCGCCTCATGCCGGGGATACAGCAGATCTATACGAATTTTTCCGTT
Organism: Deltaproteobacteria bacterium; assembly: GCA_016935935.1. The sequence continues at coordinate 25,713 of JAFGPZ010000296.1, forward strand.
ATTCGATCGCGCTGGGCCCACGTTCTGTATCTTCAGGGTGAGCTTGAAACAGGCGCCGTGTATCCTCCGTCCTTGAAAGAACCGGAGCCTGAAGGACCACCGCAGGCCCTGAAAGCAGGTTCCGCGCCTCTGATAGAATTTCGTAATGTGACCTTCTCGTATCCCAACACCAAAACGGCGACTATCGAAAATATCTCTTTTGTTATTGGCAATAATACATCAGTGGGATTCATGGGCGAGACGGGATCGGGCAAGACGACCATCATGGATCTGATCCTCGGCATTATCTCTCCCGACAGCGGTTCGATTCTTGTCCAGGGTAAGCCGCTCGATGGCCAGAATATCGAAGCGTGGCAAAAATCAATCGGATACGTCCCCCAGGATATCTATCTGACAGACAACACAATTGCCGAAAACATTGCCTTTGGATTGTCCAAGGATGAGATCGATATGGATCGAGTCCGCCAGGCGGCGATCCTGGCAAATGTCGCTGATTTCATAGAAGATGAATTGATAGATCAATATGACACCATCGTAGGCGAACGAGGAGTCAGGCTCAGCGGCGGCCAGCGCCAGCGCATCGGTATAGCGCGCGCCCTGTATTACGAGCCGCAGCTTGTTGTCTTTGACGAAGCGACCAGCGCCCTGGACAACGAGACGGAAAGGTCGGTAATGGAAGCAGTCGACACGTTATCGAAAGAGAAAAGCATACTCATTGTAGCCCATCGGCTTACGACGTTGCAGAAGTGTGATCTGATCATCAAGATTGACAGAGGCAAAATTGTAAAATCCGGCACCTTTGCCGAAGTCGTAGAGCAGGATAAAACATAGTACAAGGAAATGAAGAATAGAAACCGGATAGAAATTTTCGACCAATGGTCACAGCTTATGATTACTGTAAAACTTTTGAAAATCACAGGGAGTTTTTGAGAGATAGCTATATGAATATGGAAAAGGATAGAGGCATACGTATACCCTTCACATTATTCACGGTCAAGAAGGATGCGGCGAATGCCCTGCCGCTTGCGGTTGTAATGGTCGTTCTTTTTCCGTTTTTCGTTACGAACTTACTGACGATGTCGCTCTATTTGTTTATCGCACTTTTTTTCTTCCTTCATAGTGCAAAAATACTAGTACCGCGCGAACTTCTCATCACAGCAGGGATTATGTTATTAGGGGTACTTATCATGGCTTACAGTTATGATACAGAATCTATAATGACCGTCTCGGTGCCGCCCATCCCCCACAGCAATGTGGTGTCAAACAGCATGTTTTTAACTTCTGCCATTGGTTTTGTCGTTTTTATTCAGGGGTATCTTTATTCGTTTATTGTTAGACGTCCGCTGAGTCTTTTAAAATATATATTTCTGTATGCATGGGCTCTGGTTGGCATATATTTTATAGTCGCCTATGGTTTTTTTACGGATAATGCCCTCATGTTGGGCCACATCACCGTTATTCTTATTCCCTATATGTATCTGGTGTTTGAAGAAAGACCAAGATTGAGATTCATTTTTTCTGTTATCGTATTGTCGTATTTAATGTCGATTTCATGTCGAACGGCTTTTATGGCGGCATCTTTCTTCTTTGTAACTTATTTTCTCTATCCATACCTGGTCTTTGATAAGGTAAGATACAGGTTCTTTTTCCTTTTTTTCATGACACTGATTTTTCTTTCAATGGCTATATATCTGCTGTCAGGGTTTGGTTTTCTGGACGAGTTGAGTAAAATGTATTTTGGGAAACCTCTCCGTAGCGGGAGGGAGACGATCTGGCCTGAACTGTTCACGTATATCCTCGATAAGCCTCTATTCGGATATGGCATTAATCAGGACAGTGGATACTTCCAATCTGCTTCGGCGATTTTGAAATTCAGAGGACTGGACTCTCATAATATTTACCTTGAGATGCTCGTCCGTGGCGGCATTGTGTTGCTTTCATTCTTTATGGTTCTGTTCTACCGGATATGGGGATCTTTTTATTCAAGGAAGCGCAATGCAATGAGCCGTATCGCGGCGAGTGGCTTTATATCTTTCTTATTTCTTGGGGCTGGGCTGCCCATTGGTTTGACAGGACACATTGTATTGAATTCTCTTCTATGGTTTTACTGGGGCGTCGCTTCAGGAAGCTCGTGGATACACAATCGCGCTCCTCGATAACCACTATTGCTCGTAGCCAAAAACGCGAAATCTTATTTTATCTGTTCAGTTGCCAAGCATCATTTCTCTAAATCTTTGCGCAATGTCATTTCGAGAAGCGCAGGCGACGAGCTGTAGTCCCCGAAAGGGGGAAATCTATGAGATGTTACTGTATTTAAGATTTCTCATCCCGATGCATCGGGATGAGAAATGACAGAATCGGTCGTTATGCAAAGGTCTCTTCTCAATAATCTAATCTAATATAATCGTGGTTGTTTTAATGAACAGAATGAACAAAAAGATATTAAAGGTAGCTGTTACGACCAATATCATCTCAAGTTATCGTGAAGGATTTTATGACCGGCTCTTCTCCCGCGAAGATTTGTTCGTCAAGGTCTATTGCCAGGAGAGGGTGCCCGGCCTGAATGTAAAATCGATCCACCATAAATATCCCGATAATGTTCAGATTGTAAAATGTATTTCTGCAAAGCGGGACAGACTGGTGTGGCAACACATTCCATGGACCGAGATTGTAAACGATTATGACCTTGTCTTCGTCTCAGGGAATCCAAGGATCTTGTCGGACGCATTCCTTGCAAGTTTATTGCGATTACTTCGACGGAAGGTTGTCCTGTGGACAATGGCGCACTCGTTTCGTGGTAATCCTGTAACCGAGGATGTGCGTCTTTTGTGGTCGCGGATCTTTGACTTTTTGTTTGTCTATACGGATGCAGAGGTAGAGTATCTGCGTCAAAGGGGCTTTACAAAACAGTACATATTGGGGATGAACAACGGACTCGATCAGAAGAATATCGATGATGCTGTGTCACGGTGGTCTGAAGAGCGGCTTCAGAGGTGGCGTACTGAGCATCATTTTGAAAACCGTTCCTTGGTACTTTCCTGCGCCAGGCTGGAATCCAAAAACAGGTTTGAACAGGTCATCCAGGCGCTACCGGAAATAATGAAAGAGATCCCCAATATATTATGGTGTGTTATCGGCAATGGCGCTGAAGAAAGTAATTTAAGGTCTATCGTTGCCGCTGCGGGGCTTGCCGATCATGTTCATTTTGTGGGTGAATTATATGATGAGGAAGAGCTGGCGCCGTGGTTTTTATCCGCTGAATTGTTGATACACCCTGCCGCCATCGGCCTGACCATATTGCACGCATTTGGCTATGGCTTGCCCGTAGTGACTCACGGCAATGCGGAATTGCACAATCCGGAATACGCCGCATTTACGCCGGAACTTACGGGACGTAATTTTCGCGAAGACGATATCCGGGGGATGGCAGGCGCTGTTATCAAACTGCTTCAGGATAACGATGCACGATCAAAGATGAAGAACTATACCTTGAGAGTCGCACGGGAACGATACAATGTTGACATAATGGTCGAGCGCTTTGTCCAGATAGCCCAAAAAGCTTCATGTGCTTGATATCACGTCCCAGGTGAACTGAATATGGTGGCCTGTTATATAAAAGATTATAGCATATAGGATATTGTGTCGGAGATAGAAGAAACGATGCATGCTTCTGCTGTTTTCCATAAAAAAGGAGTGTAAATGAAGGAATATATACCGGAACGCGTACTTCGGTTGTATAGAAGGAGACCTTTGCACAACCCTTTTTTCTTTTCAGTTTTCACCAATGAATATATCCTGAAAAACCCCGTTATCTAATGACAACGACATAA
>JAFGPZ010000297.1 GCA_016935935.1 Deltaproteobacteria bacterium
AGGTGAGTGTTCACGATGTCGTGGCACAAAAAAGCGTTAACGATGTCGTGGCACTCAACATTTAGCCATTAGCTACCAGCTTATCAGCTATCTTACCAGACAGACCATTCGTTTCCAATTCTTGCTTCTACAACTTGGCCGCGTCATTCAGGAACATCTTTATGGTTTCTTTGCTGTATGGATGAACTATCATGCCTTCCAAAAGGTGAGGAAGAACTGTAACAATATGAGATCCAGCTTCTAGCCATTCTATTATATTAATGATTTCACGTGTTGAACCAGTAATAATTTGAGATTTTAAATTAAATTGATCTAGTATGTTGCGTAATTTATTAATTTCACCGCATACATTATACCCCATATTATTAACACGACCACCAAAGATCGACAGATATGAAGCACCAGCCAATGCCGCAAGCAAACACTGTTGTGCGCTCATCATTGCGGTAACGTTGATGCGCACATCGTATTCAGTCTCAAGTCGATGAACAACCTCCAGATTGTCCAACTCGCCGTCCGGACCATGAATGGTTATCTTTACAACAATGTTTTCAGCCCATTGCGCGAATTCTCTTGCCTGATCAAGCATGCCTTTGGGATCATTTTTGGTAACCTCCACAGATAAAGGGTAAGGCGCTATCATTTTGGCAATTTGTATGGAGCGTTGTCTGACACCTGCCATCCCTTCTGTAACCCCGTCTTTGAAAAGAATTGTCGGATTCGTTGTCACGCCACGAATTATCCCCATTTTCATGAATCGCTCAACTTCACTGCTCTTACCGGTATCCAAAAAAATCGACATGTCTTCTCCCCCCCCCCGTCATCAGCTATTGATTATCAATTCCACGGCCTCATATAACTTATCAACACGAACATCACACACAACGTCTTGGTTATACACGGCATCAATCAAAATACACTTACACCCCGCGCTGTTTCCCGCTTTCATGTCTTTCCAGCCGTCACCAATCATGTATGAGTTTTCCAAATCTATCTCCCACTTTCGCGCGCCGGCTAGGATCATTCCAGGCAAAGGCTTTCGACAGTCGCACCCATCACCATCGTCATGAGGGCACACGATAACTTCGTCAACCGCTGTTTCCCGCATAATTTTTTTAGTCATCCAGTCAAGATCATCCTGAGCCAAACTGCCTCGCGCGATCTCCGGCTGATTTGTTACAACAATCACCAGAAATCCACGGTCTTTCAAATCCTTTATAACTCCTGCAGTGTCCTCAACTATAATGAACTCCTCTCTGGAACGTGGAGCAAAAGCCTTGCCATCTCGTATAACAACATGGTTAATAACCCCATCGCGGTCAAGAAATACCGCCCTATTTTTTACTTTACACTTTCCCACTTCATTTCAATTACTTTCATGGCAGGATGGGAAACGATCAGATGCCACACTACCGCCTGAAAAGATTCGGTGTGGGGCGTGACAGTCTCACTACTTACGGTTGGAACAATTACGCACGCGTCGGCAACTTCAGCGGTAAAACCACCATCCCGTCCCACCACTCCAAATATTCTCGCGCCGACTTCTCCGGCATATTCAAGCGCGCGAACAAGGTTAACACTGATATTTTTCGCAGCGTTGCCACCCCCTACAGAGAAGATAAATATCCCATCTCTGTTATTGAGTCTACTCCCCTTCAACCAACTGACAAAGGTTCCGTCCCAACCGTCATCATTTATTCTCGCACTGAGTTCCGATATATTATCCACGGGGGTATAGCTCTCAAAACCGCAAATTTTCCTGAAATCGTTAACCGCGTGAGAAGCATTCGCGGCCCCTCCGCCAACACCTAAAAAGAAAAGCCTCCCTCCCCCTTCTCGCAACAAAACCAGCAACCGAACCATCCGTTCAATCGCGTCCTTGTCCAGTCCATCAACCACCTCTTGTAACTCCCCAATGTACCGTTCAATATATTCCATTTACACACCTCACTCTTCACTCATCTGTTTCGCAAGCGCATCGGCCTCTTTGTACGCATCTGGAGTATCAATGCCGATTATCGGTTCAGCCATTTTGACAGCGTATATCATTTCCCCAGCGCGGAGCATTATCGGAAAGATATCACTGCTGAAATCACAATACACATCTTTCGGAATGTAATCTAAAACCTCCGGCTGCATATAAAAAAAACCGGCATTGACATAATGGCTTGTAACATCTTCTGCTCGTGGTTTTTCCGCAAGCCTCATTATACGCCCATCATCTGCCATCTCCACCATACCGCTTTGTGTCACATCATTCCGCCAATGTACCGCCATCGCTACAGCAGCATGATTCTCTTCGCATACGCGCTTTAGTTCCACTAAATTCCACCGGCTGAAATTATCGGCATAAATCATATAAAAAGGCCCATCAAAAAAACCTGCTACCTTTTTCACGGCACCGGCAGTGCCGAGCAACTCTTCTTCGTATGAGTATTGAACCATCATCCCATACTGAGCCCCGTCACCCACGAAATCCATTACCATATCCGGCAGATAATGAAGGTTCATCACGCATTCACGCACACCACAAGATCGCAGCCACGTAAGCGTCCAGTCTAAAAGAGGTCTCCCAGCCAACGGCATCAGACATTTGGGAAGGCTATCCGTCAAGGGACGTAGCCGTGTTCCCATGCCTGCCGCTAATATCATGGCCTTTGCTTCACCGTGAGGAGTGAGGAGTGAAGAGGAAGGAGTTGTCATTTAGCTTTTCTGCTCCTGATAGAATTCATAAGACCACCAATAAGTCCAAATATCTTATCGACCTGCGAAATAATCGAGGCCTCGTCGGAAAGATATCCGAGTTCTTTTGCGATTATGATCTGCGTATCAAGTTCGCTTAATGAACCGCGATTTATCGAAAGAAATCTGATAAACTCATTATCACCTTTACGAGCCGCACCCTCCGCAATGTTGCTCGGAACGGATATAGCAGCTCTGCGCATCTGACTGGTAAGTCCATACATCTCATTGGAAGGGAATCTCTCTGTCAAACGATAAACTTCTTTTACGAGAACAATTGCTTCTTGCCAAACCAATAGTCTGTCTGTGATGCGCCCGGGCTGAACTCAATGTCTCTTTACCCCTAACGCCTCACGTCTTGCACCTCACTCATCTTCACCGGCCTGCTCTCCGCGGCCGACTGATAAACAGCTGCAATCATCCTGTTCGCCTCAAGCCCATCCTTGCCACTTCCAAGCGGTTCTCTTCCCTCTCTTATTGCTGACGTAAATTCTTTCCACTCTTCTTCCCAAGAAATATCCAGCCCATCAAAAACAATCGCTTCTTCATCAGGAACTCCGGCCGTGTACTTAACCCCTGTCTCCCCTCGCCTCACTCCTAACACCTTACTATTAGCCCCCAACTCCTTACGTCTCAGGCCTACAGTCAACTTCTCCACCCCATAACTTCCGCCTAGACCATCAATAATCAGGTATCCCGCTTCACCAAAAATTTCAAAGATAAAGCGATTTTTCCACTGGGTCCAGCTCGTGTGCATAGTTGCCATTTTGCCTTCAGAATTTTTAAAACAGGCAAAGGCATTATCTTCGACATCCATTTCCCAATAGTAGGTCGGTGTATACCCGAAGGCTTCCTCAAAATCCCCCATGAACCACCGGAAGAGATCCACAACGTGCACCCCCTGATCAAGCAGTTCCCCACCTCCGCATATATCTCGGCTGGCACGCCATTCTTTTTCATAGCCGGAACGCCCACCATGGCCATAAATACATCGTATAAAGTAGACATCACCGATAGTCCTCTCTCCCACGAGGTAGTGAGCTTTCCAAATAGCAGGATGGTAGCGATGGTTAAATCCTGCTTTCAGAACGACTCCATTTTCACGGGCAGCAGCAACCATCGCTTCAGATTCTTCTGCATTTCTCCCCAAGGGTTTCTCGCAAAGGACATGAATATTCCGCTGCGCGGCCCACAAAACTATTTCCTTCAGAAATTTATTTGGAGTAGCGGCTACGACAATATCAAGCTTCTCTGCATCCAACATCTCCCGCCAGTCGTGGTAGGCCTTCCCATTACCGAATTCCTTGATAAGGGTTGCCGCATTAAAGACCTTAACATCCGCCACGCAGGACAAGTAACATCCTGGGTCCGACTTTATGACACCGGCACGTTTTCTCCCAATTAAACCACAACCGATTATTCCTACTCGAAGCATCTATTCCTTACCCTGTATTCTTTATTCCCTATTCGTAGTTTCTCCCTCCTCAACAACCCCCTATCTCCCATTTCTTTTCCTTCAAAATCTCGCACGTATTCCCTGTAAGGTTCGTTTACATGAATCAGCCTCCCGGATAAACACGCGGGGCTTTCCTCGGCAAGGAAAAGACACAGCTCAGCAACCTTTTCCGGAGACGTTCCCCCGTCTTCTTCAGTCTTTACAGCTTTCTCGTAGGCTCTCCATCCAGCACTGGTTCTGTCGGCAACCACCTCATTCGTCATCCGTGTCTTGACAGCCCCCGGTGCCACCGCATAAATCTTTATTCCTTTTATTTTACAACCCACTCCGGTTTCATCACTCTCTCTAATCTCCGCATCAACCGTCTCTACCAATCTTAAGACTCCCGTTTTACTTGCACCGTATGCGGAAAAATGTGGACGGGCATAAGCAGAACCGCCGCCGGAAAACAGAACAATAGTGCCACCGATCTTTCTCATAACCGGCAAGATCGCACGGCATATATTAAAACTACCCACCAAGTTTACCAAAATCGTTTCCCGCCAAGAATCTGGATCATTGTCCCAAAGCAAGCCTATAGGCCCCTGCAAGGCCGCAGCATTAATTACACAATCGAGACAGCCGAAATATTTAAGATGTGAATCTACTACTCCCTTAATATCACTATAGGTGGAAACATCGACCACGAAACCGCGCGCCATTCCACGAAGGGACAGTTCTCCTTCAGCTTCTTTGACACTACCTTCCCCACGCGCCGCAACCGTAACACCATACCCTCTGGAAACAAAAAAATCGGCAACACCCCGGCCAATCCCCAAAGAGCCGCCAAATATTATGACACTCTTTTGCACATCGCTATTGTTTGCTCCCAATTTCCCAATCCCTCAACCATTGTGACGCATTCGCAAAAAATCGCCTTAGCAAATTTGTCATTTCGATCCCATGGAGAAATCTTTATTCTTTATTCTTTCTTCTACTTCACTTCACCCCATCTGTAAAATTCACCAGAACTTTCGTTCCTTCAAAATCAAACCTGTAACGCATTTCCCTGAGCCCCATTTCGGCCATTGAATTTCTCAATTTTTTATGGCCCTCTTCTATATAGAAAAGGAAAAAACCACCACCACCCGCACCGGATATTTTTCCCCCGAGTGAACCGCTTTCTTTCGCCACCTCATAAATCTTGTCGAATCGTTGATTTGATACTTTTGTCGATATCTTTTTCTTGTGTTGCCAGTGTTTATCAAACATCAATCCAACATCAGTAACGTTCCCGCTCTCAACAGCTTCAAGAATTCTATATCCCAGATTTTTTATATAATGCATGTTTTCAACGACATCTTTTTTTTCTTCTCTTGCGCCCCTGTTCTGTTCCTCCAAAATAGAGTCTGCACTTCTCGAAGAATTGGTGTAAAAAAGCAGGATATTTCTATTAAGGTCATCCGCAACATTATCACTAACATTTGCCGCGCGCACAGAAACCGTTCCGTCTTTTTCGATGTCAAGCACAGTCAACCCTCCAAAGGCAGCCATGTACTGGTCCTGTTTACCAATAGGTTTCCCCAAGCGGTTAATTTCCAGATCACAGGCTTCTTCAGCCAGATTCTGAAGCCCAATATATTCCCTTTTCATCACATGGAGACCCTTAAGCAACCCTACAGCGTAGCAGCTTGATGAACCAAGGCCAGTACCTTCCGGCACATCTGCCATGGAAATTATTTCAATAGCATTCTCTACCTTCATAATTCTCATGGCTTCTTTGGCTATATCGTGTTTCAATTCCTCTCTATGCTCCACTATCTCGGACCTAGTATACTTCACCCGCACTAAGTCATCTACAATCGGCTTGTTGAGATTGATAAACATATATTTGTTGATCGCGGCGGCAAATATAAAACCGCCGTACTTTGAATAATAGGAAGGTAGGTCCGTCCCGCCACCACCGAGAGTAAATCGAAAAGGGGTTCTTGTAATAATCATCTGATTTTTCCCTCCGTCATTTCCCGTTTGATATATTGTATCATCTCCTCCAATCCGTGCCTGATATTTGTTTCAGGTCTCCATCCCAACGCGCAGGCTGCTGAAATATCCGCCAGCGTAATCTGGGCCTCGCCCGGCAAATCGGCTTCATATTTCGGAGCCGTGTTAACTTCTAAAAGATTTCTTATCATCTCATAGATATCGTTAACCGAATAATTCACACCTGAACCCAGATTGTAAACATTGCCGTCTGTTCTTGGATCATTCATGCACAAAAGGTGAAAAGCGTTTACATCATCCACATACACAAAATCCCTTTTTTTATCGCCCGTACCATATATGACCGGCTCTTCGCCTTTCAGAAGCTTGATTATAAAGGCGCTCATCACAGGGGGAATCGACCTTCTGTAATCCTGCCGGGGGCCGTATACGCAGAAGTACCGCAAAGCAGTAAAGGTTAATTTGTGAGAAGTGGGAGGTGAAGATTGTGAAACATAAAATCTCCGGTAGGCTTCAGCAAAATACATCGAGGCAAGCTTGCTTACCGCGTAAAAGCTCTCCGGCCTCACCTCAGTTTCGGGCGTCGGAAACACCGAACTCCCCTCGTACATTGCGGATGATTCGGCATAGATCACCTTTTTCACACCAGCCCGCCTCGCAGCCTCAAAGACATTCACGGAACCGGTTACATTGATATCCGCAGTCTCAACTGGATCTTCCTGGCAATCAGTAATGCAATTTTTAGCGGCAAGATGGAAGACATAATCTACATTTTCAAACAGAGGATATATCTCCCTAGAGCGGACATCCATCTGATGAAAATCAACGCCTGCGGGGATCTGCTCCCATACTCCATAGGCAAGATTATCTATCCCCACAACATCAATGCCCTGAATTCCAGATTGCCGCTTTCGAGCTTCACCATATTCAAGCAGACGCTCCGCCAGGTTACTTCCGATAAAACCGGCTATACCAGTAATTAAGACCTTCATTCCTGCGCTAATATTCGAATAATCATACACCTGTCCCCCTGATAACCACCCATGCTGTCCTTACTAATATCTTAACATCCAGCCACAAATTCCAATTGTCGATATATTCAAGATCAAGCCTGCACCAGTCATCAAAACTCCTGATCTCATTACGGCCATTCACCTGCCAGAGACATGTCATACCGGGCCTGCAACTTATCTTCCTGCGTTGCCAGAATTCAAACCTGTCAATCTCATTTCGTGATGGCGGTCTCGGCCCCACAAGGCTCATATCGCCCTTTAACACGCTCCACAATTGGGGAAGTTCATCGAGACTGTATTTTCTCAACCACTTACCTACACGAGTAATGCGGGGATCATCTTTGATTTTAAACACCGGTCCTTCCATCTCATTTCGGCTTGTCAGCGATGCTTTCAGATTGTCTGCATCAACTATCATCGTGCGAAATTTATAGCCCACAAAATCACGATTGTTCTGTCCTACAACCCGCCATGGATAAAAAACAGGACCCTTCGAATCCAATTTGATAAGCAGAGCAATCACAGCAAAAGCAGGGGATAATATAAGTAGCGAAATAAGAGAGATGACAATATCGAATAATCGCTTGAGGGCTGCTTCAAATTCGTTACGTTCCAATGATGTAAATTTGATAACTGGTAATCCATGAATCGTATCCGTTTTTGCCTTGGAAATAAGATTTTTGAAGAAGGGAGAAACGATCCGAACCGGTTTGCCTATCTGATCACAAATGTCTATAACTTTTTCCGCATTTCCCAGGTATTTGGCCGGAAGCGCGATTATCACCTCATCAACTTGATTATTATTCATATATTCCCACATATTATCTACGGTATCCAACAGCTTATACCCAAGCAGTTCTTTCCCAAGATCTGTTTCATGAAAACATATTATTCCGAGAATATTCAAACCCCAGTCAGAATAGTGGTTTACCGATTCAATAAATTGTTTCGCCACGTCACCAGCGCCAACGACAAACACTGTTTTTCGATTTTTCCCTTTCTTTCGCACATAACTAATTATTCGATGTAAAAGGCTTTTCTCCAGTATTAACAAAAACAAATTAACGATAGCGAATGAGATGATAAAGGTTCTTGGAATGTTTGATTTTATAAAGAAAGCAATCGTCAATAATATGATCGTGCCCAGCAAAACTGTTTTGAACACAGTTAATATATCACTCTTCAGGGAAGTAAATCTCTGCCCGACATAAGCTTCCTGGTAACCCAATAAGCCCCGCCATAGCAGAATAATTATAATAAGCCAGATCCAGTAGTCATGCCAATCAGTAATACCACCAAAATCATAGAAATAACGAACAGTATTCCGCACATAGCTGGCCAAAATAAACGATATGATCGTTACGAGCGCATCAATGAAAGCAACGCCCAATCGAGTTAAAATAGGATAGTTTGTAATCATGTATAATTATTTTTTCTGCAACAATTTAAGAAATCGAGGCAATAGCGTTTTTGCATCATGATGCATTTTTACATATCGAAAACCATTTCTGCCCATTGCCCGCAATAGATCTTTTTTGCGGGATAATTCCAGTATTCGCTCCTTAAGCAGGTTAGGGTCGCGGTGGGTCAAACACACTCCGCATTCGGCCGCATCTATTACCCTTTTGGTCTCACTTTTTTCATGGGCAACTGCTATAATTGGTTTTTGATTTGCCATTATGTTTAATAGTTTGCTGGGCATTATCTCGTTTGTTATGCTCATTTTCTGGCCAAATATACATATATCTGCACGTTTCATCAGATTTTTAAATTCACCCTCTGGCAAATATCCATCAAATCTAACATTTGATACATTTAGCCTTCTTGCGTATGAAGCCAATCGATCCATATTGATGCCCGTTCCTGTAAACACAAATTGAAGATTTAATTCTTTCCTTAAAAGAGCTGCCGCGTCTATGAAAAGTTCCAAATCGGTCTTTTCCCCTATGGAACCCGAAAAAAGAAGTATAAAATCTTCACGGTGATCCTTTTCATGAAAAGTATCGCTATCTGATGGCAAAGTCATAAAATCCGGATAAAGCAAAACCTTGTTTTGAGAAACACCTTTAGAGATAATATTCCCCCTCATTCCTTCGGATATGGTCAAAATGATATCAGCTTGAGAGTACGCAAAACGCTCATATCTTCTTGCTAAATTGATAACCCTTCGTTTACGCAGCATACCCAATATAATTCCCAAATCTGGCACAATATCCTGAATATATAGTACGTTTTTCGCGCCCTTCAATAAGGAAATAAACCTACCAACTGTACACAAAAAAAGGGGCGGCGAAACACAAATGACATAATCAAATTTTCCCGAAAAACATCCAACAAAAAAGCTGGTTATAGAAAACGAGACTTCAAAAATAATTCTTTCAAATCCAGAATTAGCTTTTGGTAAGCGGCAATAAGTCCTTTTTACATTAACACCATTAATACCCTCGGAAGAAATGAAGGAATTCTTGTAGCCGGGGACAATCTTCCAGTTTGCCAGTCGAGGTGCCGTACAAATAAAAGTGACTTTGTGTCCTACTGAAACGAGATATTCCGCAAGTTTTGTATTGAAGGGAGCTATGCCCACTGTCTGTGGATAATAATCGACACCTAAAAAGATAAAACGCATATTATTTGCATATCTCTACAATGTCATTTAATACTTTTAGCACAAGATATGGCATGATTTATTTTTAACAATCACGCCTCATTATCCGCCCAATTCTTCAAACATGGAAATCAACTCACTCGCTTGCCTGGAAAACGAGAAATGCTCTGCGCGCTCTAAACCTTTCTGAACGAGAGTATCCCTCAGGTTTCGATCCGAGAGGATCTTCTCCATTGCCTCTGCCAACTGGCCAGAATTGTTTGGGTCAAACAACACGGCTGCATCCCCAACCACCTCGGGACTGGCACCGGCATGTGCGGCAATTACAGGAACACCACAGCCAAACGCTTCCACAACCGATTTGCCAAAGGTCTCGTGCATGGAGGGTTGGACATACAGATCCGCCGAGCGATAGAACTTGGCTACATCTTCGTTCGGAACATATCCCACAAACTTGACGCGCTCAGCAATATTGTATTCATCGCAGAGGTTCATCATATGCTCAAAATACTCACGGTTGCCTTCCCCACTCATCTCGATTCTACCTACCAGAACTAACTTCTGTTCAGGATTGATTTTCTGGCATAGTTTCCCATACGCATCTATGAGAGTGTGTACATTCTTGTAATGCCAAATAATAGACACAAACAAGATGAATCGCCCGTTAACCCCCATCCGACTCAATTCATGTTTTTCTTCGCTGGACAGCACCCGCGGATAAAACCGAGAGTGATCCAAACCTTCATATACAATCCGAACCTTCCCGGAATCTACATCCAGGTTTTCACAGATCTCTTTTTTACAAATTTCTGAATTCGCGAGAATCAGGTCAGCCTGTTTGCGCGCCACGTAAGATATTCCTCTGCGGTACATGGATCGCAACAAGCCAATACTTCGCGGTGTTTTCCAATGATGTGTCGTAATAATCGCGACGATATTTCGGATACGCCTTGGTATGTATAGCGCTGAAATGTTTTGTGGAGAAAAAAGGACATCTATCCGATGTTGCAACAACCGGTATGGAATGAGAATCTGAGAAGCCAGTATCCTGAGGAGTGGCCTTTCATTACTAATAAAACAATTGACAAGATGAACATTCTTGCTTTCAACGTGAAACAAGTGCTGGTTCGTGGTGCTGACAAAAACAAAGTACTCGTTGTTTTGGTCTTGGCGAGCAAGCTCACCGATGATCTGTCTATAAAAATCCATCGAGCCGTCAGGAGCCTGTGGATTCTGGATTAAGGTGTTAAATGCGATACGCATCAGGATGCCCTCATGTTGAAACGTTCTAGTACTTGAGCTTGTAGCGCTCGTCCGCTAATTTACGGCTAAAGACATCGCGCGATAGCTCGAGTACGTAAGATGGGTTCAACATTCTCGCCATTACTTTCCCAATACTCTTAAATCCCTTTTTATGCGTCAAAGCGGACTTTACCCCAGTCCAAAGAAAAAAAGTTAACGGATATATAAAAGGAAACGAATAAGAATCAATGGATATCACGCCGTCGTCTGTCCCAAACAGTTTATTCACTAAATAATCCAATCTGTCATTCGAGCAATTCAACGACTTCTTAAGGAGCTGTTGCGTGAGGTACAGTCCAAACCCAATCTGTTTTCCAAGGCAAACAGAACGAGTGAAGTCAACAAAACTTCGAAGGTCTGGTTCTGAAGATTGCTCCACTGTATACAACGTTGTATAAAACAGTTCCAATCCATAGCTCCGATTCGGAAATATCGAATGCAGACAAACAATAAAGAGGTCGAGCCAGGGAGGTAAAACGCGTGCCGTTGTTTCGCTATCATCTACGATATTCACGAACGTCCGCAATGAGGTGAGACCAAGGAAGCAGCCTTTATCAAAGAATATCAAGTCATGCACAGAAATTTCTCGATATAAATCCAGATCAAGGTAATCTGCTTTATCTCCGGCGTTTGGATCGCCCTCAGGCCGCTTGGGATCCCAGAAACTATTGATTCCTCCAAAGGTGGTATTATATTTTCTGTATCCCAACCTTTCAAAAAGGTCTATTACAATCTCGTATTGCTCATCTCCACCTTGGATAATCATATCAATGTCGTTAGGGTTCTCTGGATAATAGCGAAGTGTTTTAAGAAAGATACACTCGATTCTTGTGTCTTCAAGATTATGGGTCAGCCTCCGAATATCCGTATGAAGATTGTTATGACGCTTCAGGCTGCGCTCATACTCGCAGGAAAGTTTATCCAGGCATCCCTGCTCAAATAGAGTTCTCAGATACAAAAAGGGAACACGATTTTGGAAAGCATAATTATAAATATCCAAGGACTCGAGACACTCCTTTTGATGGGATACAATACCAGGGATACCAATCATTTTGATAAGGTCCATGGCGGGTGCAGGCGCCGCATTAAATGAATTTAACATTATGGATTATCCTCTCCCTTCACACGACCAAGTATGCTCAATACGGCCTGACGAATCTGTTCTATTTGATCTTCCCTTCTTGCTGTACCATCAATAGTTTTACCTGAATAGCTTTCAATCATTTGCTTATACAGATATCTCCTCTCCGACAGGTATTCTACCGCTGGCGTATCTGTTTTTCGTGCAAAGGCAATTTCTTCCTCAACATCAATCAGAAATAGAAGCGTAGGCTTGGGGAAAAGCCTTAGAAAAAATTCCAAGCTTTTTAGAGAAGGCTTTCCTGATATATTTGTATTATGACCTAAATTGATCGCCGTATCGTAGACATAGCGGTCTACAATTATACTGTGTCCCAGGAACAACGGTATCGAAACTTTGAAAAACATTTGAATTGAAAAATCTAGCCAATAGATAGCTGCGTACAATTTTGTCAGTATTCCATATCGATTGCTAAGTTCCTTTTTTTTGTTGCGATATTCTTCGTACCCCTCAAATGGCGACTGATTAGATAAAAATACCCGCGAAATAATAAACTTCACAGGCCTTAACAGGTATGATTGCACCCCCCCGTAGACATAGTAAAAATCTAGGTTTTCTTTTCTAAATAAATCTGTCAAGCGGTTGCCAAGCGTCGTCTTGCCTGAGCCATCAATGCCAATCAGGCAAACAAAAATAGCCTTCTGCATAACCTTTCCTTTCATCTATTTCTGGTATCGAGCAGGCGAGTGTAAATATGTTCGATGCGCCCGGCAATTTTCTCCCAAGTGTAATTCTCAATTAGTTGATATGAATTTTGCTGTACCGACGAACTTTTCAAGGCCTTGATTGTGTCCAAAATCTGCTGATCGCTATCAGCAAAAAAAATCCCGGAATTTCGAGGGAACATCTCCTCCAAGCCACCAAATTTTCTCGACACGGCTGGCAAATTGCAGGCCAGTGCCTCAAGCACCGAGAGGGGTATTTCAATGGACGGCGACTGGTTTCGGCCTTGAAATTGGCTTTTCTTTCCAGTCGTCGCCCCTCTACCCGGAAACACATAACTATCGCTCAATTGGTAAAGCTCTTCGATTGTTGGCAAATATTTAAGGATTACCCTGCAACCTACTTTATTCAGTCTATCAACTAGAGATATATCCGGATTGATCCAAGAGGTAGCTCCTACCACAATAATGAACAAATCCCTCTCTTGAGCTAATCTTACTAACGCTTCAATGCCTCTCCTCTTCGAGATGTAACCCGTGTGTAACACTACATACCTGTTTTGGGGAACATTGTATTTCTCCCGAAGGGCTTTCTTGTGATTTTCATCAACAGGCCGAAACTTGCCCATATCTACCCCGTTGGGTAAAAATTTCGCATTAAATCCGTAGTTCAAAAAAATCTTTAGGTGCTCTGTCGACTGAGACAGTACCATATCAGGCTTTATAAATTTCAAGAAACGAAGATGGGTGTCTGGAATGACTGGGCGTGGAGCCGACATCACCGTAATTCGACACCGGGCAATCCATTTCAAAATAGACAAAACGATAAAGCTTCTAGTACGTGGACCGGTTAGATAATGCATAACATCAGGCCCATACTCGCGCAGTCTTATAATAGACTTCGAATCCAGAATATCCTTCGGTCTCAAAGTCATTACCGAATTGCTTAGGCTCAAAACCTTTGCCAGATTGTAGGCGAGATTCCTCTCGCCCATGTCGCGGGGCTTCTTGAAATCTCCTACCAGGCAAATCTTCATCATTAGTAAACTCGCACAAAATCAGCCTTGGATCCTGTGGACGCCAGTCCGTGCGCGGAAAGCCCGCAATACCCCAAAATCCCTTCGTTGCCTGACACGTTGCATTACAGATCGAACGTGATAGCAAACATTGAGCAACGACTGTAAATACCTCGCCAGCGATCCCAGAGACCTCCATGGAATTGGACTATACATTTCTAAAATCCGTCGGTGTTCGGAAATCATTTTTTGCCGCAGCATAGCAGTTTTTGAAGAGGCATGTAGCCGGAAACTCGCTAATAAGACTGGCAGCATTTTAAAAACAATCCCCTGTCGCGCAGCTCGAGCCCAAAACTCCAAATCCATACAAAAGCTGAAACGCTCATCCAATAAGCCAATCTCCTCGAGCACACTTCGTCTGAAGAAGCTTGCCGGTTGATTGATCATGGAGCGCGCATACAGCAATACCCCCCAATTATAATCACATACCTTACGTTCGAAAATGAGCTGACCGGCTTCATCCACAACCTGACAGTCTCCATAGATAACACCAACTTCTGGGTGGCCCTTGAAACACTCCACCGCCGCGGATATCGCACCGGGTAAAAGCAGGTCGTCTGCATTGAGCCAAGTCAGAATGTCACCTTGGGCTACTCGGAACCCCTTGTTAATTGCATGGGTCTGCCCGTCGTCTGGTTCACTAACCCAATAAGCCAAATTGGTTGCATATTTCTGGATAATCTTGACTGAATCATCGGTCGAGCCCCCATCTATCACGATATATTGCAAAAAAGGATAGCTTTGTTTTAGAACGCTTAAAATCGTACTTTCTAAAAACTGCGCCCGGTTGTAGCAGGGAGTGATCACAGTAACCCTTGGAGTATCAGTAGTGCTCACTGCTGGTAAATCCTCTAACAATTTATCTGGCACTTTCAATCTTCTTTGCCCCAACTATTCGAGAATATTTCTACTGCTCAGGGCAACTTGCTTTATCGGGGTCGTCCATGAATCTCCACGCCCTTACGGACGTGGTATCTTCTGATGCAAGTTTCACTTGTCCAGTCTGTCTTTCACGGATGCGAAAGCCAGATTGGATATTGCTCTCATCCCCACCCTTACGGGCGGGGAATTCCCGCTGGGATTAAAAGAACCTGTTTCCACTTGCATGGGCATGTGCTCTCTCTTTGGAATCCCCTCATAACCCGTTGCCCATATAAGGGCCACTGACCAATAAAAGAATGTTGCACTTCCTAATATCCCCGATAAGAGCGAAAAAACAAGACTGGTTACTGCTATCAGACGCAAATCATCCATTCTATGAGAGCTTGGGGCATTTTTTCCATTCTTTATTAAACGGATTGTTCTAACAATAATGAGCACAACTACAGCCGCACCAACTACCCCCTGCTCCACGAGAGCCGTTAGATAAAAACTGTGAACTGAAGTTCGGAAGAAAATACCTGGCTCTGTGCCGTACTCCAACCACACAGGCATTCCCAAGGTAACAGGACCACCCATACCCACCCCTACCCCAAAAAGCGGAGCCTCCAAGAATTGTTCTATAGCATATTTGTATGTTACCATTCGAGGTATCATCCCAACCGGCTCTCCCATGGTGGATTCCAAACGACTAATTAGAACCGTCCAAATGTCAGTTCCTCCTGGAATAATAAAGAAAGCAGCTATCACGATTAGAGTGATAAAAAAGCTGAATTTTAATATACTCCTCCCCACACGGCGTACTTTCCATAAGAAATACCCAAACCCAATAACGAAGGAAGCTGCGATACCACGGGAGCCGGTCAAGACAAGAAAGAAAAAGCAGGCAGCCGCAAAAGGAAACGCAGCTTTTCTGGCAATCGTTTTAGCTGGATAACCTCCTATCCAAACGATACCGAGTAGCATTCCAACAAACGCATATCCCCCAAAAGACAACGCACTGAGCCCAAAAACATTAACAAATGTGCGCCATTGCGCTGCCGAATATTTTGCAAGCAGGACAACATCCAGGAAGGAAATACTGAACAGAATTAATGCGACACCGATCCCAAGGCACATAAGATTAATGAATCGCTGCAGCCTATATCTGTCTCTTGCAATTATCATAATCCCAATAAATGGGATAATGTTTATTGCAAACGAAAATCGAATTATCCTCGCACCCAAGCTTAATTCATCAAACCTACTGAATACAAGGTAAGAAAAGACCATCAAGCCCATATAGGAAAGCACAAGCCAAAAAAGCGGTTCACGGAAGACAGTCCTTAAAGGATCACGAACTCCCCGGTGATCATAAATGTATAATGCCAGGCTACCGAGGGTAAAGGCAGCTACAAAAATCAGTAGCGATGATCTCGGAAAGTGAATCTCATTGAGCACATAACTCAACGTACTCAGTAAGGTCATACCCACTTCAGGATAACTAACAATTATAAAAAGGGATACTAATAATATAGCGCCACCCAGGCTCCAATTATTTATCCAGATACTACTAAGAATTGAATCCATCGTCACTTAATCCGCGAAACCATAAGCTGTTGCAATTAAACCGCATTCTTTGTCCTGATAAATACCGTAAACGCTTGGGAAGTAGCTCTAACATACAATCCTTCAGGCCAAGTGTTACCACATCGGAAGATTTGAGATTTTGCCATCTTGAGCCAATTCCAACCTTGTAGCTGATCAAAGCCAGGCGCCAGTAGAAATACTTAACTATAGGATTGATTATCCAATCTGACATCTTCCTTCGTCCCATATATTTTTGGCCTAACTTTATCATTTCATCCCGCAATTGATTTTTGCACCTGAAACGTTGCGCCAAGGGATGCTCCGTCTCCACGACCAGAAACTCAGCTACTTTTTCAGGCCGGAAACCCGCTGCAGCACAACTTAGCCAGTAATCACAGTCTGCAATCAACGGAAAAGCTTCACCATCAAATTCTCCTATCCGATCAAACACTTCTCTACGGAAAAAGACGGTGGGCTGAACTATAGCCCCGCCAGAGGAATAGTATCCGAAAATGAAAGGTGGCGAAAACAGAAGGCCCGTATCGTCCCCACAGAGATCATACCGAATCGCATCGCCGAAGATGAGCTGGCATCCTTGAAGGTGCCTGACAGCGGTTGCCACAGTCCAAGGCAAATAATAGTCATCACAATTCAAATATGCATATATCTCCCCGGAGGCGAGCCTTAGCCCTTTGTTAATTGCATCATACATGCCCTGATCTGGTTCAGATATCCACCTGAGATTGTATGTACTTTCATGCTGCTTCAGCAAATCAATTGTTCCATCAATTGAACCACCATCCACAATGATGTGTTCGATTTCTGTATAAGTTTGATATTTGATGCTCTTTATTGTCTTCTCAATAAACTCGCCTTGGTTAAGCGACGGAGTTACGACTGTAACCAGAGGCTGAACGGAAGATGTGCCCATTATTTTTGACTCGCTCGCGTCCATCACGGTTGCGGCTTAACCATACAGAATCCCACGGAGGTCAAACGATGGTATTCACCAAACCTCTCAAAACCAGAGCCGTATTCATGAAGGAAATACTGGTCCGCTGGAATGAAAAAAGCGTCTTCATCAAGCGCGATTTTCTCACGTTCGATACGCTGCGTCCCGGGTTCTGCAAAGGGCATTTGCAAATAGTCAATGTCATCCAGATAATACCAGCCATTACGACCCCATTCCTCCTGTCCGCCATAAACCACTTCTGGATTTAGGATTGTATCATAGGTGCAAATTAACAGGCCGCCTGGTTTGAGAACGCGCTTCATTTCGTCCAGACACCTTAGATGGACAGAGGGTTCATGTCTATTTTCAATCACAATATGTTCCATCACTGAGATACAGGTAACTGCATCGAAACTGCAATCATCGGCTGGTATTTGCTCAATTCTGCCATTTATAAATTCAACCTTTCCCTTTAACTTTCTTATGCGTTTATCTGTTATGCCGTAACCAGCCCTTACTGGTTTTGAACCGATAAAGATGTCTAACCCTGCCACACTAAATCCCTGATTCGCTAACACACACGGAAAATCCGACATCCCGCACCCACAATCCAGAAGCTTGTTTCCAGTCTTAAAGCTTGACAGTTGTTCCTGCACCCAAGGATATTCCCACCCTCTTGTTCCCATCCGGAACACGCTATACTGAGAGCCCGCAGCCAAAATTGGCGATACGGGACCCCTTGTACAAATCAGCCGTGACATATCTCTTAGAAGCGTTTTGAGACCTGGTCGAGTCCGATTCAAAGGCCATACCCGGCGCTTCTGATATTCCAACATTTTGCTTATGCGTGCATAGTCCAGCATAACTTTCGCCTCTAACGAGATATATTAAGCAAGCGCTTGTCTATTGTTGATTGTGCCCTTGCGTTTTTGCCATTCAGCAATTAGTTCAGCATACCAGTCAAGGTATTCTGTGGCCTGTCGCCGAATATCAAAACGCGTCTGCGCGTCTTTGACAGCAGCAGCCGATATTCTTTCCCGGAACACATCGTCTTCTAGCACTCGGAATAGACCTTCGCTTAGAGCTATTGCATCGCCAGGGGGTACTAAAATACCTGTCTCGCCGTCTCGAAGAAGTTCAGGAACACCACCCACGGCAGAAGCAACAACCGGTAAGCCACATGACAAAGCTTCAAGAACGGTTAATGGGCAATTGTCGACTTTTGTAGCATAGACCAGTGCATCAGCCGCCCTATAGTAATCAGCCATTACGTTTTCATCCTTTATCGCACCCCGCCGGATAACAAACTCGGACAGTCCCGATTTCCGGAAGACGTCCTCTTCGTTGAAACGGTTTAGTGTTTTTCGTAATGCACGACGCATCTCCCGTTCCAGTCCTGATGATCGTGGAACGTTCCCGCCCAATGAAACGAGCAGTGGTTTTTCCGCGCCATTGCTTGACTGCAGAAAAAGCTGCAATGCCTTAATGAGTGCAGGACCGTCCTTCCATATGTTGAGCAATCCACTATTAGCTGAAAACAATAATATTTTTTCATGTTCAGGCAAGCCAAGTCGTTGCCGCGCATTCTTCTTCGATCCAGGACAAAAAATTTGTTGATCAACGCCATTATAGATCAGCCGGTTTGGGTGTGAGGCCAGATAACTTTTTCCGACTAGATCCAGCATCCACTGAGAGGGAGCGGTGATAACTAACGGGAGCGATGCGAGGAGCTTACTCTTTCGATGCCAGTTAAAACTTGTGCCATCAACACGTATTGCTGGAGGGATAGTCAAATCGGGGCACCGACCACAGCCAGTGTGCCACTGCTCACAACCGAAAGAATGGGCGCAGTGCCCCGTCAATAACCACGCATCGTGGAGCATCACAACTACCGGAGCCAATGCTGCCAATCTCGGCAAAGCTGCAAGATCAAAGTACCCACCATGCAGATTATGGAGGTGTACGATGTCGAAAGGTTCATCTAACGATTCGGGTATACGGTGACTGCCAGGATAGTTCAGATACTGGTGCCCCTGTAGCGTCTCTCTAACAGTTCTCAAAGGACCAATGCCCTTCCTCCGATCGCTGTTATCAATAGGAATTGTATCCGGATCTGTGCTGCCCTTGTACCCTACGACAAGACGTGACCAATGTCCACACTCACGATAAAGATTGTGCAGAGCAAAGGTCACTTTCTCGGCACCTCCTGCAATGTCGTGAGTATTTACTTGGACGATTCGTAATTTAAGCTTCGTCATTTCTTAAAACACAGAACAGGACAAGAAGTCATCCAGTGAAAATTTTTTCTATCCGACTAGAAAACTCAATAGAATCCCAATTCCTTACTATGCAACGCGGCAGTCTATAGCGATCGGAAAATCGTGTTACTGGCATCGCAAAGTTTGCACATCCACATTTGAAACCTATTTCTTTTACCAAATTAGCAGCTGTCGATTTCCCTTTAGGATTGATGTAATATGGATATGAAAAAAAACAAATTGGTCGTTTTACGATACGCTCTAGTGTTTTCTTGCTCTCAAAGATTTCATTTTTTAACACATTTAATGGCTTCTGATTCAATAACGGATGTGTAACTGAATGAGCTCCAATTTCAATAAACTCCCCTTTTGAAAGATCATCCAACTCCGAAACAGTTAAAATTCGATTTTCGGCCATATTATTTTTGGGTAGCCTTGCCCATGTGCAAAGTTGATCGATAGTGTTATCTCTGCTAATAGAGGGCAATGGTCTAAGTAATTCAATTAAATCCGAATAAGCTAAATATCTTTCTTTTTTAGACTTTACCGACCATTCATAGGTTCTATCTTCTATTATTAGTTGCAAGCTATTAGGATAGAAATGATTTTGCGAAAGCATATAACAATTCAGTTCATCCCACCAAAAACCTTTTTTGTCTCCTAATTTACCTGAAGTAATAAATATAGTTGCTGGAGTCTTTGTAGATTCCAATATTGGTTTAGCATTATGGAGGTTATCAGCATATCCGTCATCGAAGGTAACAACTACAGAGCGATCTGGGATTTTCCTGTCGTCCAAAGTAGTAACCAATTCATTAAGAGATAAAATAGTAAAATTCGATTTTAAAAAAACAAGTTGGTCTTTAAAATTCTCTGGAGAAACACACAAAAGTTGTGGATCGTTCTTTGTATCAGACACTCGATGGTAAAGTAAAATAACCGCTTTTGATAAAAAACGGTTATATGTTCGCTTAAATAATTTACTTGCTTCTCTCTTTAATTTTCTCATTAATATATACCTTAATATTTAAGGAAAACGTGTCCCTAACACGAAAACTTGAGAGATATCTTTCTCACAAGGAACCTCGGTCAATTTTACAATTGGATAGATAGGATGTTTCGGTTCATGTTTAAGAATAGGGCCGACTTTGCCTTTTGAGAGCTTTCTTGAAAGTAATCTCTCAGCTTTTGATGACCACTCATTAATGTAATATGTTTTCCCAATCGACTTATTTTGAGGGCGAGAGAGTAAGCATCTTTTTCTCTTTATTTCAGAGAGAATCTCTATTAGCAAATCTACCCCCAATACGCTTAATTTCATATCTATAGAAAATGGCGAGTCTGTTACTTCAATATTTGGACGTGCTTGTGCCAAAATGGGTCCCATATCTAATTTTTCATCAATTTGATGAATCGTTACACCGATATTTTGTATTTCATCATTAATAATTGCCCATTCAGTACAATATGAACCTCTATAAAATGGTGAAAGTCCCCAATGTAAATTAATGCAGGCTTTAAACGGAGCGGATATAATATCGGATGGGAGAAGACTGGTTCCAAATACAATGATTATATCAACTTTCCGTTTTGCTATATCATAACTATTAAAACTTCTTTCTTTTACAAAAGAAAATGACAAAAATGAGTCTTGAACATTTTTCCATGATTCCGGAAATAATAATCCAAATATTTTTCTTTTTTCTTTTGCCCTTACTCTCCATGTAGTGCAGACAGGCTCAATCCTTTCCTTTACCTCCATAAAAATCCTATCTATTAGGATCTTCGGTCTAAGAATTAACCCTTTTTTATCCCAAATTTTACCTTTTAATGTCCGTTTTCTCCTCAAATACGCTTCTGGGGTATTAGTTTCGAAATACACATGGTCCAAACCAATTTCTCGATGGATGCGATTTACAGCTTGTAATTGCCAAGGAGACCAACGAGTTAGCATAATAATCCGCATTTACATATACCTGTTTATTTGCATGTATTATTTGCCAAAAAAGTTTTTTGCAATTTTGAAATATCTCTTCACTGATAACTTCATAAGAGCTACATTACAAACAACTTTCCAAAATAATCGTTTAACAAGATATGTTCTTGATTTTAGTAAATTTTCTATGTCTCCTGAATCACGTATCTCAGCATTTACATCACCTTCGCGAATATCTTTCATCATTTGGATAACAGATTTTGGTATCTTACCATTGTATTTTTCAATCCAGCTTCGGTACAAATATACATTGTGATACCGGAACGGCCATTTTAACTTTAAATAACTTTTTCTATACCATTCAATTGGATCATAATCATAGGGCTTAGAATTGGCATAATAAATTGCTTTGTTTTCGACCTGAACAGGAAAAAGAAGTGAGAAATGAAAAAGATAAATCTCTTGTTTTTGAAGATCATGACCATTTATCCAGTTTTTTAAAGATAAATCATTACCAGTTGCATCCAAAACAGTCGGAGGACGGTGACTCTGATATTTAAAACCTTCTTGCCATTTAAATAACCGTCGATAGATTTCAGCTCCTGTTTTTAAATAAAAGCCATCAACAATATGGCTAATGTTGCCAAAGAATGTTATTGTTTTAAACGACATTCCAGTAATGGTCGGATCAGATTTTAACATTTGAATGATTTTTTGCATGTCTTCGGGTAAATAATACTCATCAATGTCAACTTGCCATAGATAATCGCCAGTAGCCAAATTTGCGTATGCCTGTGATTGCTCATCTTTTTCACTCCAAAAGCCCTCTTTAGTCACAATTCTCAGTTTGTCTTTATAGTCTTCATCTTTCTTGAAATTATATAATATATCTAACGTTCCATCGATTGAATGACCATCATGTGTAGATACATTTGAGGCATCAGGGACAGCCCCCTCAACGACAATAATTTCATGGGCAAAAGGGTACAATGCCCTGAGCGTATAACGAGTAAATGGCTCTCCATTCAGGACAATAATCCCAAAAGTAATCCGCAGAATATCAGTTCGCAAGGCCTTCAAAACCTCCAACACTATACATTATTCTGCTTCCACCAGGTAAAATGTACCGGACCCCAAAATTTCCACGCTGAATTCCATGTCGGAACATCTGCCCGCAGGAAATCTTCAAACTCCATCCTGAGCCGCTCACCATCAAAATACGCTGATTGCCTGAAATCTTGCGTTTCCATAATGTCCTGCATCCAACCGCGCAAAGGGCTGCGAAACCAGTCTACGATCGGTGCATTAAAACCGATCTTAATTTTTCGTTCTCGTATGCTTTCCGGCACAATTCCCATCATCGCTTCACGCAAGACTCTCTTGGTATATCCCCCTCCTACTCGCGCCCGATTTGGCAGCGAAAAAACGAATTCCACCAGGCGATAATCCATAAACGGCATCCTGCATTCAACACCATGAGCCATGGAACAGCGGTCGTACTGCTGCAAAATTCCTGGTAGCGGTGATTGAAAAAACTCGTTATACAGTTCTGCTTGGAACTCGTCCATATCATCAGGCGTTGGACTCGCAAGCTCCATATGAGCCGCTTTTGTGATCCGGCTTGCCGTGTTCCTTTTAAAAGATTTTATAAGACGGTGTATGCTGTCAGGAACATATCTTTTCGAAAGCACATGAATAAGCGCTGAACGAACTTCTTTTTTGGCACTCACCTGGCTGTTTTCACCTTGGGCGCTGTAGGTTTTATATAAATCCCAGGCCCAGGGCAGGTTACAAGTACTCAGTGCCGCTGAAAAAGCCGGGCCAAAAGGTCGATACCCGCCGAGCATTTCATCAGGACCTTGCCCGTCCAGGGTCACCTTAATGCCCTTTTCGCGGATGAAACCGTATAATTCCGAGATCGGATAGAAAGCCAGACCATGCATTGGGCCGTCGCAGCTGAGCATGGCTCTTTCCAGTTTTTCCGGGGTTGGAGCAGTTACATTCAGAACATGCAGTTTCGCTCCTACCTCTTTGGAGAGAGTTCGTGCCTCACACAATTCATCAATCGGGGTATCAGGAAAACTCGCGCAGAACGCGTCGTGGAAGTCTGTAGTGGTTCGCTCCATCGTTTTTTGACCCAGGGACTTATGCAACACCGAGACTATACTGCTGCTGTCAAGCCCACCAGAAAGGCAGGTCCCCACAGGAACATCACTGCGCAGTCTCAGTTTGCAGGCGTCAATAAACAAATCACGAAACATGCCCGCTTGTTCACCAAATGTTCGAGGCACGTCCACTCTCGACAGCTCATACCACCGTTCGATTTTCAGCTCCCCATTTTTCAGGTAAGCCAGATGCCCCGGGGGCAGGCTTTCAGCATCCTTTAAATACGTTTTACGCGTCCCATGGTTCGCAAAGCTCCCTGAGCAGATGTCAAAAATGACTTGTTCGTCCAGATCCGCGTCTTGTCCTAACCAGTAGTGAAGTGCCTGGAGCTCGGAAGCAAAAACAAGTTTAAGATCATCATACCCATAATATAGAGGCTTTATACCAAAGCGATCACGCGCCAAAAATAAAGACCTGTCTTTACAGTCCCACAGTGCGAACGCCCACATTCCGTTGAAACGGTGCAGGCAATTTTTACCCCAGGCATCGTAAGCGGCTAAAACTACCTCGGTATCTGTCTGCGTCCGGAAAACATAACCCTTGCCGGACAGTTCACGGCGCAATTCTAGAAAATTGAATATTTCACCATTAAAAACGATTATATACCGTCCTGCCTTACAAACCATCGGCTGATTGCCAGCCCTGGACAGATCTAGAATCGAAAGCCGGCGATGGGCAAAGGCAACATGCGTGTCCTGCCAAAACCCTTCTGCATCAGGCCCTCTGTGAGAAAGTCTATTGCACATAGCTTGAACACGAGCCCAATCATCAACACGCAAGGGTTGGTGAGATACTAATCCACAAATGCCACACATATTTAAAATTCCTGGTCAGATTGAAAAATTAAGAATTTACTCGATGGGTTCCAGCCCTGACTCTGCGGGGTAAATGAACTCGTGTGCATCTAAAATACCGCGGCAGATCACATCCAGACCGATGCTCTTACCGGGTTTAATTTCTGAGATATTTGATATGCCTAGGTTAAATGACGGCGGGTTTTCAATTTTCACCATGAAGTTCAATGGAATCATCCGCCTGAAGAAAAAATGGTACGCATACATTCGTGCCCGATACATTTCCATTTTGCTCATTCGCCCATTTAACGGCAACCGATTCAGAATTGAAATATACTCTTCTTCTGACGAAGCATCCATGGTGAACCCCTTCCCCCGAATCCACGCCTCACCTGCTACGATGATAGGTATGCCGCGACTTGACATCTCCATTGCTGCTTTTGTCCCGTATATCAGTACCGCATTGCATTGCTGCATCGTGGTGTAAGTGCTGATTAAACTTTCAGGAGGAATGATATATATGTTGTCAGGCAGTTTTGGATATCTCTTCCGAATTTCGTCAACCAGAGGCTGGCGTGATTTATGGAATTTCACAACTTCGCCTGGATGCGCCCGAATGAGTAATTGAAGATCAGGTCGATCAGCAAAATAATCTATGGTCGCGAACACCCAACTCATCATGTCAGGAAACGCCCTGGCTTGGAAATGCAGCTGGGCATCCCAAACTACATTTGAAAGCAATCCGATAGTTGGTTTCGAAAAATCAATGCCTATTTCCTTTTCAATTTTAGATATTTCTTCCTCCGGATGCACATTATATCTTACCCAGTCACGATCACCTCTTTCCCGGCTTATCATGTAATCCATCACCTGTGTTTCTAAATCGGAAGTCCATTTGACATTTTCCCAGTTGGATACAGGTTCTTCCAGCAAAGCATGATGGTAGGAATCACCATGAGCGAACATGAAACACTTGTTCCTGTAGGCCGTCCACCAGGTGACCACACGGACGGATGCCCGTCGCGCAGCCCCCACTATTAAGCCTTGTGGAACGTATATGCCGTGATGAAGCACCACGCTTTGGAAGTCGTGAGATTCGAAAAGCGCTTCGCATGCAAAAACGGTTAACAACGCGGCTTTGAAATAGCGGCGAAGAACCTGCTCTCCATATTCTTCATTAGCCAGATCACCTCGTGCGAAGAACCGCAGTGCCCCGGCCAGAGCATGCTCACCAACGGATACTCCGTTGCTTTCGTAAGAAACAAGATCATCTGTTGTAAGGCCAGAAGACAGCTCATCTGCAATACGTTGTTTTTCTGTATTCACGATCTCACTGTATTTATGAACCGTGATTCCCATATCCTGATACATGGTTTCGGCCGCATCTATGCAATCGCTGCATAGTCCGCTTTTTAGAGGTCCGCCAGCAGCAAAGTCCGGCATGTTTTTGATGGCAGGATATTCTGGTTTCAAGCAGGCGGGTAAAAAACTGTCGCATAACAACACATGTACCTCGGTTCCCCTCAGTGTAAGTGCCGCAGCCAGAGAGCTGTCAACCACGTTCAGATGAGCAATCCCTCCGATGCTTGTAGCTATTAGAACCTTGGCGCCTCCCTTTGCCGAATCAAGAGCAGTTTGCCATCGCTTCTGATCTTCATTTATAATTTTTCGCCAGTCAGGGTATTGAGGATGCCGCCATCCTATCGCCTTTTTAATAGATCTTTTTATCACCTTGGGAACATACTTCTTTAATGTTTTCATTTGCATATCAGTTCAGGCTCATTCATTGTCGTTGGAAATTATTAGACTTCAATCTCTGTATCGTCGATTATGCGTTTTACAAGTGAAGCGCCATCCAGGCGGTGGTGCTCCAGAACCTCTACAGGAGCGCCCCAGGCGGGATAATCTTCAATAGCAAACCTTTTGAACCTCATTTTCTCCCTAATCAAATGCCCTGAAGAAAGAAGATTCAAGATCGTATCGCCTAACCCCCCAACCAGAAAATGATCTTCAAGCACGTAAATAGCCGAGCATGATTCAACCGTCTCCGCGATCCATTCCATGTCAACGCGGTTAAGCCAGGGCATATTGATAACCTTTAGGCCGAAACCCTGATCAGCCAGCAGCTCACTTGCCAATAATGCTTCATTAAGCATAACAGGCCCGTAGGCAAACATTACAGCGTCTGACCCTCCAACCAATTCAGTCCCTTTCCCCGGTTCAAACCTATAGTCCGAAGGTAGTTCGATGATTCTGGGTGACGGACCAATGTTAAGACGCAAAACACAATTTTCTCTCGCTTCTTCAACACAATATTTCACCGCCGTCCTTGTTTCCACAGCATTGCAAGGTTGAATGATCAAAATGTTGGGCAACGATCCCAGCAGTGCAATATCCCGGAGGCTCTGATGGGACAAGCCCGGACCAGCCGGAATGAGTCCGGCATAATGGCAGGCATAGATAATCTTAGTATCTTCACCTGAGTTGGTGTATATCTGCTCATTAGCCCTGGCCGCGAGAAATGCCCCAAAAGTATTCACCACAGGCAAAAGGCCCTGAAGAGCGAGTCCGCCGGCCATCGACACCATGTCCTGCTCTGCAATCCCATTCTCAACGAATCGCTCGGGATATTTTTTCTCAAACGAACGAATACGGCAATCGGCGGCGAGATCACAATCCAAAACAATCAGGTCCTTGCGCCCTTCAGCCAACTCGACCAAAGCCTGACCAAAAGCATCGGCCACATATTCTCGGGAAACGTTCCTCGGTTTCTTGACTTCTGGCGGAACAGTTTCCAGAGTCAGGAGGGGTATCTTAATTTCGTCGAGCTGAATATTTATACGTTGGATGATTTCATCGTGCGCAGCCATATATAACTTGTCATCCGGCGCTCCGGAATGCCACTGGTATATTCCACCCCCGGCCCTCAGCGCCTCCGGATGCTCCATAAAAGAAACTCCCCGTCCTTTTATCGTATCGGCAATAAGGACTTTCGGTTTGTCAACTATTCCGTTGAATTCAACAAACACCTTTTCTATTTCTTTGAAGTCGTGTCCATTGCATCGCGCCACATGCCAGCCGAAAGCACGAAGTTTGCTCTCCAAGTCTCCCAGGCAGGTGATCTCCTCGACGGGCTTATCTGACTGAACCTTGTTGTGATCGATTATGACGGTCAGGTTGTTTATTTTTTGGTGTGAAGCTGTTTGCAACGCCTCGTATATTTGCCCCTCCTGGAACTCACCGTCGCCAGTTAATACGAAGACGCGCCCTTTCCGGCCGAGTAACTTCTTGGCCAATGCCATGCCTTTCGCCTTGGAAATACCCATGCCAAGGGATCCCGAATTAGCCTCGATTCCCGGAATACTGATATGTGGATGCCCATCAAGTCCCCCTAGCCGGCGAAGTTTCAAAAACAATTCCTTGGACAATACGTTTAATGAAAATAATACCGAATATAATCCCGGTACGTCGTGCCCCTTTGACGAGAAATAGATGTCCCGGTCCGGGTTGTCAAACCCGGCCGACACAGTATTCATATCCTCGTAATACAGATGCATAACAATATCCATAGCGCTGAAACTGGACCCAAGGTGGCCGGAGCCGGCCCGTTTCACAGACGCAAGGACATTGGCTCTACACATATCGGCAAGTAGCGCTAGTTTATCATATTTATGAATCGAAGATGCACGAACACGCTGAAACTCTTCCAAAGGAATAAGTTTTATTTCAATCATTGTTTCACTCTTCTATCGGATAAAAGGAGAAATAGAAACAGGAGGTAACTTTGCTTGTTCACTATGAACCAGTTCTTCGGCAATCTGCCAGTCGCTTTGGTAATTTACATCAAACCCTTCGTAATCCTGAGTAATGAAAGGCCTAACAGCATTCCCGGCAATCGTGCGCCCTTCATGAACCACTCTCGACCACGCAATCTCAAGACTGGCATTTTGCACAAACACTTCTGGTAAAGATTGATATTGACTGCTATGCCACGGTTGTTCAGGGGGACTTAAAGGTAGTAACGGAAACATGAGATTTCCCCTGAGAACCCACATTTTGCCCGGATGTTGTTTACATTTTTCCACAGCACGTAAAGAATCCACTCCTTCAGAAGCAAGAAATTCACGCCAGGCGCGTTGTATGGTCGCAGCAAGGCGAAAAGGGCTTGTGGGACGAAGAATGCTGAAGCAATCGTACATGCGGTCCTCTTTGCGCAGTCTTTTCAAAGAATGCTCAACCCATTCAATATCAGGCGACAGGTCACTGGCGAACTTTGGCGGCCGCAAAAATGGTACTTCAGCCCCGTAGTACTTTGCAATTTCGGCGTATTGCTCAGAGTCGGTTGAAACTATTACGGCATCGAAAATTTGACTCTGAATGGCGGCTGAAACAGTATATGCGATCAAGGGGTGACCGGCTAAAAGACGGATATTCTTGTCCGGCACACGCTTAGAACCCGCCCTTGCTGGTATCAAGGCAATGATGCTTGGACAAGCATTATCATCCATGTCTAAACCTTGCCAGGGTCAATGTTTATGTATATATTTTTTAGTTCAGAATACACATCCAAGGCTTCCGTCCCGGGCTCACGCCAACCGTTTCCAGATTGTTTCAAGCCGCCAAATGGCATGTGCGGTTCGCTCCCGTAAGTCCCAGCATTAACAACCGCCACCCCAGCCTGAACTTTTTGCGTAAACTCGGTTGCCCGATGAATGCTGCGGGTATGAATACAGGCGGTAAGACCGTACGGAGAATCATTGGCCATGTTTAAGGCATCTCCGAAATCTTTCGCACGATACAGGCAAGTAATAGGGCCAAACAGCTCCTCAGTAGAAATTTCGTCATGCGGGTCGACACCCTCGATTAATGTAGGGGCCATGTAAAAACCATTGTGATGTTCCGGATCGGTCAGTCTGTGCCCCCCGGTAAGAATCATGGCACCTTTTTGACGCACTCGGTTCACAGCGTCGAGCATATTGTTAAGCTGTCCTTCATTAATCACCGGCCCTAAGTCATCGGCATTGGTCGGACCCACTTTGAGCGCTTTGGTCCGTTCTACCAGAATGTCGCGGAACTGATCATAAACTGAATTAAAGACAAGTATTCTACTTCCCGAGGCGCAACGTTGTCCCGCATTGCTAAAAGCAGAAAGTAACACCCATTTTGCTGCGTTATCCAAATCAGCATCATCACAAACAATCAAGGGGTTCTTCCCGCCCAGCTCAAGAGAAACCTTTGCCAAGCGTTTACCTGCAATTGAGGCAATTTGCCGACCCACAGCCGTGGAGCCGGTAAAGCTGATTACACCCACATCCGGATGCTCAACCAACGGTGCACCGGTTTCCTCACCATATCCCTGGATGACGTTTAGCACGCCCGCCGGAAGCCCGGCTTCATGAGCAAGCTTACAAAAGATCCATGCTATCGCCGGAGTATCTTCGGCGGCCTTGAGGATGGCAGCATTACCACAAACCAGCGCCGGGAATACTTTCCAAGCAACATTTGCGATAGGTGTGTTTGCCGCAATGATGAGACCTGCCACGCCCACTGGCTGTCTTATGGTCATGACATATTTGTTCATTGCCCCACTTGTGATTGTTCTTCCATACAACCTTTGCCCCTCACCAGCATAGAAGAAACCAAGTTCGATTGCTCCCCTGGTCTCGCCATAAGCATCTTCGTAAGACTTACCGGTTTCTACAGCGACAATCTGCGCAATCTCTTGTTGGCGTTCTTGCATCCCAAGGGCTATTCTGTGTAAGAGCATCCCCCGCTGGACCGGAGGAGTGCCCCCCCAGGCAGGCTGAGCAAGAATTGCCGCTTGGATTGCCCTACGTATATCCTCGCTTCGTGACCGAGCCACCCTGCACAATAACTTACCATCAGCAGGATTCAGTTTGTCGAATAATTCACCGGTATCTGCCTCCTGTTCCTGGCCATTTATCCAGTTTGGAATTTTTGCTGGGAAAAGGGTCTTCTCCATTTTAATTATATCCTTTAAATCCGGTGAGCTACTGAAAGGCAAAATCTGCTCACCATGCTGTCCATCCACCATCAATGACCAAATTAGATCCTGTCATATAAGATGAAGCATTAGAAACCAGAAAGATAATTGCGCCGTTATATTCCTCTTCATTCGCCATAC
This sequence comes from Deltaproteobacteria bacterium, assembly GCA_016935935.1. Next base: position 30,677 of record JAFGPZ010000297.1, read on the forward strand.
GGCCCAAAGGCACCCTGTCACAGTAGCCCTTTAAAAATTGTTCATCCTGGTTATTGAATACGCCTCCAAAAGTCAACGTATTAACTCTCACGTTCCTGCCAGCCCAATATGTTGCAAGGTAGCGAGTTAAGTTCAAAAGCGCAGACTTGGAGCTTGAATAAACTGCCGGTTTAAAAAATGGCGCGCCATCACGTGTACGGTATTCATATATCCGCTGATCGGGCGAAACAATGCCATAGGTCGAGCAAATATTGATAATCGAACCACGGCCAGCGGCAGCCATTTGCCCCCCTACCGCCTGACAGCACAGGAAGACGCCCTTGACATTCACTCTCATTACCTCGTCCCAAGAGTTTTCCGGGTAATTCTCAAATGGCCCATTTTCCTCTGCGGGGGCATTGGGGGGCGAGTCAAGAGCGGCATTGTTAATCAGTGCATCCGGCACTCCCCATCTATCGATAACCCTTGCCAACCCGTTTTCCAATGAATCCCTATCCGTAATATCTGCTCGTAGAATGAGTAAATTTTTATCAGCTTGCCGCTTGCCGAGTCTTTCAGTTATTGTTTGTTCATCTGCCTGAATATCAAAAATGGCAACTTTGGCCCCACGATCAGCCAGTGCAAAAGTAAACTGCCGGCCAAGCTGTCCGAGCCCACCGGTAACGATCACAACTTTATCACGCGCATTAAAAAGATTTTCAATCATGGGATTCAATTACCTCTGCTTTTAATATGCGCTCAAACAGATCACAAATTTCACGCACAGCACCATGACCTCCTTGTACTCTCGTTTGATATCCGGCATAGGGAACAATATCTGGATGAGCATCTCGAACGACTATTGGTAAGCCGACACAATTGAGACAGAACAGATCGTTGATGTCATTTCCAACAAAAGCTACTTGTTCAAGAGAAAGCTTCATCTCCTGAACGATATTATTAAGAGTTTCCAGTTTGTCTTTACATCCTTGCTCACACCGAATTACTAATTTCCGGCAACGTTCAGACACAACCTGATTTGTTTCAGTTGAGATGACTACAGTGTTAACCCCAAACCGCTCTAATTTGCGCAAACCAATACCGTCACCGCGAAAACACCGTACCGCCTCTGATCCATTTTCAAACACATAAACCGTATTATCAGTAAACACCCCATCGAAATCAAAAGCGACTAAACGGATCTTTCGTATTCTTTTCTCGAGCAGTGATTTGTTGAGTAGGTTATTCAATGCCCTCAAGAGGTTGCTACCTCCGACCAATCCTGCGCGCCGTTTAAAATTTCAAACATGATATCCTCATCTGCTTTCAATGCCTGAAGGGTAACGCGACCGATTACTTTGTTCAGTTCATAGGGCGGCATACCGCCTCCCGGTGACTTTATGGCAATATCCTCCAGCCGTATGCTGTGACCGGCGGGCAAATCCCGTGCTGCAACCAATTTTTTTCCCATCTTGGCTATATGGCTGACTTCGCTTTCATAAATCTTTTTGACTCCATCCCCCATTGCCACACGCACACGGCGCAAATCGCGAATCATCTTCCTGAGTCCTATTGGCTCCAGGGAAAAGGCATGGTCTGTCCCTTTCCATGTGTGATTCAAAGTAAAGTGCTTTTCAATCACCCTTGCACCTAACATATAAGCTGCCACCGGCATAGCGATACCGTTATCATGAGATGATAATCCGATAATAATGTTCGGAAAGCGATGGCGATACGTAGTTATAACTCCCAAATTAAGCTCTTCAAAAGCGGCCGGATATCCTGAAGTGCACTGCAAGACACACAGTTGCTGGTTGATCGGCATAATAGCATCATATGCCCTTTGAACGTCCTCCATTGTTCCTCCACCAGTACTGACTATCATAGGTTTTTTAAATTTTGCAATACAGGTAAGAAGCGGAATATTCTTGAGATCGCCCGAAGCTATCTTAAATGCTGGAACATCAAGTTTCGCCAAAAAATCGGCGCTGGAAAAGTCAAATGCTGTTGCAAACATTGTGATACCTATCTCACGGGCGTGTTGCTTTAGTTCTTGATATTCATCCCAGCCGAACTCAAGAGCCTCTCGGTGTTCACCATAGGTTGCTCCGTAGCTGTTTTCGTGGTCATAGGGTTTGTCATATAGATCTTTAACATATAATGAATGGTTGTCTCGCTTCTGCAGTTTTACAGCGTCAGCCCCGCAGTCTTTCGCAACGGAAAACATCTTCTTGGCTGTTTCTAAGTTTCCTTGGTGGTTGTGACCTATTTCGGCGATGACATAGCATTCAGTATTATCATTCACGGAACTTCCATCAATAATTATCTCTCTATCCATAAAACATCCCCCCATGATTAAAGCTGATTATACGTTCCATTCCGGATAAAATGCTTTTAAGTCATGTTATGCAATTTCTCAAACCCCTCAACAATGCCTTCCACATGCTCTCCCTCCAGATACTTAAGGACTTTATCAACTATAGAGCTTGCGGATTCTTGATAAACCTGGCTTATCGAGCCTGAAATATGTGAAGTCAAAAAAACATTAGGAAGTTTTCGTAAGGTGTTGTCTCGATCTAATGGCTCTCTGTCAAATACATCTAAACATGCGAATATGTCTTTCTTTTTTAACCGATCTATCAGGGCCTCAGTATCAATTATTTCTCCTCGAGCGGTGTTAACGAGCACAGATCCAGGCTTGAGGGCATTTATAGCGGATCTATCAAAACTCTTTAGGGTCCTGTCTGATAACCCACGATGAATTGAAACCACGTCGCATTGCAATAACTGGATCAAATCAGCCTTTGTCACCTCTAGTCTTTTCGCTTCATACGCCGACATATATTCCGAATGCACCATAATGTCACAATTGAAAGGTTTAAGTAAGCTTATAAGTTTTTTAGATATTTCTCCATATCCAAGTAAACCGATCTGAGCGCGATGCAATAAGTTGCTGCCGCCAAAACCGTCCGTGACGCCCATTACCGGGATTCCCTGGCGATTGATTCTCCTCCACAATGGCAAAAGCACGGGTTTCAACATTTTGACAAATGGAAGAACTTTGAACCCACTAAGCTTACGAAGGGTTTCTTTTTTAAGCCTCTTATCATTATTAATTCCCCAATTCCCCGTCCGCATGACTTCATGTGAGCGGGATGCGTTTCTCATTCCGATCAGCATCATCATAAGCGTAAACTCGGCCACGGCATCAGCAGCGACATCCGCTGTGTTAATTATTTTAATATTTTTTTGCATAAGCTTTTCAGGGAAGGCCGCCTTTACCGTGCCCCCTAAGAAACCAACGACTTTTAGTGATGGGAAATCATCTATCAAATCAGATTTACCCAGCACGCCACCCCGACCTTCAATGATCGCAACAATATTTTTCTTATCATTCTCGGTTAAGGAGGAAAGATTGTAATCGAAAACAAGCTGGTATTTTTCTCCGATTTTAGGCAAGGCGACCTTAATCATATCCGGATTTAGCACTAGAATTGATTTTGCATCATTACTCGGTTTAGAAATAATATTAAATACTTGTTTCTCCTCATGAAGCCCTATCTCTCCTTGAACGCTGGTCCAATCAATAACCCCGTGATACCCCCCTTCCATAAGTTGAGCCAGATGTAAAGCAATGCCTCCATGATGAATATCGTTGATCGGGATCTGCCCGTTTAAGATACTCTCCGCGAAAGCCTTGTGCTCATCGACAAAACCTCTGTTTTCATTAGTGTCCTCGAAAATCTTTTTCTCGACATCATTGCCTCCGACATACTTAACATATTGCAATTCTTCGCACACAATTGAAATAGCCGCTCCATTTAAGACATATGACTCGCGTCTTTTTCCAGCAGTGTTGCAGGAAGCTATTATGGCATGGGCGCCATTGTTCCATTTCATAATAGCAGAAAAATTCTGCGGAATATCTCCTGAAATTATATTGAAGCTACTGTAGAGTTCCTCTGGTGGACCATCAGCCAGATAGCAGAGTACATCAATGCTGTGGATACTGTTGGCAGTTAACATCGAGGTCCCTCCAAATGGTATATCGCGTCCGAGGGAGGGGGTGTTATAAATGGCTTCCATCGTGCTGATCGAACTGAACCTGGCCATCTCTGACTTTGCTAATCTTATATTTTTCTGAAATCTCCGATTAAAACCTACGACTGCCGTTAAATTTTTTTCTCGTGCGATGCGGGATACTCGCGATATTACCTTTGGATCCAGTCCGGGCGGCTTTTCGATAAATACATGTTTATTGTTTTCCACCGCCATCAGGGCGCATTTCTGATGCATGAGCGCCGTGCCAAAAACATACACCGCGTCTATATTTTCATCTTTGAAGATTTTATCTGCTTCATGAATATACGAGTTAAACCCGAACTTTTCCGCTGACCGTTTTGCCGCGGCCACATTCAAATCGCACAGAACACATTTTTCATAATAGCCTTTTTTTGACAGATCATTAATAATAGGCAAGTGGACTCTGTTTGACATGATCCCAGCGCCTATGACGGCAATGTTAATTTTTTTACTGCCCATAGCGTATTCTCTATTGCCTGCTTAGTTTTGTTGTCAATCTTTTAATAATAAGAATTTGTTTGGCTAATAGTTTTAATCCGATGAACAAGGGCTCAGTGGGTTTGCCCTTGTGAAAAGCTTGCATTTGATCAATGCAACGGAAAATACGTTTAACTGTTAAAGGAACTCTATTTAATCCGCCATTACTAAGGATATGAGATGCATCTCCAATGTTAAAAAGACACCTATCTCCGCCTGTCATCTGTAGTTGTTTAATAGCTTCCGGGCAACACCTCCTCCAATACATGAAATCTGGATTAAGTTTTTCTTGTCCATTGACTTCTTGTATAAAACCATTGAACACGTATTGATGTTTTTGATGAATAGCGGTAACGACCTTAGTAGCATCCACAACAGGAAATCCCAGTGTTCTGGCTTTAAAAATAAGCCAATTATCATAAGCTATGCGCCCGATTACTATAGGTGGTACATCTGTCCAAAGGCCGCGAACAAACACCATATAATCAATTCCCGATTCGCCATGCAACTTGCCATCAGTTGTTATTTGCCTTCGCAAGTTAGACTTCCAAGCTGACGTACTAAAATTAATTAACTCGGTAATTTCTAAATCAAATCGCTGCCCCACCATAAGAAAAGGCTGGCCCGCTATATATTGTTGTACATTAGTTACAGCCTCGGTGAAGTCGCTAAAAAGAATTATGTCCGCGTTTATGTAAGTCAGGATATCAAATTTTGAAATGATTTCCGCCCGGTGGAACATATCCCTTACCAGTGGCAAGCCCTCTTTATTACATTCTACATTGGGCACATGTTTAAGATTAAATTCTTCAGCGATTTCCGACGTACCCGGTTCATCGCCAAACAGAATTATGTCACATGTCGGCCTAAGCGCCATCCAACTCTGGATGGCATTACGCTGGATCATGTTGATATGCGGATCAGTGAAAGGTTTTGGACTGGCAAAGATTGTTATCACGCGTCCCTCTCATTCAGAGCTCTTAGCAGGAAGCACCAAGACCATACAGATGTTTACAGGGTTTCCGTGTCAGAGCATCTTCTTTTCCCGTCTTCACCCACCTGTTTTGAATGTCTTTCATCCAACGCTCCTCATCCGGAATGACATATCCTTGTAAAAGTTTTGAAAGCCGTTCTGGATCATACACCCAATGAAACGGTGGAAAGACGGCATCTTGCCCTGCCGATACGGCCAAGAGCGTGACATCTTTAGTTATGATTGACGCCAGAAGTTACTTTGTGCAGAAAAAAAGATATTTATCGCTTTCCATATGTGGAGAAGCAACACTTCTATCAATGTAACTCCCGGGAACATCATCAATGGATAAAGTATTAACCGAGAACCCGGCATCGAATAATCTGTTCTCTAAATCTAATCCATACATTCTCAAATGATCTCCTATGCCGTACCTTTTCTCCCTTCCATGGTAATCCAATTCCGGATCTTCAAACGTCTTTTCTCCATATATGGGAACGGCAATTAATGCCCACCCACCGGGTCTAATGACCCTATATAGCTCTCTTATAGCTTTCAAATCATCTTTAACGTGCTCCAGAACATGTATACATATAATGGCATCAAAAGTTTCCTTTTGAAAACGAATGTCTGTAATGTCCAACTCTATTGCCCCGGGATAGCTGGATGGATTGAGGTCGCATGTAATATATTCAATGTTTTGTTGGGCTTTTAGAAGAGAAAATATGGTACGTTCCGGTGCGAAATGAAGCAGCTTTATTTTTGAACACAGTATATTTGTATTATTCATTAAAAATGTAGCTATGAACCTCTGCCTTATATTGCTCCCGCAACGATAGCATTTTGCATTCTCGGTGTAATGATCGATTAATTGACCTTTAATATAGTACGAAGCCCTAAAGGGTTTCATCCTGCGAAAACTCCCCTTACAAAAGGGACATGAAAATTTATTTCCCGTATAATAAATAGATTGCGCTATTGAAAATGCTGATCTCAGCTTTTTGCCACCGGCCGAATTTAGAAAGATATCGATGAAAGCCTGAGGATTAACAAAGCGTCGCACTATATCCCTCGGAAACATGTAATTCAAGACATCCCAACCCGTACAGGAATCTTTGAGGCTCACGAATCAAAACATCTTCTTTCCGGGACTTCATCCATCGGTTCTGAGTATCCTTCACCCAATACTCCTCATCCTCAATGACGTATCCTTGCAACAATCTGGGAAGCCGTTCCGCTCCGTATACACGGTGCAACGGCGCAAAGACAGCGTCTTGCCCTACCGGAATCGTCAGGAGCATGATAGCGTCTGGCTTCATTATTTTTCGCAAAGCATGCATTGCCTCTAGATCTCCATCGGGAATACTGTTGGTCGTCCCATACCTTCCGGCCAAACCTACATGCTCTACTGCCGAGCAATTGATCACCAAATCAAAGCTTGCGGTTTGCAACTGAACACTCAATATGTCATCTTGTATAAAACTGATATTGGATTCCATAAATGGCCAGGACACCGGCAGCTGGTCCAAAGCCACTACCTCAAATCCACGTTTTGCCGCTGTCAGGCTCAGCAAGCCAGATGGGCCACAGCCGAAGTCAAGCGCCTTGCCCGGGCCATTGCCCATTTTTGCTACCACCCAAGACCACTCTATATCTCGACTGCCACTCAGGTCCAACATCCCCTGTCCCGGGAGTCCGGAAGCGAGTTTTACGAGATGACGTCCCAGTCCTGCAACAATGCGCTTAAACGCGCCACTATTTGTACCCATAATCTGTATTCCTCGATTCAGCCATACATCATGTACATAATAAGAATCTCAGAGCAAAGAGACGGAACGGGAAATAGAAGGTGAGTCAACACCCTATCAAGGCGCTTAAATCGACGATTTTCTCATCCGGGACACCGACAAGATTATCATAACTGTATTGTTGTTTCATTTCCGCGGGTGAAAGCCCCCCATCGGACTGATTTATTTGAAACCATCGGTAGTTGAAGCCCGCCAGCCAGCTCCACAGCTCGCGCGCCTGGTATCCTAGCGGACCCGTACGTCTGTCGGAAAATTCAACCATTACTATCGGGCGAAGCCTGGGCCAGACAAGGGTTCCTCCACCATGAAAAACCTTCTGTTCCGCTCCTTCAACATCGATCTTTATAAAATCCACTCTTTTGATCTCACGATCATGGATATACGTGTCCAATGTTACCTGTTTCACTGCAATTTCCGAAAAGGGAGCATCCACCTCCACCGCATGCCCGATGGTATTGTAAGCACCCCATCCATCTGCATACATTTTGAGAGTGATCTCCTTATTCAGGTCACCCACGGCCACTTGGTTTATCACGACATTAGTAAGACGGTTGAAGCGAATATTTCGGGATAATTTTGAGCATTCCACGGGCGATGGCTCAAAACTGTGAACAGATCCGGACAAACCGACTCTCTTTGCCGCGATAAGCGTATAGATGCCCAAATTGGCCCCCACATCAAAGAAAACCATTCCGTCCTTTACAACTCTCGCCACGAATTTTCGCTCCGGTTCTTCATAAGGCCACCCATTGAATAAAGATTCACCAACCTTATCATGTGGTGACAAAAGGAGTATTCCCCCTTGCTGAAGCCAGCAGGGTAAAGGTACTTTAGTGCTTACTTTATCCCGAAAGTTCCAGAGATGGTGTCGCCAGTTCTTTGAATATCGTAATAGTTTGTCTAAAGTCATACTCATGATTCAGGCTTCTATTGATTGCTTATCCTGTACATTAATTTCAGAAGCAGGAACAGAACGCCAGCTTAACCTAGGAGCAACTGTACCGGGATGAGAACCCGAATACCCTTCGCCATCCTTGTTAGCTCTAAGCATACGAAAACTTATAACCCCGTCTTGGCGCACTATCCAACGAACCATATGAATACCGATGCGTGTACAAATATCATGCTTCCCTTCATTGAGTAGATTGGCAGGTATTGTACATCGAATTACATTATTGCCTATTCCCAACTCCCCTCTCCAAGAATCGTATGAGTCGTTATGGAATGAGCGGAACGCAAGAACGCCTTCCTGAGTTACGAGATCAAACCCGATTCTGAGCCCTTCCGGTACGCTTGTTAACTTAAAACCAAACTCTATCGTTATATCCTCACTCGTTAAGAAATCTGACCTCACACTTGAACGTGTGTCAATAACACGAATAAAAAAAAGCCGTAAAACTCCATCACCCGGTGCACTATTCAGTGGCCATTTTATCAAACCCGCTATTTCAGAACCTTGAGATTCAAGATATCTTGAAATAATATCTTGTGCTTTACCTACCTGTTCAATGTGCCCATTGTTCAATAGAATCACTTTGGTGCACATGGAGGCTATAGCTTGCATATTGTGACTGACAAAAAGCACGGTACGCCCTGCCCGACTGACTTGGCTCATTTTCCCTATGCACTTTTTCTGGAAAGCTATGTCTCCAACAGCCAGGACTTCATCCACCAGAAGAATTTCTGGTTCGAGATGGGCAGCAACAGCAAATGCCAACCGTACGCTCATACCGGTGGAATAACGCTTAACCGGGGTGTCTATGAATTGTTCGATTTCAGCAAAATCAACAATCTGATCGAATTTCCCGTCGATTTCCTTTTTCCGCATTCCGAGAATCGCACCGTTGAGAAAAATATTTTCTCTTCCGGTAAGCTCTTGGTGAAATCCGGTACCCACTTCCAATAAACTTGATACCCGGCCGTAAATTTTCACATCTCCAGATGTTGGCTCTGTAATTCGGGATAGAATCTTTAGAAGAGTTGATTTGCCAGCCCCGTTGCGGCCAATGATACCAAACACCTCACCTCGCTTGACTTCGAAAGAAATATCCCGCAGTGCCCAAATGGAGTCGCCTGGCGACGACGTAATGGGGAATGAAGCAGGATGCGTAAGGGTAGGCTCATTGCGCATTGTTTTTTGCTCTTTGCCTGGATTATCATCAAACTTGGTCAGTTTACGGAGACGGCGAAGATTTCTTATTGGGGCTTTGAAGCCATCTATAATAGCTTCACGAAAGGTCTTGTAGCCCTGCTCCGTGGCGCCAATCCGGTAACGCTTGGAAAGGTTTTCAACTTTGATTATGGTGTCACTCATTGCTTCGTGCCTGTGAAAAGTTAAAAATGAAAGATTAAACAATATGTTGTAGACTTCTCAAATATTTACCTTCCCTCTTCACCATCAGATTATATCCGCAAAATGTCGTTCCATTTGTTTAAAGTAAAACATGCCGGTAAGGAATACAACGGTGCTTACCAAGGTGGAAATCAGTACCATGGATATTGGAAAGGCGACTGTCCCAAGCAGAGCAGATCGAAAGCCTTCGATAATACCAACCATTGGATTGATTGCGTAGAACAATCGATATTTTTCAGGTATCATGGATACGGGATACACGATAGGGGATGCAAAAAGCCAGAGTTGTACCAGAAACGGTATTGTAAACTTGATATCTCTGTATTTGGCATTCAACGCGGTCAGAAACATGCCTACACCACTTGCAGTTAACATCATCAGTACAACCAGAACAGGCACAAAAAAAATCATAAGCGTTGGATAAATGTGAAAATAGAACATCATACCTATTAAAACTATAAAGGCAATGCAAAAGTCCAGTAAACCAGCCAGTACTGGAGATAAAGGAACAATAAGTCTGGGAAAGTATACTTTGGATATTAGATTTGAATTTCCAACGAGACTGTTAGCAGAACCAGCAATTGAAGTGGCAAAATAGGTCCAGGCCACCATGGCCGTATAATTGAATATAGGATAGGGAACCCCATCCGAGGGCATCTTGGCAAGCCTGCCGAAAAACAGCGTGAATACAACCATCGAAAAAAATGGCTGAATAATCGCCCATAATCCGCCAAGCACGGTCTGTTTATATTTAACTTTGATATCCCTGATGACAAGAAAATAAAACAGATCCTTGTACTGCTTCAGTTCTTTAAAATCTATAAGCTGCCAACCTTTTTTGGGCGTTATGTGGATCAAGGGTTTATTTGCCTTACTGCTAGAATGCTCCATGACGCCTTCCTGTTCCGTTAACTCTGGCATAATTCCATATATTTTTGATTCACGCGTTGTGGACGCTCGACTGTTGTTATTGCCAATATTCCCAGAAGGTCAGCACTCTTTCTTTTCCGGGGAAAGTGAAGCACCCCACGGCTTGCCGCGGGGTATTTGTTCTGTAGATGATTTTAATAAAGGCGGACTCTTGGATCTGCTAAAGCACTGAAGGGGAAAATACTTTTCCCCTCATATGGATTTTTTCGCCTATTGACAAATGGAAGGCTCATAGATGTTAGGTTTTTTACTACTGATTATATCAAGAGATCAACACATCCTCTCGTCACCTCGCCATGCCCGCATGACAGGCCTACGAAATCGGCGGAATGAGGGTGCCATAGATATAGTGTGATAGGCTATAATTTCAGTTTGTTCAAAACCAATATCCCGGAGAACACTTCTGATAAAACGAGTGCTTAGTTTCCACCAAGAGCGATTGTCCCTTATTGATTCCCTATAAAATACTACTGGCAGTGGTAACGAGAAATTAACTAGAGTTCCCGTAAAATACAGGGTACCTTTACAAACTTTCGCTACTGAATCCAGAGCCTCAATTGGTGACATCAAATGTGGCAAGACATCCCCACAGAAAACCATATCAAAACCATCGGCTCCAAGGATTTCCGGAGAGAGATTATAAACCGTTGAGAAACAACGCTTAACTTTTGACTTTAACATCCTATGACAGAAAGCGAACGGGCCATGAAGATGTTTAAGGGTGAGTTCATCGTTCGAACTTGCGTTATGATATTTTCGCATCTCCTGTAGCACACTATCCTTGTCTCTATGAAGCATATCCCACTGTTCAATGGATGGTAGTTCGACCACGGTGACGGCTGCACCCCGCCGCTCAAATTCGAATGCGAAGAAACCTGTCGCCGGGCCAATGTCTAATACCGCTAATCCTGTCATATCCTCAGGAAAACCAAACCTATCTATCAAATTGCGAAAGTCGTAACAACCAGGAGTTACAAGACCACCACCAAGATCGATGGTATGGTACCAATAGTAGTCTTCGACTTCAGCACTAAGGCCTAATTTATACACTAACTCATCAAAGGTACTCACTTTTGTTGCATACTCAGCCTTCATTTTCTTAGAGCGCGAAAAATCAGTCATCATCTGCACGCCGTCCCCCTCACTTTTGTTGCATACTCAGCCTTCATTTTCTTAGCCTCACCATCTATTATCCAAGCCATCCGCCGAGTGATCCCAACTATTCCCTCAGTCAGGTAAAGCCAAAGAATTCGTGATGCAAGCCTGCTACTTGTGGTCATTACTTACGCTCCCCTTACTATTACTGCTAGGATATACGATGTATCAATCTCCAGCGTTCACTGATTGACTGAACATTTTTGTTACATTCTTTTTCAACGCAGATCAAAATATCCAGTGGCTGAAGTAAAAAACTAGTTGTTCAATTCCTTTACACCCGTCCATCCTGCACCGAATCCTATACTGCTTCCGAAAATGCGTTCGTACCTTTTTTTAACATGCCCCTTCGCCCTGTCAAAAGAGTCGCAGTTGTTTCCGTAGTGAACGATTTTTCGCATCGCTCGAAATGACGTTTCTTATTTAATACGATACTACAGAGGAGCTGAACTGTGGGTAAAACGATTGTTTCGATGGTTTGCATGATGGATATTACGCGTTCGATTTCCTTCGGCGGTGTTTTGATTTTGAACCGTCCTCAGTATAATAATGATAGTAGTGATAATTGTAGTAATAGTTGCCCTTTGCTGTATCAATGTTATTCAAGACCACACCGAGGATGTTCGCTTGAACATTCCGAAGTTGCTGACGCGCGCGTTTGACCTGCTCTTTCGTTACTACCCCGGCGTTCAGTACCAGGACAACTCCATCCACCAGTTTCGAGAGCACCATTGGATCCGTCACCGCCATTATCGGGGACGAATCGAGGATAACGCGGTCGTAATGTTCGAGAAATGTCTCCACCACCTCTCTCATGCGCTTCGACCCCACCAATTCGGCGGGATTTGGCGGAATCGGACCGACAGAGATATAGTCCAATCCCGGTATCGATGTGTTGTTGATGGACGGTCTCCAGTCTTCCTCACCAACAAGAATATTGGTAAGGCCCTTTTCATTTTTCTTTCCGAATATACGGTGCTGCCGGGGCTTTCTCATGTCCACATCAAGGAGGAGTACTTTCGTTCCCGACTGCGCCATGACAACAGCGATATTCGCCGCCGTGACCGATTTCCCTGCTCCCACACCGGGACTGGTCACCAGAATGGTTCGCGGCGTCTTTCCCGGTGTCGAAAAAAGGATACCTGTCCGTATACCGCGATAGGATTCACTCGCCGATGACTGGGGATCACGTAGCGTAATCAATTCATTTTCCGGCTCATCGCCGCTATGGTCAAAATGGGGCACGGGGCCCAGGTATGGAAGATTAAATAATCGTTCAATATCTTCGGGTTTTTTCACGGTATCGTCGAGATACTCGATCAAGAAGGCAAAGCCGATCCCTAAAAACAGCCCCACGATAGCCGCAAGAAAAAAATTCTGTTTCAGCTTCGGTTTATAGTACTGTTTCGGCACCTCGGCCCGGTCGATCACATGAATATTGACGCTCCTGTTTTCCTCGCTGACTGACGTTTCCTTCATTCGTTTCAGAAGCATATCATAGAGAGACCTGCTTGAATCAACCTCCTGCTGCAACACCTGATACTGAATGGCGATTTTATCCCTGTTTATCGTCTCATTCTGGCTGATCCCAAGGGCCTGGCGCAACGACTGCTCCTGACTCAGGGCGATTTTATACTTTCCCATCAGGGAGTCGACGATATTTCTGATCTCCTGCATCTTCTGGCGATTAATCTTTTCGATTTCCTGATTGAGCGCAGTCATCGCAGGATGTTTCGTGCCGTATTTCTGGGCCTTTTCCGCCTTTTCGCGAAGGAGACCGACCTCCTGGCGTTTTATTTCAATGATGACACTACTTTCAACCACGGCGGGGATAGACTCCGCCTTGGATTCATCTTTCAGTAAAGCAGCCGCCTGTTTGTATTCTATCTCCGCCGCGATTCGCTTGTTTGTTGCATCCAGCAGCTGATCATTCACCTTGGCAAGCTTCTGACGACTGAGATCCTGGCTCAAACCGCCGTCCTGTGCCGTGTGTGCTCCGAGAGCGGCAACGCCGTACTTCTCTCTATACTGCTGCAGGGCAAGCTCGGATGTTTCCAGTTTTCTTTTCGAGGCCTTTACCTGCTCATCAAGAAATCTCGACGCCTCCTGCTGGCTTTTCAGCCGCAAGCTTAAATTCCAATCGATATAGGACTCGACCAACGCATTCGCCACCTTCGCCGCCAGAGCCGGATATGCCGATTCAAAGCTGATATCAACGAGTCGGCTGTTTCGAATCGGTTTCACATCGAGTCGTGACAGTACGGCACTGACAAAGACGTTACCTTCTTCGCCACCACTTGATGCAATCGGATATCGATATGCATCTTCGTCAGCCAATTCAAGATCCGGCTGAAGGCTGGATTTCAACCAGGCCACGGGCATCTTGATCCACTCTTGTACTGGCGTAAAAAAGGTGCTTATAAATCCACGCTCAAGTTTTTCTGGTTTATACTCCGGATGATTGGCAAGATTTGTTCTTCGAATAACATCGCGCGCCAGCGAACGGGACTCAAGAATCTTGTACTGCGTCTGATAAAAATCTGAGCCCGAGGGATTGATTGTGAGCAGTTCCTCTGTACTGAGCACATTCGGGTTGGCTCGTTCGATAAGTACCTGCGTCGTCGCTCGGTACAGAGGAATCATCGTCAACGACTTTAGCATCACAGCTACAACGACAACGAGAAAGACGCTCATGATGATTGCTTTATGTCGACGGATAACGTTCCAATATTCACGCAAACCTATTTGGTCTGTTTGATCTCTCTGGTCTACTGGGTCTGCCTGGTCCATTTGGTCTTCCTTTGGGTTAATGGTGTTGTGATCGTTAGTAACGTTTAGAACGTTATGATCGTTTGGAGCGTTATTTACGTTATGAGCGTTTGGTTCGTTTGGTCTGTCTGATTTTATTCCTTTTTCAGATTTTTTACGAAATCTTCTACATTTGTCTGGTGTGTTTGGTCTGTCTGGTCTACATTGAACGGAACGGGTGTTTAAAAGAAGCTTTCGGGAACAATAATGGTGTCTCCGGGTTTGACAACGGTGTCCATGGTTACACGAAACTCTGTTTCCCTTCCACCGACGACTCTAATAATCTTTGTTCTCTTTTGAGCGGCCTTCGGCGTCAGTCCGCCGCCCATGCTGATCGCCATGAGAACGTTCATACCCGACTCCAGATTGTATTTGCCGGGTTTTTCGATTTCTCCCATGATGAAAAATTTTTGACTTGAATCTTCCGATACAGTCACCGTCACCTGCGGATTGACAACATACCCATCGGCAAGTTTTTTAGCAATTTCCTTTTCAAGCTGGCTTGTTGTTTTATCCGCCGCCTTTATTATGCCGATGAGCGGAAAGGAAATATTACCTTCAAGAGATACCGGCAACTCTCGCTTGAGATCATCGTGTCCCCATACAATAATATTCAGTTTGTCTTCGGGACCAATGAGATAATCCTCCTGCGAATATGCAGGTAGTGCCATAAAACCGAGAAGCCATACCCCGATTAATACAACCGATGCAATATATGTTACGTGATTAATTTCTTGATTCAAAGTCTTGCAGATATATCTAGAGTATTTATGCATAAAATCGTTTTTTTGATATAAGTCACTCATTGAAAAATACATAACCTTTGTGACGTCATGGCGCCTTTGATTATCTCATGTCAAGGAGCGTCAATAAAACAAACAATACATATTCTTCCAATACCGTGAATCCATTCAAACGGGTTTCCCTTCGGCTCCACGTCCCCGAAACATCATCTAAAAAAGGTGCCTTCATATTAAGGTCGTGCGATGTTTTAGCCAGACCGAACTTTCAAAGGAGCCCTCTCCATTGAACAAGAACAGACACTTCGTTTTCAATATTGAAGCGTTACACTGAAGAAAACACGATTCTCGTCATAATCATAGCGTTCAAAATTCGAGCCGTTATGCGTGTAGCTGTAATTCAGGGCGAACTTCAACCATCGCTGCATCATGTAGCCAAAGCCAATACCGGCATTCCAGCTGTCATCTTCACGTATTTTTGACGTACCGTCGACATCCGTATCAGCCATATCGTAGTCTCTATTGCCATATCCGAGGGACGCGGTCATGCTTATCTTCTCATTCCAGGCAAGCAAATGTGACCATGCAAGAGAGGCGTTGGTACTTGTATAAGCCGCGTTGTTATCCACGTCTTCGTCAATAACACGAGTTGCAGACACGGTAATCTTATCAAGGGGCGTTACGATATAACCAAGGTTAACCAGGGTCGAAAAGATTGATGCCGAATCATCCCGCGTCGTACTTGACTGTTTATACTTTTTTTCCGCCCAACCGAACTTCGCATACCCCTGAATTTTCGCCGTCGGATCAAATGACAGACCGACATAGGCCATATGGTTCTCATTGTCGTTTGTGTCGGCATGGTCATAATTGACATCAGAATAACTGTAATCGACCAGAATATCCGTTTTCGGAGTCAAGCTGTAATAGATGGCGCCTCCGACCATATCACGGCTGAAATCAGACCCGTTATCGTAAACCTCTTTATACTTATCCTGATAGTTGTTGTATCTGACTTCGACAGCCCAACGATCCACAAACCGGTATTTCGTCATGACATTAAAATCATTGGTCTGGTGATCTTTTTCCCTGTACAAATCCTCCGAACCGGCTACGCCTGCCTGCTCCTTCCACTCTCTGGGAGTTGTCAAGTCTTTAAACGTATCGGATATGCGGAACATTAACCCAACTGGGAAATTAAGATTCAGCGCACCGCTTGCAGTCTGATTCACATAATTGTTTTCCGAAAGATCGGCATAGTTATAGACGTCCGCCTTGTATCCCAACTCCACACTGTGGCGCTGGATGGGAAGAAGAAAATTGATTTCGGGCGATATGGTGGTGATATAATCCGATTCCTTCTCCTTCGCATCGTAGCTTTGGTATATATTGTCGCTGTATGTCTCGGTAATACTCACGGACGGATGCACCTGCAACGCTCCAACCTGAATATTAGCTGACCTCGGTGCCTTAATATCCGCTGCTTTACAGGGCATCGCCACAAACAACACAATCAAAGCCAGAAGAATCGTCGTTTTCCTTGCCATGGTTATCCCCCCTTTTCGCTGCATTATCAGTTCGTACTAGCTGCTCTGCGTTCCAGATCCGCCACCGCCCGTACCTGCCGGAGGTGTCGCGTCTGGAGCAACCGTACCCGTTGTTGCCGATGTTCCCGAAGAAGTGCCCGACGCAGCCGTTGTCGTCCCTATTGTTGCTCCGCTTTGCGCATTCGTCTGATTGCCGCCCGCAGCGACAATGCCCGTCACCGCTGTTGTCGCATCAACTCCCGCAGCCGTCAGGGCTGCCGCGGTAAGGGCCGATGCGGTGGCCAAGGTTGACGGTGCCGATATGGCGCCCGATTCCGCCGCTGCATTCACCGCCGTGAAAAGACTCCCCGCGAAGGCGGCATCGACCACAGCGCCTGCGTTCCACCCGCCTCCGGGCACAATGCCAACCGTTACAAGGGCGGCAATGGCGTTTTCAATCGATGAGGTATCAAGGCCAAGATCCTCTGCCAGCTTCAAGGCAACCTCACCCTGAGTCGCAGCCACGGCAGGCGTTGCAAAGGCAATAACTCCTGCGATCAAACATATCGCCAAACATAATGTAACTGCTTTTTGTTTCATGGCGCCACCTCCTTGTACTTGAAACCTGTTTTTATTCAAAAAAAACATTGTGCGACAGCATTTTTTAAAAAGACTCCAAAGTAACAATGCAAGCAACGTTTCACCGTACGGAAAAAACAAATCTCTGATTTCCTGAAACTTTTAACAATTTTTTAAGATAATCGGTCGATGTTAGTTACTATTGAATATTGGTCAACTCAAAACAAGCATTATTCAACGCATTGCTCGCTTCAAGGGGACAAGAATAAAATACTTTCAAGACCCAACGCCTCTCGTGTTATGTTATGGATATACTCACAAAACCCATTTGTCAAAGAAAAACTGACCTTTCTCTATGGCCTGTCAGATAGTAATTCACCCCTGATGATCTCCGCGGGCCGCCCGGACACCATTTTTTCCGCTTCGTGTTTTCCTACCATTTCAGCCAACACATCTCTGGCATGTGACAGAATCGGTGCCCGCCACTTCGGCGAATGCGCATCTGTTGCAATAATATGGCATAGACCTCTTTCAACAATCTCATGTGCCGCCTTTTTTATCACCTTTCCGAATTCACCCGTCACGCTCATCGCCGTCACCTGGATGAGAGCGCCTCGCCGGATCCATCGAGCGAGAACCCGAGCGTTTCGCTGCAAGATGGAATTACGCTCCGGATGAGTGATAATGGGGTAGAATCCTTTAATCTGAAGGTTAAATACCAGTTCTTCCATATTGGGAGGGACCGCCTCCGGTGATAGTTCAAGCAAGAAATACCGTCCCCCGATGAGAAAGGCCCGGTTGTGGTGTAGAAACTCTATGAAGGTCGGTGATATATGGATATCGGCCGCCAGCTCGATGGAAAGACCGATTCCTTCACTCTCAACGGCTTCCTTCAGTTTCATATAAACCGGCTTTACGTTTTTCTCATTGTTTTCATATACCGCTTCTTTCACATGGGGCGTCGCAAAAAGCGTTCGAATTCCGTCAGCAGCGGCAATGCGGCACATTTCCAACGACTCTTCCAGTGTTTTGGGGCCGTCGTCGATTCCTGGCAGAATATGACAGTGTAAATCAATCATGATTCTGGTCTGTCTGCCTGTCTGTTTGGTTGGTTGTTTGTTTGGTTGGTTGGTGTATCTGATGTGCCAATTAAAATAAATGAAACAGTATTACAGCGCTAATACTTTCTCAAAATATTCTATGGTTTTCTTGAGTCCTTCTTCCAGGTCTGTTTCCGGCTTCCAGGCGAGTTTTTCTCCGGCCAGGGTGATGTCGGGCTGGCGCTGCCTGGGATCGTCCTGTGGGAGGGGTTGGTGAATAATCTTTGATTTCGAATGGGTAATCTCTATGATTCTTCCGGCCAGATCGAGGATGGTGAATTCTCCGGGGTTCCCCAGGTTGACCGGACCGATGAAGCCGTCGGGACCATTCATCATGCGGATCATGCCTTCTATCAGATCATCAACATAGCAGAAGGAACGGGTCTGTGTCCCGTTACCAAAGATCGTTATGTCCTGACCTCTGAGGGCCTGAACGATGAAGTTGCTGACGACACGACCGTCGTCCGGCTGCATCCTCGGACCATAGGTGTTGAAGATACGGACAACCCTGATGTCAACTTTATTCTGCCGGTGATAATCGAAAAAAAGGGTCTCGGCGCAGCGCTTTCCCTCGTCATAACAGGATCGTATGCCGATGGTGTTGACGTTGCCCCAGTAGTCTTCCTTCTGAGGGTGCACTGTCGGGTCTCCATATACCTCGCTTGTGGAGGCCTGTAGTATCCGGGCCTTTACCCTCTTTGCCAAACCCAGCATGTGGATGGCACCCATGACGCTGGTCTTGACCGTCTTGACGGGGTTGTACTGGTAGTGAATGGGCGAAGCGGGACAGGCCAGATTGTATATCTGATCCACTTCGAGAAAGATGGGCTCTACCAGGTCGTGGCGGATGAGTTCAAAATTGGGGCTCCCAATGAGGTGGCTCACATTCTGCTTTCCCCCGGTAAAAAAATTGTCAAGGCACAGGACATCGTGACCTTCCGCAACCAGCCGGTCACAGAGGTGAGACCCGAGGAAACCGGCACCACCGGTAACTAAAATACGATTTTGAGTTTTTAATTTTGAATTTTTAATTGGAAACACCCTTAAGAATAATGTTGGATTATAAATGTTTAATGATTATTTGAATTAGTGATGTAACATAATTCTTTATAAACCTGAATAATCAGCAGCGCAAATTGATAAGTTTTTTCTTTTACAATATTAGGCTTCACGTCTTTCTAACTAAAACCTAAACATTTAACATTAAAAGTTATCTAAGTACCACGTGTATGTCTTTCTTATGCCTTGTTCAAGAGGGGTTTCTGCTCTCCAGCCCTTGCCTTGTACTCTTGAAATATCGAGAAGCTTCTGCGGGGTACCATCGGGAGTTGTCCCGTCCCACTCGATCCGGCCGGTGTAGCCAAGGATCCTCGATATCAATGCAGCCGTTTCCTGTATGGTTATATCTTTGCCAACACCGATGTTGATGAATTCACCTATATCGCCCGCGTTGTACCGCTCCATGAGAAAGACAACGGCGGCGGACAGATCGCCCGCATAGAGAAATTCCCTCTTCGGCGCTCCCGTGCCCCATAGGGTGATCCTGTCAGGGTGGATCCCGAATCTCGACAGGTGCTTCGCGAGCAAATCCGGGTCATCGGAGGATCCGGTGGGCAAGTTGTTTCCGAACCGTTCAAGGTCGCGCACAATGGAGGCATAGTCTTTCTGAGAGAGGAGCTTCGCCAGATGTAGTTTGCGGATCAGCGCGGGGAGAACATGCGAGGTCTCAAGGTTGAAGTTGTCATCCAGGCCGTAAAGATTTGAGGGCATGACGGACATAAAATTTGTCCCGTACTGCTCGTTGTAGTACCGGCAGAGTTTTATCGCCGCTATCTTCGCTATGGCGTAGGGTTCGTTCGTCGGCTCCAGCTCAGATGTCAGGAGATATTCTTCCTTGAGGGGCTGCGGCGCCTTTCTGGGATAGATGCAGGAAGACCCGAGGTTCATTAGTTTTTTGACTCCATGTGTGTATGAGGCATGGATCACATTGGCAGCTATCATCACGTTTTCATAGATAAACTGGGCCTTATAAGTACTGTTGGCGAGGATACCTCCGACCTTCGCGGCGCAGAGAAAGACATGGTCGGGCCTCTCCCTTTCAAAAAAATCCTCAACCTCCTCCTGCCTTGTGAGATCAAGCTGGGCGTGAGACCTATAGAGAAGGTTCTTGTAGCCATTCGCCTCGAGCCGTCTCACGATGGCGGAACCCACCATGCCGCGGTGTCCAGCGATATAAATTTTAGAATCTGTCTGCTTCATTTTTCTTTTTAATAGTGACAACAGCGACTATTTTTAATATCCGGCGTCGTTGAGGATTTTTTCTTTTTCCGCCAGTTTGAGATCTGTTTCGATCATCATGCCGATGAGCTGATCAAACCC
>JAFGPZ010000298.1 GCA_016935935.1 Deltaproteobacteria bacterium
GACCCATGACAGGGTAACGGTTATAATGCCTGTGGCTATCAGACCCCACACTAACAAACGGACATTAACAGAGCGACTTACCATACGTATTAAACTCCTCAACAGGGATGAGACGAAACACATTAATGACAGATTAGAAGCTTATTTGCTTTTCTTCAGTTTCTGTCCAATATTCCATGCCTATACTGCATTATTTCCGACTTTCCAATAATTATTATCAGGTGTTGTCAGCATTTTTCTACAATTTGAACAAATCTTCTGAGGTGCCCTGTGGGCAGTCGGTGATATAGTCACCACGAGGAAAGCCAAGTAGATGACTACCATGTGGTGGATATTTTCTGATTTACAAAACGGATATTTAACTATGGGTGTCCTCGGTGGGGCGCAAATAGACAAGTATGGAAACTTGAATACCACGGCGATCCTTGGTGATAATATTTATCCTAATGTAAAAGCGAGGCTACCCGACAGTGGTTGTGCGAACGATATAGCATCCAATGCAGGCCGAACAGTCATAATGATGAGGTTGGAAAACAGAGGATTCCTCGAAAAAATTGACTATGTCACTTCTCCCGGCTTTCTTACTGGTGGCAATAGCAGGCAAAGGGCCGGTTTTGTGGGCGGAGGTTCTGCTGCGGTGGTGACACAAAAATGTATTTTCCGATTCGATGACACGACGAAAGAAATGTATCTGGATAGCCTTCACCCGGGAGTTACGGTAGATGAGGTAAGAGCCGAAGTATCGTGGGATCTTAAAGTTGCCGATGCACTTAAAGAAACAGAACCACCGACGATAGCTGAAATTGAATTTATGAAATCCATCGATCCGACTGATATCATACTAAGAACGAGAAGGGCATATGAAAATATGGACTTCCGGGAATGGGCGGATACCACAGAAGCGGGATGAAATAATCTTATTGCCGGAAATGACAGGAAATACGTCAGCCGAAAGGGTCGCAAATGAAGACGAGGGCTGCGGGCATTTTTGCCTGTGAAAGAACTTCTTATTATACGTATTTTTAAAGTCTTCTATAACACCGCGTTAAGACACGGTTCGCCAGTCGGTTTAAAGGCCGGCTGGGTGCCGTGTCAATTATCACGAAAACTGACCCACCCCTGGATTTGATGAAATTTATGATTTTGTATGCCGATCCATACCGACTATTTCCTGTTTCCCGTCAATTCTTTAGTTCGGTAACTTTTCCCCTGGATGAAAAAAGAGTAACAATGGTGTAAGATCCGATCCAGGATGGCAGCGGCGACCACATCATTAATTGAAGATTTCTCCCCACTGCCAAAGGGCTTGTTTGAGGTAATGATTGTCGACGCTTTTTCGCAGCGTTTCGAGATGAACCGGAAGAACAACGATGCCGACGCCCTGGTAAGCCGAAGATATCCGAGCACATCAACGACCAGCAGATTGATGAGGGCAAGCGAATTCAAGAGCAGCGGAAGTCGATGGGAAACCTCCGCGTCAATCAGTTCGTTCGTCAGACCTTCCGCCGTGTGAAAGAGCACCCGATTTCGTGCTTAGGCCGCCTTGAAGCCCAGTGCGATTGCCAGGTGGGTCTTTCCCACCCCGGGCGGACCGACCACCATGATATTTTTGGCATATTTCAGAAACGAAAGGGTGGCAAGCTCACGGATCAGCTTTTCATCAATCTTTGGCTGACAGGTAAAATCAAACTCCTCCATGATCTTCAGAAAGGGAAAGCGGGCCTTCTTGATCATGGCATTGATGGAGTCGTCGATCCTGACAATAATCTGCTGCTGCAGGACGTTATACAGGCATTCCTTGTAGGATGCCTTGACCTTTGCGGCGGATTCCGCTTCTTTATCATAGGTCGACGCCACCACGGGAAGGGAGAGGATCTTACAGTATTCAGTGATATTCTGATGCATGGAATCCCGTTCGTGGCGGATTGCTTGTGCTGTTTTCATAGCAGGTACTCCTTCAGATCTCTCGTGACGGCGATATCGTCATAACATTGCAAGATACCCAGGGGTTCCTGCACCGCCGACTTCATCGCGGCATACGACATAAGAAACCCTTTCACAAAGGGGTAGGAGTAGGCAGTATAGCGCTCATATTCTTCCATACACCGGATACAGTCTTCATCGTCGTAGTTGTCAAAGATCTCCCTGATCCTGGTAAGGTGCCAGGCCGGGTTGATCCACTCCTGAACCTTCACCGCATGAATAAACCGGTCGAGAGCATCATAGAGACCAAAGCGCGATCTCAGTTTCTCCGCAGTGAATCCAACGGAACCTGCACATTTCAAACTATCCCAACAAAAAAGAAAGGGTGCCATGGAAGGCAATAATCAAAACTCTTCCCGAACGACCAGTCAAGAACCTCCTCGTGAAAACATCAGAGAAATAATCTGCCAGCCTCGAAATCGTTATGGGCATACCGCCTTCTTTGTCTCGATGATATTTATGCCGGACACATGATCATAAATCGATAAAAAAATTATCGATGACCAAGTATAATCGGATTGCACTTTACTTCTTTTCAACATGATTATCAGAAGCGGAATGTTTCGCTTATAAGATTGTTCGATACACGCTGAACAGACCATGACATGATGAAACAATCGAGAAATACAAGACCCTTAGACGAGAAGCTCCACAAAAATGGAACCACTTCTCAAAGAATACTTCACCTCATAACCCAAGTTCCGGAGGGTCTTTTTGATAGCATCGTTTTCTGAATGTATCATACTCACGAAACGGGGAATACCATGCTCCTTGCCGATAGTGATGATTTTTTTCAGTAACAATTTGCCGAGGCCAAGATGCTGCCAGTCGTCACGGACTGCAACGGAAAAGTCTGTAACATTTTCTCGAGGATCAAAAGCATAACGACCGACGGCAATAATGGCGTCTTCCCCATCTTCTTCGATGACAGCAACAAGGGCAAATGCGCTGTCATAGTTTACGTTGGTGAAGTGATAAAGCATATCTTCAGAAAGGGCATGAAGGGGTCTCAGAAAACGAAAATATACAGACTGCGAGGAAAGCATGTTGAATAACTCAACGAGAAGAGGTCCATCGGTGTCCCGGATAGGCCTTAAGAATACCTCGCCTCCATTCTTAAGGGTGAGCTTACTTTCATATTGAGAAGGATAGCCTTCGTGCAATGTGGTCGGCATTATCATTTCTCCAAAAAGTTGAGAATTCGATCGGATCTGTATGCCGTTAGCGAAATTCGAACAGGAGAAACCAACATCTGGTAATTGAGGAGAACTTGGTACTGGCACATAATGGGAATATACAGTATCAAAGTCTGTTTAGGCTATCAAATAGCTGCGCGAAAAGCAAGGCCTATTTTCGTGCACTCAGAAGGAAGGGGGAGAAGAATCCCCAGACATCACTTCCATCTTTACTTGAAAGAACGTGAGTTCCGATTTAATAACCGGGAAAATGATATCTTCTATCCGATCTTTCAGTTATTAACCAGTCGATCCTAAAAAATCACATATCTATCTGGAATTATTGGATAATTACTGAACTTTATGCTATATAAATTCACTCTTGTCCAAATTAAGATTTAAAAGTTGAGTCCTGATTTGGTATGAGTTTTATGCCAAACAAAGAAAACCAAAGGAGGGCTCA
>JAFGPZ010000299.1 GCA_016935935.1 Deltaproteobacteria bacterium
GTCTATATTGATCAATGCAGTCAGATATGGACGACCTTCTCCGAATATGACGGCCTCCTTTATGTAAGGACTGAATTTCAAGCGTGTTTCGATAAAATCGGGAGAAAAAGCCTGTCCTTCTTTATTCCTTATTATTTCCTCCTTGCGCCCGATTATAACCATGTGCCCGTCATCGTCGATATATCCGGCGTCGCCCGTCTTCAGCCATCCGTCACTGAAGGCCGCATCCGTAGCCTCGTAATCGTTATAGTAGCCCCTGAAGGTTGTGGGACTCAATATAAGCACTTCCTGATCTTGCGATATCCTGACATCTATACCTGAAAGGGATTTACCCACAGTTTCTGCCTTTACTTCCTTGTCGGGCTGAACCTGGAATATACCCCCTGCCTCTGTAAGACCGTAACACTGTTTAAGATTCAACCCTATGGAACGAAAAAATCTGATTACTTCAGGACTTATTGGGTGTCCACCCGTGTATGCGCTTGCCAGTTTAGAGCAGCCCACCCGATCCAGGAGGGGACGAAATATTATTGGCGACGCCAGTTTCCGCATTATCTTTAAATATTGGGGAACAACCTGCCCCTTTGCTTCCAGATCGACCACTCTTCCCCCTATTTGTTCGGCAATTGAAAAGAGTTTTCGTTTAATAAAACTGGCATCATTCATCTTTACCCTTATCACCGAGGCAAGGTCTTCCCAGAACCGTGACGACGTTATGATTACATTTGCTCCCAGTTCACGGAAATCTCCAGTAACCGTTTCAGGAGTTTCAGGGAAATTCATCGTCATGCCTCCCACCAGCGCAGTTCCCAAACCCCACATCTGATCAACGATCCATGCCGGTGGTGATATGGAGAGCCAGTCGACTGTATCATTTATCGAAACTTCCTCAAGCCACCGATAGCCCATTTCCGTAAAATTATAATGAGACAACATGGCAAGTTTGGCAATGCCCGTTGTTCCTGATGTCATTATCATCAGTGCGATGTCGTCGTGCCTTCCCTTCCACAATTCCTGATCAAAGAGTCGAGGCTGCTCCCTTTCCAGTCGAGCGCCTAATTCCAATAATTTCTGAAAGCTAAGCAACCATTCATCCTTCTCATAGGATCTCATGCCTGTCTGATCTATATATATGACTTTTCGTACGTGAGAAAGCCTGGTTCGAGCCTCGATGAGTTTATCCACTTGTTCCTGATCCTGGGCTATGACATAGGTTGCCTGGATCCGGTTCAGCGTGTTTGCAAGCTCATCACTTACAGAAGAAGTGAATAAGTTGAGCGTTACGGCGCCAACAGCTTGCCCTCCCAGTTCACTGAAGAGCCATTCGGGATGGTTGTCGGTTATAATGGCAATATTTTCTCCACGACTAACCCCGAGGACCTTCAGCCCCAGGGCCATCTTTTTCATGTACTGGAAATAATCCTTCCAGCTGTATGATTGCCAAATTCCGTATGCCTTTTCGCGGATTGCCGTGCCTTCTGACCCAAAACGCTCGGCATGTTTTGCCAGTATCTGAGGCAGTGTGTGTTGCGCAAAATCCCGAGTGTCTACCTTAGTTTCCATTCTCTATTCCAGCTTTATCTTATCATTCCTCAAAGATTCCCTGAATCACCAAGATATGCCTTAATTACTACAGGATTGTTTTGAATTTCCCCGGGTGTTCCCTCTGCCAGTTTCTCTCCGAAATTAAGAACGACTATTCTCTCGGAAATAGTCATCACTATGGACATATCATGTTCCACAAGAATCATGGTCTGATTCCATCGTTCATTTAACTCTGAGAGAAACCTCACCATGTCCTCTTTCTCTTCAAGAGTCATCCCGGCAAAGGGCTCGTCGAGTACAAGCAGGTCAGGTTCAAGAGCCAGCGCACGTCCCAGTTCGACACGTTTCCTAAGGCCATAGGGTAAAGAGCCAACCAGTTGTTTCCTGATTGCCTGCATCTCCAGAAAATCGATCAGTTCTTCTATAATCAGTCGATGGCGCACCTCTTCCTGGCGAACAGATCGAGAAAAAAGGCACGCCAGTCCAAAGTTGTAACTACAGTGGACATGACGCGCCAGCAGCATATTAGATAAAACTGTCATCCCGGGGAAGAGCTCAATATTCTGAAAAGTTCTCCCTATGCCTCGATGTATAAGCTCATGTGTGGGCAGATATGTTATATCGCTGTTATTGAAATATATCCTTCCCTTCTGTGGCCGATAATAACCTGTAAGGCAATTTAGAAGACTCGTCTTTCCGGCGCCATTCGGTCCGATTACAGCCAGCAGTTCCCCTGTATTAACATGCAGGTCAATCTGGCTAAGGGCCATGACACCACCGAAGCTCAATGAAAGATCTGTTACTTTTAATTCGGCTCTCTTTTTGTAACGCTCTTTTGAACTGAAAATCCGAGGTTCACCGCGATAGGTCTTCATCAATCACCTATAATCTTGATCTTACCCTCTCCAGGCGCAAAGAAATTAGTTTTGGGTGTATACTGACCATTTTCGTGAACCTGAACTATACGCGCCGTAAACGACCCCTCATGATTTGTTTTCGAATAGGAAACTGCCGGTACCAGCCCTCCGAAATCTTCCCCCTCAAAAGATTCCATCGCCTTATTGATATTTTCGCTGGTTATCTTTCCATACTTTTCTTTAGCCCTGATAAATGCCCGTTCCATAATCATGCCAACAACAACACCCTCCCAGTACGATGCGTCAAAGGAATCAACGGTTTTGTATTTTTCCCACAACTGTTCCATTACCTTCATTCCTTCGCTCTTATCTGCCGGAAGGCCTCCAGGAAACTGCATTCTTAGACGATCTTTAATAAGACCCTTGCCCATATCAAAGAAACCGGGATCGGTTGATGTCCAGGTTCCGAAAAAGGCGGGGTCATAGCCAATCCTGTCTGCTCCCTTTAACGCAGTGATAATTGTCGCCGGTAGCAACTGCATGAATACATATTCGGCACCCTTTTTGTTCAGACGAAGAAGCTCCGTCGTCAGATCAACAGTTTTTGAAGGAAATTCTTCAATGGCAACTATTTCTATGCCGTGCTTTTCGGCATATTCCCTGCTGGGAGCATGGATGGAGCGCCCATAGGCATTATTATATGTCAAGAGTCCAACCTTTGGCGCTCCGGCACCCTTGTGAACCGCCTTTATATATTCGAGTATGGCATAGCAGTCAAGCCTATAACTGCCAAAGGGCAGATACATGTATCCTATGGGGTCCTGTAGAATCTCCCAACTGGTGGAATAATTGATAGTTGGTATTTTATATTTCTGAATAATGGGCTTTGCAGCCAATCCTGCCCCGGCGCTCCAGGTTGCAATCATATCAACTTTGTCACTAACGGCAAACTTTCTTACAGCCGAAATGGCCTCGTTAACTTTATAGGCTGTGTCTACCAGCTTCATTTCTATCTTTTGCCCGTCGATACCGCCCTTTACGTCATTTACATAATTAAAGTAATCCTGATGTCCCTTTGCATGAAACTGTCCCCATGTCGAGGCTGGTCCTGTTAGATTAATCGCGGCCCCAACTTTGATGGATTCTGCCTGCGAGGTCAAAGATAGACCCAGCAGGGCAACTGTAACAATAATAACCTGCATCACCTTTTTCATGTTTTTTCCCTCCCTTTTAAATAATAAAAAAGCCGCAGAATGTTCCACGGCTTAAAATATAAGAAAAGCCGTGGACAATCTCTTTGGCCTGCCCACGGCTCATAATTTACAAGGATGCAAATGAGCGCTATAGGCAGACCCCCATAAAAAAGCTAAAAAAACTAAAGTTTCTGACTACTTCTTGTTTGCCCATTTCCACTGCCTCAAATTCTCATCTCACATTTTATTGTACTTTATAGAATCAGGAGTTTATTAAAGTCAAGAAAAAAATGAATCCCTTCCTATTTTATGTATTTGAGAAACTTCATATCCGGGGTTAGAACTACTGTCGTCTTATCTTTCAGCGTCCTTTTGTATGCCTCAAGGCTTCGTAAATACTCGAAAAATTCAACATCCTGCTGATAGGCATCGGCATAAATCTTGATAGATTCGGCATCTCCGACTCCTTTGAGTTCCTCGGACTCTTTGTAAGCCTCAGCCAGTATTATAGACCTCTCCATATCGGCCTTAGCCGTAATCTTCTGAGATTCCTCAACCCCTTCTGATCGGTACTGCTTGGCCTGACGTTCCCGCTCCGCCTTCATCCTGTCAAAAACGTGCTTTTCGTTCTGTTCAGGGAGATCGGCCCTCTTGATTCGCACGTCTATGACCTTAATTCCATAACTCTTCGCCAGTTCATCCGTCTTCTTTGTAACTTTCTCCATTATCTCGCCTCTCGTTATAGAAACCGAATCTTCCAGCGTATGATTACCCATTTCAACTCGAAGCTGGGCGTAGATAATATCATCCAGTCTTGAGCGGGCGCCCATCTCGTTCTTGACGGTCTTATAAAACTGAAGCGGGTCCGTTATTTTCCATTTCGCGTAGTTATCAACTAACAGGTTCTTTTTGTCTTCCGTCAGGACTTCAGTTGGATTGGCATCATACACGAGTATCCGATTTTCGAAGTAAACCACCTCCTGAATAAAGGGGATTTTGAAGTGAAGCCCAGCCCCCCTGATGCCTTCGAGTGGTTTCCCCAGCTGAATAACAACCGCCTGCTTTGTCTGGTCTACGGTATATATGGATAGAGATACCGCGAAGGCAACAAGGAATAGAATTATTATAGTCAATTTTGCTTTCATATCAATAGGTTCTCCTTATGAATCTTCTATTTTACCGCTTCTTCAAGCTTCTTGCTAAGGGGAAGGTGCGGTAAAATATTTCTTCCCAATTCAGTTTCTATTATAATCTTATCAACGCCGGGAAGTATACTCTCCATCGTCTCGATATACAGTCTCTTCCGGGTAACATCCTTTGCCATTTTGTACTGTTCAAGCATCTGGAGAAATCTGCTGGTGTCTCCTTTCGCGGAAATAATCTTAGATTCCTTGTAGGCAATGGCATCATTCGTTATCTGAGCCGCCTTCCCCTTGGCTTTTGGAAGTATGTCATTACTGTATCCGTGGGCATCGTTAATCAATTTCGACCTATCTTCCTTGGCACTGGCAACGTCCTTGAAGGCTCCCATGACCTGATCCGGAGGATGCACGTCCTGAAGTTGAACGGCAACGATATTCACGCCGGAGTTGTAGGAATCCATTATGCGCTGAAGATGGGTTTTTGTTTCCTGCTGTACCTGATGCTTGCCGGTAGTCAGGATGTCATCTATATTATTCTTTCCGGCAGTCTCTCTCATAGCGGCTTCTGCCGCGTCCTTCACGGTCTTTGGGATATCATACACGTTGAAGAGATACTGCACCGCATCCTTTATCTCGTACTGGACTATAAAGGTGAGATTAACAATGTTTTCAGCCTTGGTAAGCATCAGACTTTCACTTGGTACGGCCCTGTTGCTTCCTATTTGTCTATCCCCCAAGCTCCTGAAACCTACCTCCAGCCTCCTTACCTGAGTAACTTTCGGCTTTAACACCCTTTCTACAGGAGCTGGAATATGATAATGCGGACCCGGCGTTGTCGTTCTCACCGCTTTACCGAATCTTTTCACAACACCAACTTCATCGGGAGCAACGAAATAAATGCCCGATATGATCCACAAAATCAACGCGATGATCACTACTATCGGAATTAATTTAAATTTTTTCAAGAAAGGAACATTAGAAAAGGGTATTGATTTCTTAAACTTTTCAAACAACGCCTTCAGATCGGGTGGCTGATCCTTTCCCCATGGATTTCCTTCGTTTCCATCCCAAGCCATATTACATACCTCTCAATTTTCAAACATTTCGGTGACGTTAACATGCTCATACAACACAGTCAACATATACTTGTTTTAGATTATTCCTTATGGTAGATAACACTTACGCAGTTATCGTAGCAACATTGTTCCATAATTCAACTCTTATATGGTTCGAAGTTTAATTATCGGGCAGATAATAACCTTTTAAAGCAAAGCAGAAGTAAGGGAGAAGTAATGAACCCGGAAGTATTCAGGGAATATGACGTAAGGGGCGTTGTTGGGAAAGATCTTAATCCGGAGTTTGTTCATAAACTCGGAAAAGCCATAGGCACCTATGCAAAAGATAAAGGTGTCAAGACCATGACGGTTGGGAGAGACACACGACTAACATCTGAAGAATATCAAACATCTATTATGAAGGGCATCGCATCTACAGGGATCGATGTGACAAATATAGGTCTCTGCGCCACCCCAATCCTCTACTTTTCCATCCGACACTTAGATGCAGGCGGAGGCGTCATGGTGACAGGCAGCCACAACCCCCCCAATTTCAATGGATTCAAGATATGCGTAGGACCTGATACGATTTACGGTGACGAAA
>JAFGPZ010000300.1 GCA_016935935.1 Deltaproteobacteria bacterium
CGGTTTCCGTGTTTCGCCACGGTGATCCCCGCCGCCGCCACGACGAAGGCCGCGGTCGTGGAGATGTTGAAGGTGTTCATACCGTCCCCCCCGGTCCCGCAGGTATCGACGATGACCGATGAGCGGGCGTCAATCCTCGTCGCCTTCTGCCGCATGATCCGGGCCGCTCCGGTGACCTCTTCGACCGTCTCCCCCTTGAGCCGGAGGGCCGTGATAAAGGAGGCGATCTGCGCGTCCGTCGCCTCCCCCTCCATCACCTCGTCCATCACCCCCATCATCTCGCGCTCCGGGAGGTCCTCCTTCGCGACTACCTTTCCAATCGCCTCTCTGATCATGCTGCGTACTCCTTTCCCTCATCTTTGCTCATATCGAGAAAATTTTGGGAACTATATACATAACTAGCCGGACTTAATTTTTAGTGCGAGCTTCTTGATAGAATTTTCTGAAATCTGACATTCCCATATATTGATTACTTTCCATCCATTTTCCCGTATGGTTTTAGCATTTCTGAAATCCCTCCTTATGTTCCCAGCAATCTTCTTTTCCCAGTAACTAGGATTGGTCGATGGTATCTTAACGCTTTTACGGCGGCATCTTTTGTGCCCATGCCAAAAACAGCCATGGACAAAAACGGCAGTGTGATATTTTGGGAAAATAAGGTCAGGTTTACCAGGAAAGCGCTTATCATGCAGCAAATATCTCATTCCCATGGCGTGAAGGGCTTTTCTTACTGTCAATTCTGGCTTGGTATCTTTAGAGTGGACCGCTGCCATGGTCCGGCGACGATCTTCGGGGGTAAGGGTGTCCACGGCTATTCTACAATTTCAATCCAATCATCTTCAAATCTCACTAAACGCAACACATGCACGGGCTCTATTAAAGGCACGTTCCGATTTATAATGAATTTTGCAGCGGAACCTGGAACATTGCGTATAATCGTAAATTGTGACCCGTGAAATTGCCATGTGAACTTATGTTCTCCAGTGACTTTTTCGTGGCCTTCAAGATTTCCGTTGTTATTCATAGACCACCTGTAATCATCGGCGGCATAACGATTAGCATCTTCTTCAAAAATGACAAATTCCTTGCTTTCTAAGTTTCTTATGAGCACGGCAATTCTTAAATCATCATGCTCCCCTAAGGATTCATTTACTCTTGCGTTCCAAATGGCAAGCACAGCCTTTCCGGTAGCCTGAATGTCTTTATGCAGGTTTTCTATGCCTAGCGAATAATCTGGAGAATTACGCCCAGATATAAGACGCACTGTGTTTTGATTAAACGGCCTATTGGCTTTTACTGTCTTAACTGACCAGGCGTTCCCGTTTAGCAAAACATCAGCAATCCCCAAGGGACTTTCCCTGTGGATACCGCCTACAGCTTTCGCGAAAATAGTCCCAAAGTCGTCACCTGTGATGTCGCTATGCCCTACTGCAAGCCGATGAACGAGCTGTTTCCCAATTTCAGTTATCACATTTTGTGAAAATTGCCCTAACGGCCAAGAGCTATGCAGCCGCTGTTTATTGCCACGGAGTTTAGTGTTATCGGTAGACATTTATAAGACTTTCAAGGACGGATTGGATCATGGGTACTGGAACTGCATTACCTGCCTGCTTCCGCGTCTGACTGTCATTACATACAATTTCAAATGTATCGGGGAACCCCTGTAACCGCAACATTTCACGAGGGGTTAACCTCCGCTCTCCGTCCACGAGAAGGTAATTGTATGAAGCCCCGGCTCTCAAGGCACAAGAAAAAGGATGACTAGAAATGTTGCCGCTCTTATTCTCGTGCCAGATTGACGGCGTGATTTCTGAGGAATGAGCTTCTTTTCGCGCCCTCTTAATTTTCCCTGATACGAAATGCTTTTGGTCTGGATTCTTTTCTAATATGTCGCTTAAAGGCTTCATGGGAATTACTGAGCTAGGCCATGGGAATTTTCCAATATCACGGCGCGTTGCGACAATTAAAACTCTTTCGCGCTTTTGAGGAACGCCAAAATCCAAGGCGTTCAAAATGCGAAAATCAACGTAATACCCAAGCTGCTCAAGCGTTTCTTTTATCGTCTGGAGGGTTTTACCTTTGTTAACTGATGCTAGTTGACGCACATTCTCCAAAACTACGGCTTTTGGTTGTTTTTCTTTAATTATTCTTGCTATTTCAAAGAATAATGTACCGCGAGGATCGCTAAATCCTTTCTGGCTCCCTATAATGCTAAACGGTTGGCACGGGAAGCCAGCGCATAGCAGGTCGTGATCAGGAACATTTTTTGCCGCGATGCCGATTATATCACCGTGCGGATTAATTCCAAAATTATGACTATAGGCTTTTCTGGCCTCTTCGTCTATATCGCAAGCAAAAACGCATTTCAAGTCGAGATTGCTTGCTGCGATGTGGAAACCACCTATACCGCAAAATAAGTCGATATATGTTTTGAGCTTTTGGTTTACTTGGGGGACTGGTGAAATACCGGAGAGAACAGCATCTAATACGGAATCAAATTGACCATAAAGATCAGCTTTTTTTGCAGATCGAGTCGTCATGCTTTTAACCTCTCGTATGTCAATCTGCGCCCTACCATTCTATCAGTTACGAGATTAATGGTCGGCAGTATATCATGTCCCATACCGTGCCGCAAGGAAAATTCATTGACGTAGCGATGCAAATGCTTGACTGACATATGATGAAATGTTCCATAATAACCGCGCTTTAGTAATGCCCAAAACGATTCAACACCATTAGTATGCGCCTTGCCATTAACATATTCTCCCACGCTGTGCTTTACAATTCCATGAACATATCCCTTCATGTCTATATAAGACCTATGACAATCGGTGTAGACGTTTGAACCGCGTCGAACATTTTCTACAATAGCGGCGTGGAAATCAACCTGAGTTGTTCCATTAATTGGAAAAGCACGGACGCGGCCATTGCGTTCCCTGATACCCATAACAGCTTGTTTTCCTACTCCACCGCGACCAGCATAGATTTTTTTATTGCTATGCTTGTTTTTTTCTTTTCCACCGATATAGGTTTCATCAACCTCAACCTCTGGGCCTAAAAGGCCCCCCATTTGTCCATAGGCTTCTCTAATACGGTGTTCTAAAAACCATGCCGTTTTTTGCGTTATCCCCAGTTCTTTCGAGAGTTGAATACTCGAAATTCCTTTGCGAGCTGTTGTCATAAGGTAAATCGCAAATAGCCATTTATGTAGACCTATTTTGCTTTCAGCTAAAACCGTACCCGTTCTTATACTGAAGTGCCCACGGCAATCTTGACAACGATAAGGCATGGGTTTTTGGTTTTTTACTTCTACTGTGCGGTAAGATCCACAATGGGGACAATAGCGACCGTTTGCCCACCGGCGTTGTTCGAGATATTTACTTGCAACTGCATCATTGGGGAAATTGATTAAAAATTCATAAGTGCTCATAAATTGTGGTTTTTCTTTTGCTTTCATTGCCAGCCTCCCTATGTTTTAAATACTCTAGCATAGTTTTTATGGCTAGTCAAGTATATAATTCCCAAAATTTTTGATTATCCGTTTTCCATTCGGCGTCAGGATCGACTCGGGGTGGAACTGTATCCCCTCCACCGGATAGTCGTGGTGCCGGACGCCCATGACCTCCCCCTCTGCGGTCTCGGCGCTGATCTCGAGACAGGGCGGCATGGAATCCTTCCTCAGGATAAGAGAATGGTACCTTCCCGCCTCGAAGGGGCTGGGGAGTCCCCTGAAGATCGTCCTCCCGTCGTTGATGACCCCGGAGGTCTTGCCGTGCATCAGTCGGTCGGCCCTGACGACATCGGCGCCGAAGGCGTAGCCGATGGCCTGGTGGCCCAGGC
>JAFGPZ010000301.1 GCA_016935935.1 Deltaproteobacteria bacterium
CAAGAGCAATCACCGGGGAAAATAAAAATCGGGCGCAACGATCCCTGCCCGTGCGGCAGCGGCCTGAAGTACAAAAAGTGCTGTGGCGCACACAAATAGAAGTTCTTCAGTCCTCTGGAGGGTATCAGATAATTATTTCAAATGGTTATGTTCACTGAGCAACACCCCCTTTTTCTAACAAGATTCAGGATTTGAATGCTGTCATTCTGTCGAAGACTGCAAGAAAACTGTTATTGCTGCTTTTCACGGCAAGTGTGTCGGGTCGGGACCGGATATCATATCTGCCTGTGATCTTCGTTTGTTCACGGTGGATGCTGAGTTTTCCCTTCGGGAGGCCCGGATCGGCATCGTAGCCGCTATGGGGACCTCCAGTGTCTGCCCTTTATTATTGGCCAGATGTACACCCTGGCAGATGGCCTACACGGGCCGGATTTTCAGCGTCTCTGAGGCGGGTCTTGTTATTGAGGTCTATCCTGACATTGACACCATGATGTCGGCTACCAAAGGGATTGCCGATTAGATATTGGAGATCGCGCCCCCTTGCAATCCAGAACACGAAAGAGATCTTAAATTACATCCGCTTCGCCTCAGTGAAAGGTGGCATCGCCAGGGCCGTTCACAAAAATATGCTCCTGTGCTCCCCTCCAAAGACTGCAAGGTAGCCCTGAGTGCCTTAATTGAAAAAAGGGAACCCAATTTTAAAGGGGCCTGAGACGACTGTTTATACCAGCATCAATACCGATAGAACCACCCTGAATATTGTCAAGCATTTTGAAATGACCCGTCTTGCAAGCGAAAGCATCACGCCATGGAAGGTGGAGACAGAAGGAAAATCGTAGCTCAACCCGAGAATCCTGGCTTCATGTATAAAAGGTGAACTCACCTGTCAGGAGGTTCTACTTTCCGTATATTTCCTTCATCTTTCGCTTAAGGATTTTGCCCGACGGATTTTTCGGAAAACTGTCCGCCATAATGATCTTTTTCGGACACTTAAACACTGCGAGTCGTTCCCTGCAGTAGGCAATGAGCTCTTTTTCCGTAACAGCGGACCCTTTCCTGGGGATGACGACTGCCGTAACAATTTCGATCCATTTGGGGTCGGGCTGCCCGATGACCGCAACCTCCTCAATGGCCGGGTGCTTGTAAAGGACTTCCTCGACCTCACGCGATGCCACGTTCTCGCCGCCTGTCTTTATCATGTCCTTTTTGCGGTCCACCACATAGAGATATCCGTCTTCATCGAACTTGCCGAGATCACCGCTGTGAAACCAATCGAAGGCAAAGGCTTCTTCCGTCTTTTCCGGATCGTCGAGATAGCCGCTCATAATATGGCTCGATCGGTGCACAATCTCTCCCACCTCGCCGACCGGAACGAAATTCCCGTCGTGGTCCATAAGTCGGGTTTCCACGTTCAGGCCAGGCTTTCCGGCAGAACCCGGCTTCAGGAATTGATCTTCCGGCTTAAGATTCGTCGCCATGGGCCCCATCTCGGTCTGTCCGTAAAAATTCCACATCTGCAACCCAGGGAAAGTCTGGGTAAGTTGCTTGATGACCTCCACGGGCATGATACTGGCTCCGTAGACCGCCTTCTTCAGGCTTTTGTGGTTATGCGTCATTAGATCAGGGTGATTCATGATCCCGATCCACACGGTTGGTGAGGCAAACATGTGAGTGATCTTATAATCCTCGATATTTTTTATGATCTCCGGGATGTCGGCCTTGGGTATGATGATATTGGTGGTGCCTATGAGCAGAAACGGCATGAGATAACAGTGAAGCTGGGCACAGTGGAAGAGCGGCAGGGCATTGAGACACACGTCGTCCGTTTCGAACCGGCCGTCGAAAATGCAGCTCCGGTACTGCGATATGAGCGCCCTGCTTGAAAGCATGGCTCCTTTGGGCTTAGATTCCGTTCCACTTGTATAAGGAATCTGGATAATGTCTTCATCTGAGACTTCCACTTGGGGATCTTCACAGGGCATTGCCTTCATTTCATCCGACAGGTCGAAGCAGCCGTCGGGAACTTCCCCATTTCCCAATGGTATAAAACCCCACTTCTCAACCGTGGTAAAGCTTTCCCGAGACTCAGCAATGACCGGATACAGAGCATCCTCAATGAGGAAAATCTTGGATTTTGAATGGTTGACAATATAGGAAATCTCCTCTGCGTTCAGCATATAGTTGATGGGAACCTGAACCGCACCAATCTTGGCCAGACCAAGAAAGCTGATGGGATAGTAGTGCGAGTTGTACGCATAAAATGCAACCCGGTCTCCCTTCTTCACCCCATATTTTGTCATCAGATGGGCAAATCGCCTCGCTTCCATCTCAAGCTCGGTAAAGGTAAGTTTTACATCGCGGAAAATAACAGCGGTTTTGTCTCCGTGTTTCCCCGCCGCCCTTCTTATCAAATCGCCAATGGTCTCACGGTTGATGATATTCTTCATTGTTGCTTCTCCTATTAGTTATTATCTTATTCATATTCTGTTACTTATCTGCATCTTCTTGAGGTGTGGTCTTCCTGCTCCAATAAGACCTCGCCTCTTTGTCTGCAGGTATATTAACAAGTAGTGTGCCAAGTATTATGAGC
Source organism: Deltaproteobacteria bacterium (assembly GCA_016935935.1). Next base: position 2,591 of record JAFGPZ010000301.1, read on the forward strand.
CGCTACACACCTATCATAACAATATGATATTAATTGTTTTTTTACCTGTACGGCTCGTAATTGAGTTTTCGTTTGATCTTTTTTGTTGCCGTATATTGCCACCTGCCAGTATACGGTAATTCACTTACACCTTCTCCAACAATAGTATTGAGAAATATTGCATCTTCATCATCCACGATCATTGCGTTAATCCGACCGTGTTTCATCGAGTTCGAGATGTATCGCAGATCAGCATCGGATCCCTGATCGGCACTCGATCCCAGCCGTAGGACGCCTGGCCGAGGGACTTTCATGATCTCCGACGGTTTCCACCATCCAATACTTAGAAACATTATGATCGTTCGAGAATCTAAGCCTTTTAAAAAAAGCGCTCAACAGCGTACTGAGCGAACTCTTCCCGCAGAGCCAGCCGAACATCATTGAGGCATTACTCAAATGCCTGGACGGCGTTAGAGAAAAAAGCTCCTGATTTCAACTGTTGATCCAAATCTGAGCCCTCGGCAAAAAAAGGATAGGCATGCCTCCATGCCCATCCAGACACGCTATCTTTTTTAGGAGTATCCAGGCAATTACTTCCCGCCTCGAAAATTATTGTCCCTTGCCCTCTGTCATCACTGCGACAAGAGTACTTTTCCCAATGTCATAATCTCCGCCTCTTTGGTTCCTTCATAGAGCTCGAGGATCTTGGCATCACGATACAGTTTCTGAACCTTGTACTCTTCGACGTAACCATATCCACCATGGAGTTCCACTGCAAAATTGGAACAGAGCACCGCTGTCCGACCTGCAAAATATTTGGCCATTGCAGAAAGATGATAATCCGGTTTATCTGAGTCAAGCAGCCAGGCAGCCTTGTATGTCATATTTCGTGCGGCCTCTATGTTGATCCACATCTCGGAAAGCTTTTGCAGGGATATCTGGAATGATCCGATCGGTTTGCCGAACGCCGTCCTCTCCTTGCAGTACTTGACTGATTCATCCAGACATGATTGGGAGGTCCCGACACCCTGGCCTGCCACCATCACTCGCGTGGTGTCGAAGAAGTGCATGAGCTGGTAAAAACCGGCTCCCTTCTTACCAACAAGATTCACTTTGGGAACTCGCACGTTATCAAACGCGATCTCCGCAGTGTCCGTAGCCCTTATACCGAGCTTGCCGTGAATCTTGGTCATCGTAACTCCCTGCGCATCCGCAGGAACAATTAACTGGCTGAAGCTTTTGTGAACTTTCTCATCTGGGTCCGTGATGGCCTGAACTACCATCCAGTCACACACGGTGCCGTTTGTGATGAACATCTTGTTGCCGTTGATGACAAAGTCATCTCCGTCAATAACGGCTCTTGTCTTATATCCGGCCACATCGGTACCGGCGTTTGGCTCGGTATAGGCGCCCGCACAAACTGTTTCGCCCGCACAGATCCCGGGTAAGTAATTTTCCTTCTGCTCTTCCGTTCCATAATAATAGATGTTTTCGGAACCGAACCCGGCACCAATAATGCTCAGCGCTATACCCATACACGCCCGGGAAAGCTGCTCCATTATGATGGTATTGGCGAGAAAACCCACGCCGGCACCACCATACGCTTCAGGTATCCAGCTGCCGATTAGACCGTTTTCACCCGCCTTTCTGCGAACATCCGGCGTATATTTCTCCTCCCTGTCTGCCTCTTCTGCTATCGGCGCTATTTCATTGAGTGCAAACTTGTATGCCATGTCAGAAATCATGCTCATTTCTTCTGTCAATTCAAAATCCATCATTATCTCCTTCTTCTTGTTTTTTTATACTTCCCGTGCCGAATACTGCATACTGGAGCCTCTCTCATACAGTTGCCATGGACTCACCATTTTTTCCGACCCTCATCTTCCTATGTTTCCCGCATCCCCTGCTATCTTACATAAAGCACCGGGCCGGGCTCCTCCGCTTCTAGGCCTTGCTTGCTTTTGTAATGAATGCTGGGTTATATGCTATCAAAGAACGTACCAACTATGAGCCGTTCAATCGTATGAAATAGATAGGGTATTACATTCTGATAATACTAGGCATTTTGCATACATCTTTTTTTCATTCCACACCTTTACAGCGACAATATATTGAGATATATTAATATACAGTAAGATTTTGTTTACCAGCTAAGTTTCTCGGTTTTCTTGATGTGCCAGAGCAACTGTTTTTAAGGCTTCCGGGAGAATATTACACATAAAGGTGCGCACCTATGAAAAGGCTTTTTCATCTAAGAGTTAAATCCATTTCTTCGTCTGCCGAGAATTTCCGCAACAAGATTGCCGGATCACTCGAGCTGTTTGTTGGACTGCTACATATTGATCAGATGACTATGATGGAATTTTCGGACGACAAGGGAACACTCTCTTTCGTAGATTCTTACCATGTTCCGGGGATTACACCGGTTCAGGAAATCTTGAGTGACAGGCTGCCGTGCATCTTAAACAATATCCTCAAAGGGGAGACATTCATTCTGAATCCCGCATTGGATGATCTGCCGGACGGGAAATTCTTTCTTAAACAAGGAGTAAAATCCATTATGGTATCGCCCTTGATTATTGGCAAATCCATCAAAGGTGCTTTGTTTTCCTTTCTGGTAGGAGGCGATCGCCTCTTTTCCCGACTCAAGGCTTCCCAGATTAAAAAAATTGCGGACAACTTAATGAAAATTGAAGCTTCCACCAAACACGTTGATGAACTTCTGAATTTCGAGCAACTGGTGTCGGATATATCGGCCACCTATGTGAATCTGCCTGCCGCCAAAATAGAAGACACCATTGAATACGGACTCTCACGCGTCGGCAAATTCTTCCATGCCGACCGCTGCTCACTTTTTAAATTCTCAAGAGATACCAAGGAGTTTAAGCTGACACTGACATGGTCGGACGAAGGGATTGACCCATTAGAAGAGAGTTTATTGAACAATGATACCTCTGCTTGTATTATCAACAGATGGTTGAGAGGGGAAGCTATTCGTTTTACAAGACCTGAAGATTTCCCTGACCAGGGGGCCGCTCAGCAACACCTATTCCAAAAACGTTCTGTGAAGTCGCATCTTTCAGTCCCTTTTTCTGTTGGAGGCACAATTGCCGGGGCCATTGCCATCGCAACTTTCCGTTCACATCGTTCATGGCAGGAACAACTAGTCGGTCGAGTCAAGATCCTTGGAGAAATCTTCGGCAATGCGCTGGTACGTAAGGAAAAAGAATTGGAATTGCTCGGTGCCTACAAAGAAATAACGCTGTTGAAAGCAAAGGTTGAAGCTGATTGTCATTATCTTCAGGAAGAAATCAAACTTACGCACAACTTTACCGAAATGATCGGTCAAAGCATAGGGTTGAAACGTGTTTTTTCCGATATTGAGAAGGTCGCCAACACCGATACCACTGTGCTTATCCTCGGTGAGACCGGAACCGGCAAGGAACTGGTCGCTCGGGCCATTCATAATGCCAGCCGACAGACAAACCGCCCCCTGGTGAAGGTAAACTGTGCCAACCTTCAACACAACCTGATCGAAAACGAATTATTCGGCCATGAAAAAGGGGCCTTTACCGATGCCAGGAATAGATATGTGGGAAAGTTTGAGCTAGCGCATGGGACCACCATCTTTTTAGATGAAATAGGCGAACTGCCTCTGAATCTTCAGCCCAAACTTTTGAGAGTGCTGCAGGATGGAGAGTTTGATCGGGTGGGTGGAACCCAGACCATAAAAACAGATGCCCGTATCATCGCAGCCACCAACCAGGACCTAGGTGAACAGGTAAGACAAGGGCGTTTTCGCCAGGATTTCTGGTATCGCTTAAATGTTTTCACCATTCATCTGCCGCCTCTTCGGGAACGGATCGATGACATCCCGCTTTTAGCCCACATTTTGCGTTTAAGAAGATATTATCATTCACATAAGCATTAAACCATATTACGCTATCATTTGCTCTGAGAGTTAGAAGTATAAAGGGTTTCAACTGCAATGCAGTTGAGGGAATGAGAAATCTGGCTGATCTGGTCGAGGAAACCAGTGAGCCTGAATTTTAATTTTGTATTTTTCACAGATAATCGCAGGGTGTTGATTCCGCCGCTACTGCCGAGCTGGGCCGGAATAATGAACCACTTCGGTCGCAGTGTTTTGAGATGTTCCTTGGCCGTGTGTTTATTCAGAATCGTCCGGTTCAGATAATGGATGAGATTATGGAATACCAGGGCATTGATTACCATGAAGGATTCCGTTGCCCAGAATCCGTTCATATTGAAGGTGGCAAGACCATACCCCTCTTTCAGGTCCTTGATGACATTTTCGTCATTGGCCCGCGGACGGTATTCACGCCAGATATCTTCGGGACGAGATTTCTCGTCATTGGTGATCATGATGCTGTAGCGGTAACCTCTATGATCTTCAAACAACCTCAACTGTTTGCCGGTTGCCTTCGGTCTCTTCGATATCGTCTGCCGTACGACTATGTACCTGCGGAGCTTGTCCCATTTCTTGTCCTGATGCTGGAAAAAGAATTCCCCAACCTCTATGCCGTGATCGATTCTCTTCAAATCGATATCATGCACCGCTTTGTATTGAAGCACCTCCATGATCCTGACTGCTATGATATAACTGAAGTTCCTGGATTCCAGGTATTTGATGAACTCGATGTCATAGAATCCCGAATCACATAAAACCCGTTTTGTCCTGAAAGATGCTCCCAGGGCCAGAACCGTCTGAGCAAAAAACTCACAACAACTCTGTGCTGAATGCGTATTGCCTGAACGGTTCCAGAGATTGACTAAATATCCCCTCCCGATGAAGGCTATCAATGGATGATGTGACGGTCTGCCCCGTTTTTTCGGGTTATACCCTTTCTTCGCCCCTTCCTGTTCCCCGTACCGCGTGATTACGCTCGAATCCAGATTGAGGTTGTCTTCCACGATCCCCTCCCAACCCACAACCTGGCGTGCAAAATCCCGGCATCGCTCTCCCATGACTTCACTGATAGACTGAGAACTTATCTTGCCCCAAAATCTCGTCAGGGTGCTTGCCGCACCAGGTAGCCATTTTACTCCAAACGCGGCATATATGGCTTCCACCCCATGTCCCCACCAGGATACATGACTGAATCGCTTTCCACCCACAAGTACCGTCAGAAACAAGGCCAGAATCTTCTCGTATATCCCGCCTGCGTTGTTTGACCTCTCTGTTACAGGTATACTGCCCTCTACCCACTCCCGGAATTGTATCTTGTCAAAAAATCTCGATATTAGCCCGGCTAAACCTCCCCATGCAGTTATCGGCTTGTCGCTAAATTCAATTCGTACTTGATTTTCACATCGCTTTTTTCTACGATTCTTTCGCTTCACTTTTTAGTGCTCCTTTCTTTGTCCTTCGAAACCTCAAAAAAAGGAGCACTTTCCTTATCTTATTGCAACCACCTTCCTAAGCCTCCTATTGCTAATGCAATATCTGGGTTTAGTTGATTGGTTCGTACAAAAATATGCAAGCAAAACCGGCAAAAAGATTCGATCCATCCGATCAAGCTCAATGAACAGGTTAAAGGAATACTATTGGCCGGGAAACATCAGGGAACTGGAGCATGTCATCGAACGTGCGGTCATCCATCACGATCACGGTTCCACCTTACAGATAGTGGACCAACTTGATTATTCCCCGGAAGATACAAAGATCACCACTGTCCTGAGAACGCTTACAGAGATTGAACGAGATCACATTATTAATGTACTGGAGGAAACTAAAGGACAGATTAATGGTGCTCGTGGGGCTGCAAAAATTCTGGGGCTTAACCCTTCAACACTTCGTTTCCGGATGAATAAACTCGGGATTGTAAAACAAGTCGTGAATCCGTTTAGCCTGAAGTAGAGAATCACACTCTTTTAGCATGGCAAAGGACATCGGCTGAGCCGGTGCAGGATCAGTATGGTATAGGGGAATCATCCCACCCAACTGAGCTACACCTCCAGAAAAGATATGTGTATTTCTCAAAACTTCGTCTTGTTTGTCAACTTTTTACGATTTAAATATTTTGTCTAGCGGAAGCATGGTATAGGCAAAGGCTATTGCATTTTAAATCCTTTATCTCGATGTTGAGCCCCTTGTCCCAGATCATCCGTAGGCAGCCACCCAGGTACTTTCCTTTGGAAAACCCACTAGAGATTAGGTCCTTACCGTTGACAAAAGGTTTGTAAGACCGGCAGAAAATACAGTGTTCTGATATCATCTGCATGACCTCCGGGCTGAGATAAAGCAGAATAGTCGGAGACAACTTTTATAATTTTTGTACACTAAAGTCTCTTCTGAAAAATATATGTCATTTATCCTATTGTCGGTTTTGATTATTTTCCTTCAAACGATGGCTTGCGCTTTTCAAAAAAAGCCTGCACCCCCTCTTTATGATCATCAGACTGCATGCATAGCGCTTGTGCCATAGCCTCATATTCCAAGACGTCACCTAAACTCAGTTCCATGCTTTTAAGCGTGATAGTCTTGGCCATGGCCAACGCCTTGGCAGGGCCATGAGCAATCTGTTCGGCAAATGCTATCGTTTGTGATTCCAGTTCTTCAGGAGGAACAACCTGATTCACAATTCCCATTTGATAAGCCTCCTCGGCCGTCAACATTTTCGCCGTGTAAAGCAGTTCTTTCGCCTTGTGAATACCAATGATCCTCGGCAAGAAGTAGGTTCCCCCCATATCGACAAGAAGACCGACCTTGGAAAAGGCCTGTGAAAACTTCGCTTTCGTAGAGGCAATTATTATATCACACGCCAATGCCATATTAAATCCAGCCCCAACCGCAACGCCGTTGACACAGGCGATAATCGGTTTATCAATATTTGTAATTGATAAAATAATGTCATTTACATCGTGCATAAAATCGTAGGCCTCGATAGCATTCATCCCCCCGGCAAACTCCTTTAACGACCCTCCGGCACAAAAGGCCTTACCGGAGCCGGTTAAAATGGCAACCCTTGCTTCTTGATCACAATGAAACTCACGCAACGCCTGCTTAAGCTCCTTTCTCAATTCCTTAACGAGAGGATTCATGCTTTCGGGTAGATTAAACCGAACAATCCAAATTTTTTCTATCTTTTCGATAATAATCTTCGATTCCATGTTACTACCTACCTTTATTTGTATTTTAAAAAACTGCACTATTCTGAAGCATGTTGATTATGAAAAACGTTTCTTCGATGTCGATTAAACCGCTGCAGTTTTATTGCATGACATACCGGTATATCCAACCTACCTCAAAACGTATTTCTACAATACTCCTAGGGTATTGATCCTCAAATTAATATTCGATACCTGCCCGTTCTTTAATCCCGGAAGCATAGTGATGTTTGATCTCCCGCACCTCACTGACCGTATCGGCCTTTTCTATAAGCTCCGGCAGTGCATTGCGCCCTGTAAGAATGAGGTCGAGAGTCGGCTGTTTATTATCAACCAAGTCGATAACATCGGTCAGAGCAATCAACTTGAAATCGAGGGCAACGTTGATTTCGTCCAGAATGATCATATCCCATTTTCCGGAAGCCATTTCATGTTTTGCCAGCGCCAAGCCTGCTTTGGCCATCTCAACATCGACTGGTGCCGGATTGTCTCTCATCACAAAACTGTCCAGACCGCAAAGGTGGATGGCAAATTCGGAAGAAAACCAGCGTTCAGCTGCCAGAAATTCTCCATATTTTCTTCCTTTCATGAACTGGATCATGCAGACCTTATATCCATGACCGAGAGCGCGCAACGCCTGACCTAAAGCCGATGTCGTCTTTCCTTTGCCGTCACCTGTCATAATCATAACCAGCCCGTTACGCGGCCGTTCATGCAACATACTTTTCTTAGAAAAAGAGGATACCGGAGATTGATCTTGATCCGGGGTTGTGGGACACAAGGGAAGCTGTTTCTTCACCTTTTTTCTCGGACATCTCAGTTTCATCGCTTGAGACTTTCCTCCTTCAGGTAACGTTTCGCCACCTGTTCCCCAAGTGAATGAGGATCTGCTTCCTTGGTGATCAATGCGGACACCACCCGTTCA
>JAFGPZ010000302.1 GCA_016935935.1 Deltaproteobacteria bacterium
AAATAATCAAGAACTAATGACAATTAAACTGAGTGAATAAATTCTCTACAATATTGATTCTTTTATATCGATGGTGGGAAGTGTTTGATCTTTTCTCTGCACTTAACTATGTCGCAACAGGAGTTTTTCTTGATTTATCTCATCTTAAACAAGCAAATCCATTACCTGTTCAAGCTGTTTGATGTTGCGGCATTCAAAACCCCTGTCACACAATTCAGCGTAATGGTCCATAATATTATCCCTTGTATTCCATTCCTTCTTAAAGCTGCGGGATGATGCCTCTGGAGTTTGATTGCAATACACACATCGATGAAAATTTAATTTCGATGATAAATTTTTCCTAAACAAATTCATGCAGTATCTGATCAGGATATAAAAACATAGGAAACTCCTTTTCCATAACCCGAAATATTTATTCTCTTTCATAATAAAACAGGGGCATTATCCATATGATAATGCCCCTGTAACGTGTAAATGAGAATGACCTATATCAATGAAACGTATTAGTAACCTTCGTCGTCTGATACCCAGTCGGCTATGGTTCCTCTGCCGTCCCAGACCTCTTCTCCGGTATCGGCCTTGACCATCTTGACAGCCCACTGCGGGCAATGACCTACGCACCAGCCACAGCCGTAGCATATGTCAGGATCAAAGGTTGGTTTTTCATCGGCGGCCTTGTCTAACTTTATGGCGCCATAAGGACACAGGCTTTCGCAAATGCCGCAACGGTTACACTTCTCATCGTCGAACTCTGGAATGACCGGGGTCTTCACCTGCATGTATGGGCCTTCGCGTTTCCAGTCTCTCAGATACATGAACTGGTCGGTGATGACCGGGATATCTTTGATGTTCTTGTATCCCTTTCTGTCCATAAATTCGTTCAGCTCTTTGATTATCTTCGGAACTACAGCGATACCGCGAGAGTAAACAGATGAGCAGAGACCAACCAGGTCGCAGCCGGCCATAATGTGACGTGCAACGTCATCATAGGTGAATACACCGCCGCCGCCGAGGAAAGGTGTTTCCGGCACGGTCGCGGTGGTCTCAAGAATCTTGGCCAGTGAGAAGATCTGCCAGGGACGTCCGATAAGTCCGCCCATAGAACCGGGAACACCAAAGAACTCGGCCTTCTCATGATCAATCCATGCGCCATAGAATGCATTGTTACCGCTGATGGCGGCACCGCCCTTGGCAATAGCCAATGCCAGAGATGCCGTATCCACGCACTGCGGGGTGGTCTTAAAAATAATCGGTACGGTGGCAACGTCGACACAGGCCTTGGTTACCGTATAAGCGGTTTCAGGGTCCAATGCCAGCGGTGCTCCGCAAGCCTTGTCAGCCTCAACTGCGCCGAAGGTAGCATGAGGTCCACCAGTATCTAGCTCGATGATCTCAACGCCACGCTCCTGCAAATCCTTAATAAAGGGCACCCAAGTGTCGGCGTCAGGCCCGATTCCGGACACGGAACCGATGTATAGAATGTCATTATCTTTACAGATCTTAAGGCACTTGGGCAGCTCTTCATCGAGCCACTGCTCATACGGCATGTTATGGAACATCTGCGAGCAGATCCAAACATCTTTCATGTCATTGCCGAAGTGACGCAATGAATAGAAGTACGGTCTGGGCCAGCGATGTACGCCATCGATCTTATGAACGGTCTTACCGATTATCCAGCCCAAACCGGTTGGTGCAAAACGTTCTATCAGTTTGGCGGTTCCGCCAAAATCACATGATGTAATACCGACCGGATTCTTTACAGGTAATCCACAAAAACTTGTTGTTAAATCAGCCATTTTATTCTCCTAATTATCTTGTTTATTTTCTTTTTTTTACATCATTCTGCCAACAGTTACTTTAAGGTCAAAGCCCTCAAATATGCTCTTGGCTAACTCAATTCTTTGTTGTTCAATCTCCTTGTATTGTTCATAAGGCGAATCCATACCAAGGTAGATATATTTAGCATTGCCCAGGGTATGCAACGGATTGACATCTATATGATCAATACCAAGGGAAATTGCAAAGCGTGCTGTTTCTATTAAATTTTTTTCAGTGTCGTTGAAGCCGGGTATCAATGGAAGCGATATCCTGATTTTAGCTTTTTTTGCCATAATTTCGGCATTTTCAAAAATTAAGGTATTATTAACTCCTGTACCCTTCCTGTGCTGTTCAGGGTTCATATGCTTGATATCGAGCAAGACCAGATCTGTATAGTCCATTGCATCCTTCACAATTTCATGTGAAGCATACCCCGATGTATCCAGGACTGTAGAAATTCCTGCCTCACGACATCTTTTTAGAAGTGCTATTGCAAAATCAGACTGATACAGAGGCTCTCCGCCGCTCAAAGTCAATCCCCCATCGTTTCCGTAAAAGGGAATATCCTTTTCTATCTCCTTCATCACATCATCGATGCTCATGTGCATGCCTACCTGCAGAAAAGCATTGTATGGGCATTCCTGCACACATTTCATGCACAATGTGCAGGCACTTCTGTCTATTTTATTTTTCATATCCATGCTTATTGCCCCTGCCGGGCAGACATCGACACATTCTCCGAACTGCTTGCACCTCTTGGCAATAAAGTAGAGCTGCCGGTGAGGCAGCATTGTCTCTGGATTCGAGCACCATTTGCATTGAAGCGGACATCCTTTCAAAAAAACTGTCGTTCTTATACCCGGTCCATCGTGAGTGGCAAACTTCTTCAACTCGGTAACCACAGCCGATAAACTCACCACAGAATCTTGATCTGGTATGTGTTCGCTCTTAGCACTCTTCATTTCTCAGCCTTTATCTTTTGTGATTGAAGAAAATGTTATTATCACTTAATGATACCTGCTCAGGATGCACATACATGTGCATCCTGAGCAGGTATTGAAGATTATTATGCGTAGATAAGTTTTGCCGGAACTTCCTTTGCCATGACGTTGATCATCTCTTCGCTGATTCCCTGACCGAGACAATATTTGATAAACATCTTCCAGCCAGGTACAGGCTTATTGCCCGGCTGTCCGGCGTCGGTGATCAGTACGAGGTTGTCCGGACCCTTCTCCTTGATCAGTTCCTTGATCAGGTTGAAGGAATAGTCGTATGCAACGATCCAGTCAGCCATTCCCGGCCACGGGATGCATGAGCACTCTGCAAACTCGAGGTAACCGCCGAGATCGATCATTTCCCTGGCCTCCTGCGGGGTCAGAATGGTCATTTCCTGGGTCACGTGATCCATCAGAACCTTCACGTTGATATCATTCTTCTTTATGTACTTGAGAATAGCGAAC